>JAFRVD010000042.1 GCA_017441825.1 Lachnospiraceae bacterium
ACGGGGGCGGCTCCCGTGTTTTTACAAGCCTTTATATCAAATACAGTTCACTGAACCTTTCCCGCATCTCACGGTCCACTCCCATGGCTTCCCTTAAGAACCCGTCAAAGTCCCCGTACTGCCGTTCCGCTTCCCTGTAAAACGCGAGAATATATTCTTTCTCCGCGCCGAACATGATCCTGAGCGCCGGGACCGACTTTTCCCGGTCCACGTCCGACCTTGACGCGATCATCTGCACCAGTCGCTCGGTCACCTCCGCGTTTCCGATGTTCGTCAGGAGATAGTCCGTAACGATCACTTCTCTCGGGACTCCCAGGATCTCTTCCACTATAGCCGCGAAGATCCCCGTCCTGTCCTTTCCGGCCGTACAATGCCAGAGCACGCCTTTCTCCAGAGGCTCCGCGAGCCTTTCCACAAGCTTTTTCTGCTGCGAAAGCGCGAAGGCGCTTAACGCCAGATGCTCATAGGTCTTCACCATGTAGTTCAGCGCAATATCCGGCTTGTCAATGAAATACTCGAAGGAATGCCTGTCCGCATCCTTTTCCCGGGAGACGCCCTCGGTAATGGTCTCGAGCACCGGCAGGTGCCAGTTTTCCACGCCGGGGATCTCGGGATCCGGCTTTTCAAGGAGCTCGCCCTCCGTCCGGAAATCGACGGCAAGGCCGATCATGCCGGAGAGCTTTTCGATATCTGCGTCACTCGCGCCGTTTATGTTCCCGCCGCGGATGAGCTTCCCGGGAACGATCCGGCGGCCGTCCTTCGTGGGAAGGCCGCCCAAGTCCCGGTAATTCACGAGCTTTTCAAATGTGATCCATCGGTCTGTCATAAAAGCTTACTTTCCTGATACTGAAAGCTCTCTAACGAGCACTGAAGGCGATGCGAAGGCAGTCGATGACAGCGGCATGGGGAGCTTTATGTTGCTGCCGATGGCGGTCACGTCCTTCAGCATGTCGAAGAAATTCCCGGCCACGGTGAACGACTTCACGGGCTCGCCCTTTTTGCCGTCCGTAATCATGAAGCCAGAGCTCATGAGAGAGAAGTCGCCGGTGATCTGGTTCGCACCCGCGTGCAGGCCGCCCAGGCTCGTAATATACACGCCGTTTCCGGCCTTTTCAAACAGCTCCTCCTCCGTGAATTCACCCGGTACGAGGTACATGGTGAACGGGCTGATCACGACCGGCGAGTCATAGCCCGCCCGGTGCGCGTTGCCGGTGGTCTCGCGCCCCGCCGCGTGGGCTGTTTTCAGGTTGTAGAGCAGCGTCTCGAGCTTTCCGTTCGAGATCACGGCTTTCTTGTGCGCCGGCGAACCCTCCGCGTCAAAATTGATGCGCGCCGGGTTGTCCGGGTAGAACGGATCGTCGATGACCGTCACGATATCCGCAGCGATCACTTCGCCTTCTTTGCCCTTCAGGACGCTTAGCCCCTTGGCCGCGTTGTCCGAAGAGAACGAGGACGAGAACACCTGCAGGAAGCTCGTAAACGCTTCCGGAGAGAATACGACCGGGAAGCTCCCCGTGGGGGCCGTGCCGGCGCCCAGCATCGAGACAGCCTTGTCCGTTGCTTTCTTTGCGATGTCGTTGAGATCGAGGTCCTTCGGCTCCCCGAGCTTCAGCTCGTACTCGTTATTGTCTTCCGTTCCGTTCGAGACGACCGCCTCGAGGAACAGGTAATCCATGCTGCCTCTGTACTTCAGATCCACTCCGTTGGAATTCATGAGGTACATTTCCTGCACGGTCGCGCCGCCGCTCGCGGAACATCCGTCCGTTACCTTCTCATCAGCGGCTTTCAGTGCCTCAAGGCCGGACAGCACGGTATTCACGAGCTCTTCCGGGGCTGCCTGAGCCATGTTCGCGGGCTCGTAGTCTTCATAGTCTCCGCCGCCCTCGCTGAAGTATTCAGTCTCCTCGCTTTCGATCACGGAAGCGTTATCGGCGGCACGGAGCACGAGAGACCGTGCGGAGGAATCGGACAGGTCCTGCGTATACGCGAGGCCCATATGGCCGTCCACTATGCAGCGGAAGCAGACGCCGCCCGTGATGCCGGCGGTAAAGTCCGCGATCTGTCCGCCGAACGCGCTCACGGAGACACTGTCGTTCGTCATGTAAAGCAGTTCGTACTGGGAAATGCCGGCAGCTGCCGCCTCTTCCCTGATCTTCTCTTTAAAAGCTGTAAAATCCATAACGCCTCCTTATCTTCCGCCCACGGTGATGGACGAAACACGGATCATCGGCTGGCCCACGTTCGTGGGGATACTGCCGGATGAAGACCCGCACATGCCCTGCGCAAGCAGGAGCTCGGACCCGACCATATCGATGTTTTTAATGATCTCGCTGCCCTTTCCGACAAGGCTCGCGCCGCGTACGGGCTCGCAGATCTTTCCGTTCCGGATCATGTAGCCCTCGTTCACGGCAAAATTGAATTCGCCGGTCACGGGGTTCACGGAGCCGCCGCCCATCTGCGCCGCATAGAGGCCGAAGTCGATGGATGCGATAATGTCCTCGTTCGAATCCGTGCCTGCCGCGATGTACGTATTGGTCATGCGGGACGTGGGCACGTACATGAAGCTCTCGCGCCTGGCGCTTCCGGTGCTTTCCATGCCCATCCTGCGGCCGTTGAATTTATCGATCATATACATTTTCAGGACGCCGTTTTCGATGAGGACGCGCTTCTGTGACGGCGTACCTTCGTCGTCCACGTTCACGGAACCCCAGCCGTTCGGGATCGTTCCGTCGTCGATGGCCGTCACCTTCTCGTTCGCGATCTGCTCGCCCAGCTTCCCGGTAAACTGCGAAAGCCCGTACGCAACGGACGTCGCCTCCAGGGAATGGCCGCAGGCCTCGTGGAAGATCACGCCGCCGAAGCCGTTGTCTATGGCTACAGGCATGGTGCCGCCCGGGCAGTAGCCCGCGTCGGCCATCACGACTGCCTGGCGCGCCGCTTCGCGACCCGCCGCTGCCGCGTCCACTTCTCCGTCAAACATTTCAAGGCCCATTCTGCGCCCCGGGCTGCACGTGCCGGTCTGGCTGCCCTTCCCGGTATCCGCCACCGCGGTCACCATCAGCCTTGTACGGATCTGCCGGTCCTCCGCGTACACGCCGTCCGTGTTCGCGATCAGGATCTTATGATCCACGTCTAAAAGCCTTCCGGTGGTCTGAACGATGCTCTTTGAGTAATCCGCCGCAGCACTGCAGCCGGTCCTTAAGATCTCGATCTTTTCGCGGTTCCCGACTGCGGAAGGAACCACCTTGATGGGGTGGATATCGCCGAACAGGCGCTCCCGGAGGACAAAAGAGATCTCCGCGGTCCCTTCGCCCAAGGCTTCCGCCGCGCGCGCCGCGCACCGGAGAAGGCCTTCCTCGCTCGTGTCGATGGTGGTCGCCATCACGCTTCGGAGTCCCTTGTAGACACGGACAGCCGCACCGGCTGTCACGCCGTCGTTGATATTGTCCACCTTCCCGGAGATCATGCTGATCAGATGATCTACCGTGTTCTCCGCAAAAATCTCTGCGTAATCCGCGCCGGTCGCTGTGGCCCTTTCAAGGACCTTCCGGCAGGTTTCCATAGGGATCATAACTGTTACCTCCTTTGCAAAAAACGGGGCGCCGAAGGGGACCTGGTCCTTCTTCAGCACCCCGTATTGTCTCATTCAAAAAGCTTCGGCAGGAACGTCTTACCACTCCAGCTTCTTCTCGAAATAGCTTACAAGGTCTTCGATCTTCACACGCTCCTGCTCCATGGTGTCGCGGTCGCGAACGGTCACACAGCCGTCGTTTTCAGATTCGAAATCATAGGTCACGCACCACGGCGTACCGATCTCGTCCTGTCTCCTGTACCGTTTGCCGATGGAGCCTCTGTCGTCAAATTCACAGTTGAACTTCTTCGAAAGCATCTGGTACAGCTTTTCCGCGCTGTCGTTCAGCTTCTTCGACAGCGGCAGCACGCCCACCTTTACGGGCGCAAGCGCCGGATGGAAATGGAGCACCGTACGGACGTCGCCTTCCGCGATCTCCTCTTCATCATATGCGGAGCAAAGGAACGCAAGCACTACGCGGTCCGCGCCCAGAGACGGCTCTACCACGTACGGAATGTACGCCTGGTTCTTCGCTTCGTCAAAGTACGTGAGGTCCTGTCCGGACGTCTCCTGATGGCGGGAAAGGTCGTAATCCGTCCGGTCCGCAATACCCCAGAGCTCGCCCCAGCCGAACGGGAACAGGAACTCAAGGTCCGTGGTCGCCTTGGAATAGAAGCTCAGCTCTTCCGGCTCATGGTCGCGGGTGCGAAGCTCATCGTCCTTCATGCCGAGCTTTTTCAGCCAGTCGATGCAGAACTGGCGCCAGTACGAGAACCATTCAAGGTCCGTGTCGGGCTCGCAGAAGAACTCGAGCTCCATCTGCTCGAACTCACGCGTACGGAACGTAAAGTTGCCGGGCGTGATCTCGTTCCTAAACGACTTGCCGATCTGGCCGATGCCGAACGGCAGCTTCTTCCTGGAAGTACGCTGGACGTTCTTGAAGTTTACGAAAATACCCTGCGCGGTCTCCGGGCGGAGGTACACGGTGTTCTTCGCGTCCTCAGTCACGCCCTGGAAGGTCTTGAACATCAGGTTGAACTGGCGGATCTCGGTAAAATTGTGCTTGCCGCAGGAGGGGCAGGGAACCTGCTCCTTTTCAATGAAATCCTGCATCTCTTCCTTGGTCCAGCCGTCCAGGCCCTTCTCCGGGACGATGCCCTTTTCCTGCATGTAGGCTTCGATCAGCTGGTCCACACGGAAGCGCTCCTTGCACTCACGGCAGTCCATTAAAGGATCCGAGAAGCCGCCCAGATGGCCTGACGCGACCCACGTCTGCGGGTTCATCAGGATGGCGCAGTCCACGCCCACGTTGTACGGGGACTCCTGGATGAACTTCTGCCACCAGGCCCTCTTCACGTTGTTCTTGAGTTCAACGCCTAAGTTTCCGTAGTCCCATGTATTCGCAAGGCCGCCGTAGATCTCCGAGCCCGGGAAAATAAAACCGCGGCTCTTGCATAACGCGACCATCTTGTCCATCGTCTTTTCCATGATCATCCTCTCCTCAATTTATCCGTCTTATTCTCCGTCCGAGCCCGCAAAAATGACAGTTACACGCTGTCCTGCGGGTACGTTCACGCAGTTGCCCTTGGGGTCGTAGCTGCCGTTCGTCGTATAGCCCACGATGTCCCCTTCTCCGTACAGCACCGCTTCAAAATCACAGGTCACATACCGGTACTCCGGCGCTCTCCTGGATTTCAGAAGATCGCTGAAATCGACCGCCTCGCCTTCCGTATTGACGTACGAAAGGGAAAGGAGCGCCGCACTGTCCTGCGTCATGACGCCGGATTCCAGAACGGTCCCGCCGCGTTTCGTGATCTCTTCCGCGTTGTAGTTCACATAGTCCTTTACCGTGCCGTACATGAGCCGGATGGTGATCTCGTTGTTCTTCGAGCTGCAGCGTTCGATCGTGATGGCCTTCGTCAGCGTATTGGTGGGCACCTGGTTTCCGTCCTTGTCCAGATAGACCGGGCAGACGTACGGATGATCCTTGTTGTATTCTTCTATGTCCGCTTCAAGATATCCCGCGAATTCCGCGGCATCGTAGCGGGACTCGTCAAATTCGGAAATGAACACGTCCTGCAGATGCCTGTCCGCGTAATAGTAGATCCCGTTCGTGACGTTGCCGAAGGTCTGGACCTTCAGGCCCTTGTTGCAGGCAGAGCAGCTGCAGCCGGAGAACAATGCGCATCCGTCACAGCCTCCCAGTGTGATCGCGAGAAGGACCATTAAAATAAATGCCGGGAATTTGCGTCTCATACAGTACCTCATTAACAAATATCCAAAGGAAATCGGGAAACAGGTTTCCCGTTACATATCGAAAATATATTATATCTCATCACAGTCTGTTTTTCAAGCCTTAGTTATGCCCGGAGGTCTCAGAGCCGAGAACCGAAAGAAGCTCGAGCGACTTCGGCTCACGGTCGAGATTCATGTCAAGAAGCGCGTCCGCGGTATCCGAAAGCTCCTTCATGGGCGCTTCAGAAAGTGTGAACGAAAAGAGCTTTTCCGCGGGCGTCCCCGAAATGAACCGGAGCGCGTAAAGCGCGGACCTGGACAACGGGATCCCGGCAGGCTCCGGGAGGCACTCCGTACAGACGGCCTGCATCCGGCTCTTCAGGAAGTGTCCCGCGAAATACGGCTTCCCGCAGTCCGAACAGACTGAGAAATCCGGCAGCACACCGTTTTCGTGAAGGACGGAAAGCTCAAAAACGCGGCGGATAAGCGCCGGCGGCATCTTGCCCCGGGACAGCGCCCGGAGGGCAGAATAAAGGAGTGAAAGGACCGCCCTCCCGTCCGCGTTCTCCCGCGAAAAAAGGCCGGAAAGCTCCGCAAAATAGCAGCCGTAGGCCGTCCTTTCGACGTCCCCGACGATCTCCTCAAAGTAGTCGCGGACGTCCGCCTTCCCGAGCGTATATGAATTCCTCCCCGTGAACACCGTGAACTTCCCGAACGCGAACGTCCGGGTCGCGGAGACCAGGGAGCTTGTGGGCTTTCTCGCGCCGCGCGCAAACGCGGAGATCCTGCCGAGCTCCGCTGTTAAAAGAACCACCCTTCTGTCCGCTTCGCCTACAGGCATGGAGGACAGCACCATGCCGGTCACTTCCGTCCCGTCCTGCATCGCCGCTCCTTACAGTTCATTGTTCTCGTGATACCCGAAATTCTTCATGTAGAGATCGCTGTCGCGCCAGTTTTCGCGCACTTTGACCCACAGCTTCAGGTTGACCTGATCCTCCAGCATCTTTTCGATGTCCTGACGCGCCTGGATGCCGATCTTCTTCAGCATCTGTCCGCCTTTGCCGATGATGATGCCCTTATGGGACTCACGCTCGCAGATCACGGAGGCGTCGATGTCCCAGATGAGGTCCTTCCTCTGCTTCATTTTATCGATGGTGACCGCAACGCCGTGCGGGATCTCGTCAGACAGGAGGCGCAGCGCCTTCTCGCGGATGATCTCCGCCGCGATCTGCCGCATCGGCTGGTCCGTAACGGTGTCCTCGTCATAGTAGAACGGGCCTTCGGGGAGGTATTCGAAGATCCGGTCCAGCACGTCCTTCGCGCCGGTGCCGCGGAGTGCGCAGACCCTCATGACAGCAGTGTAGTCCATGACCTTCCGGTAGGCTTCCTCGGCCTCTGCCGCCTGTTCTTTCGTGACCGTATCGATCTTGTTGATCACGAGGATCACGGGCTGCTTCGCCTTTTTCAGCGACTCGGAAATGATCATTTCGCCCTGCCCGATGTACGTGGTAGGCTCTACGATCCAGAGGATCACATCAGCCTCATAGACCGCCTTTTCGGCAGTCTCCACCATGTATTCCCCGAGCTTGTTCTTCGCCTTGTGGATGCCGGGCGTGTCCAGAAAGACGATCTGCCCGCGGCTGTCCGTGTAGACCGTGCGGATCCTGGTCCGGGTGGTCTGCGGCTTGTTTGAGGTGATCGCGATCTTCTGCCCGATCAGATGATTCATCAACGTGGATTTCCCCACGTTCGGCCGTCCGATGATGGACACAAAGCCGGATTTTTTATTCTCCATCCTGTTCCCCCGAAAACGGTCCTGCGCCTTCAGGTTCCCCCGAAAGCGGTTCTGTGCTTCCGAATAATTCTTCGCAGCTCCGGATCATGTCCGTGCCGCCCACAACGGTATAGAGCTCGTCCGAAAGGACCGCGCGAAGCGGTACGGCGAGCGCTTTAATATCTTCAAGTGTACATGAAAGGACTTCTTCCCGGTCCTTTCTGATATCGTCGTCCGTAACGCCCGTAAGATACGCGTTCAGGGACCGCCGTCCGAGTACCGAGGGGGTCGTGGGCGCGTCCGATTCGCTGAGCGTTCCGATGATATATCGTTCGATCTCCTCTTCCGGAAGGCTTAACGCTTCAAGATACGCCGGGATGCCGCGGAAAACGTCGAGCGTCTCCCTGATGAGCGGGTCCCGGTAGGAAACAAAGGCCGTTTCCCCGTTTCTGTTGAAATAGGACATGCAGCCGTACGCGTTCTGCTTCGTGCGGATGTTGACCCACAGGTAATCATAGCCGAGGAGCGTCCTGAGCACCCGGTACGCGCCGGAATACGCATAGCCCTTCTCCGTAAAGCTTCCGCCCATGGCCACGTACTGGACCATGGAGGAGGTCATGAAGCCCTCGTTTTTCCTTGCGGGGACGAGGGTACGCGGAACGGCCGGGAGCTTTTCCTCAGGCATTTCGGGAAGAAGCCCGGAGATCGTTTCCTGAAGCGCCAGGCACCCGTCCTCTTCCGCGGTCAGGCTCACGAGGAGCTGCCCTTTCCGGAAGATTCGGAGGGAGAGCCCGCGAAGCGCCTTCACAAGGGCGTCCTTCCGCTCGTCAAAGTGTTCGGCGAGGTCCTCGATATACCTGTAGAAGTCCACACCGTTCACCTGCTCGTCAAGGAGCGCCTCCTGTGAGGCGTAGGAAAGCATGCGCTTCATGGCCGTGGAGTGGCCGGAGCTCACCATGCTGTCCCTGTACTGGGTCCGAATCTCGGAGACGATCTCACGGAGACGCACGGTATCGCTGAAGTCCGTATGGAAGATCACTTCCCTGAAGAGCCTTACAAGCTCCTCTGTATTTTCCGTCACGGCCTTCCCGCGAACCGCGAATTTTGCGCCGATGCCGGGCTTTCCGGCCCGCACACGGTAAATCGACATATCGGAGCCGATCCCGCCCGTATAGAGACCGATCTCATCGTTCAGGTCCTGGTACGTGTAATGCTCCGTATCCATCTGAGTGAGGAGGCTCCTCATAAGAGAAACGAGCGGATAATCCTCATCCGGAATGCCGGAAAGGTCAAACAGGAGGTCCACGTAGCTGATGCCTGAGGTGTTCATCCTGTGCAGGAGCCCCGGGACACCCGAAAAGTCCATCAGCTCGTTTTTAAGCGGGTCCGCATCCTTTCTGATGTCCGAAAGGCTCAGGTGCGGGATGGACGAAAGCGCTTCCTCGCTTTCCGGCGCCTCCTGCCAGAGCCTTAATTCCTCCGTATCCTTCACGATCCAGTCAAGAGCTTCGGGACTGAGCGAGTTCTTCAGCGCAAGAAGCCTTTCGGAAAGCTCCCGGTCCTCACGGTCGGCCATCCCGCGCTCCGGGGTGAGGCAGATCCGCACGCCGTGGGTGTTCAGTAGGATCCGGTCCCGGATGAGGCCGGTATAGTACGGTGTCCCGACCATTTCCTTAAGGAACCGGAAGGATTCGTTGTAGGTTAAGTGAAGCATGGGCGAGCGTTCGTCGTAGATCCAGGTGTCGAAGGCCTGGAAGCCGTACGCAAGCCCCTTCGGGAACCGGCCGAAGTCCGCTTCCCTGACTAAAAACTCCAGGCTGTTGATGCCCGCAAGAAGCGTTTTTTCAGGGATCCCGCCCTCCGCGGCTTTCCCGAGTTCTGCTTCGATGATCTCAATAAAGCGCCCGAAACCGGCACTTTTCGCGTCTCTTGCGGTCACTGAGAAGACCGGCACACGGAACGAGCTGTCATAGCCGCCGTAGATCTCCGTGCCGATCCCTGCAGTCTGCAGTGCCTTCCGAAGAGGCGCGCCGGGCGCGTTCAGAAGGGCGTAGGCGATCACGTCGAACGCAAGGAGCTCGTGAGGATCCATGAGCCCGCCCACAGCCTTCGCATAAGAAAAGATCGCGAGGGAATCGTCCTCGTCTTCCGAAATTCCGTAAGTGCCGGTGACGTCCCGGACCTCAGTAAACGGCTCCTGTTCAGGGAACAGGGACTCGGGGTCGATCTTTTCGTAATGGCAGAGATATTCTTTGTCCAGCCAGTCGAGCCGCTCGTAAAAGTCCATCTTCCCGTAGAGGTAGACGTATGCGTTCGAGGGGTGGTAATAGCGGCTGTGGAACGCACATAGCCGCTTATAGTCAAGCTCCGGGATCGCGTCCGGAAGTCCGCCGGAATCGTACACGTAAGGCGTGTCAGGGAACAGCGACCTTTTGATGTAGCGGTCGAGCACACTGTCCGGGTCCGAAAACGCGCCGCGCATCTCATTGTACACGACGCCGGAGAGCCTGAGCTCCTGGTCCGGCGCGGCCATCTCATAGTGCCAGCCCTCCTGGCGGAAGATCTTATCGTTCCGGAGGATATTCGGGCGGAACACCGCGTCCGTGTAAACGGACATCAGGTTCTCGAAATCCCGGTCGTTTACGCTCGCGATGGGATACACTGTCTTCTCCGCATAGGTCATCGCGTTCATGAAGGTGTTCATCGACCCCTTCTCAAGCTCCACAAAGGGATCCCTTACCGGGTACTTTTCCGATCCGCAGAGGACGGAATGCTCGAGAATGTGAGGGATGCCGCAATCATCCGAAGGCGGCGTCCTGAAGCCGATGTCATAGACCTTGTTCGTGTCCTCGTTCTCAAGAAGGAACACGTGGGCGCCGGTCTTTTTATGGGTGAGAACTGCTCCGTGCGCGGACAGCTCTTCGACGTCCTTTTCAAGGATCAGCTCATAGCTTTCGGGAAAATTCATCCGTTGCTCCAATCTGTCTCATTATCAGGGGTGCGGACGCGGAGAATGTCGTACTCCTCCGGCATCACGCTGAACAGGACGTGAAGCTCCTGCCGCGCGTGCGGTGCGCTTTCCTGAGGCTTTCCGTCCCTGTCCGATATCGCGAGAACCTCCGTCGTAAGATTTCTGCCGTCAGGCTTCATGATCTCAATGAGGTCGCCCACAGAAAACTTGTTCTTCTGCTCAAGCACTACCCGGCCGTTTTCATCGCAGGGCCCGGCGGTCCCGAGGTAGGTGTAGTTCTTCACATATGTGCTGTTTCCGTAGATCTGCGCGTCAGAACCGGGCTTTCCGAAGAAGAAGCCGGTGGTGAATTCACGGTAGGTGCACTTTCCGATCTCCTCCTTGTACCATTCGAGATTCCTTCTGTAGAGCTCGGGGTCCTTCATAAAGTCGTCGATGGCTCTTCTGTACGTCCGGGTCACCGCAGCCACGTAAAGCGCCGTCTTCATCCGCCCCTCGATCTTTAAGGAATCGATCCCCGCTTCAAGCATTTCCGGGAGGTGTCCGATCATGCAGAGGTCCTTCGAGTTGAAGATGAACGTCCCGCGCTCGTTTTCAAACACAGGCATGTATTCTCCGGGACGGGTCTCCTCCGTCACGTAGTAGTTCCATCGGCACGGGTGCGTGCACTCGCCGCGGTTCGCGTCGCGGCCCGTAAGGTAATTCGAAAGAAGGCAGCGGCCCGAATAGGAGATGCACATCGCGCCGTGCACGAACGCTTCAAGTTCCATGCCGTCCGGAAGCCTTTTTTTGATCTCGGAGAGCTCGGAAAGCGACAGCTCTCGGCCGGCAACGACCCGCTTTGCGCCAAGGGAATGCCAGAACAGGAACGTCCCGTAATTCGTATTGTTGGATTGGGTGGAGATGTGGATATCGATCTCCGGCATCTCCTCCTTCGCGATCATAAACACGCCGGGGTCAGAGATCAGGACCGCGTCCGGGCGGATCTCCCGGAGCTCCCGGAAGTACGTGCGGACGCCGGGCAGGTCCTCGTTGTGGGCATAGATATTCGCCGTCACATAGACCTTCCTGCCGTATTCATGCGCGAAGGATATCCCCTCCCGCATTTCCTCGTTCGTGAAATTCTTCGCATTCGCGCGGAGGCCGAAGGCCTCGCCGCCTATGTATACCGCGTCCGCGCCGTAACGGACGGCTTCCTTTAAGACGTCAAGGCCCGACGCAGGCGCTAAAAGTTCAGGTTTTTTCATTACAGTTCTCCAAAGGGTGCTTTTTCACCCCGCCATGTGGTCACAGAAACACCGTCTCCTAAGGGAAGGACCATCGTCGAAAGGTCTTCCCGGTGCTTAAGTTCATGAAGGTACGCGCGCATCCTCTTGTGGATCGTACGGTTCCGCCGTACAACAGCGTACCGCGAACGTATGACCTCCCCGTCCTGAAGGACGTTGTCGCTTATGAGGACGCCGTGCGGTGCAAGAAGCCGGAGGACGTCCGGAAGCCAGACGATGTACTGACCCTTTGCCGCGTCCATGAAGATCAGGTCGTACGAGCCTTCGAGTGTTTTCAGGATCTCTCCCGCATCGCCCGGGATCAGCGTGATCCGGTCCTGCCGTCCCGCCTTTTCAAAATTCCGAAGCGCCTTCGGGATCCTCGGCGCATAGTTTTCTATGGTCGTAAGCGTCCCGCCTTCGGGCTGCCTCATGTTCATGACGAGCGCGGAGTAGCCGACGGCGGAGCCCACCTCGAGGATCCGCATCGGGCGGAGCAGGTCCGTAAAAAAAGAAAGGAGCGCTTCGGTTTCCTTTCTCACTACCGGGACGTTTTCCGCCTGCGCTTCCTCTCTGATATCAGCAAGAACCGGGTCCTCCGGTCCTTCCAGTGATCGAATAAATGCCGCGATCCGCTCTTCCGTGATCATTCCCCGCTTCCCTTCAGTCTGTAGGTACTGTTCAGCTGCTTCGCGATATCCATGGAGCTCGTTCTGGAATTCACGAGGTAGTCTCCGGGCTCGATAATACATTTGAACAGCTTGGTCTGGACCCAGAAAACCATGGGATTCCTGATGATCCCTGCTTTTTTGAGCTCCCTTCCGACCGTGAGCGTACTCTCGCCCTTTTCGATGTGGATGGTGTATTCTGTGTACTCGGCGCGGGTCTGGCTCACGCCGCTCGTATTGAACAGCTCGCGTCCGAAGAAATAGCCAAGATAGCACAGCACAATAACGGCCACCAGGATGATGACCGTAGCGAAGATCTTGACGTAATGGAGCATATCCTCGCGGCGCGAGGAATGTTCCTGCTCTTCAGCTGCTTCTTCGGACTGCATGCCCATGTGTTAAACCTCCAGGATGACCGGCAGGATGACCGGGCTTCTCTTCATCTGTCTCCAGAAAAAGCTGCCCAGGCTGTCCCGGACCTCGTTCTTGATCCTGGTCCATTCGATGTATTTCCCGTCGGTGGTGCGCGCCACGGCGTCCGTCACGATCTGCCGCGCCTCGTCCATCAGAGTCTCGGATTCCCTCATATAGACGAAGCCCCTCGAGATGATCTCCGGTCCTGCAAGGATCCGCCCGGAGCCCTGCTCCAGCGTGATGGCAATTACGATGATGCCATCCTTAGACAGGTTCTGGCGGTCGCGGAGTACGATGGAGCCGACGTCGCCCACGCCAAGGCCGTCCACCATGATGCCGCCGTGCTGCACCATGCCGGTCACCGCGCCTCTGTCCTTCGAAAGCTCGAGGACGTCCCCGGAATTCAGCATGAAGATATTCTCTTTCGGGACCCGCATCTCTTCGGCGATGAGCGCGTTCTCCTTCCTGTGGCGGAACTCGCCGTGGACGGGGATCGCGTACTGCGGCCTTGTGAGCGCGTAGATCAGCTTCAGCTCTTCCTGGCAGGCGTGGCCCGACACATGAGTCATCTGGTTGATGATGGTCGCGCCCTGCTTGTACAGCTCATTGATGAGCCTTGACACAGCCTTTTCATTCCCCGGGATGGGCGTCGATGAAAAGACGACCACGTCGTTCTTCGTGATCTGGATCTTCCGGTGCTGACCGTTCGCGACGCGGGAAAGCGCAGCCATGGCCTCGCCCTGGCTTCCGGTCATCAGGATGACCAGCTTTTCGTCCGGGTAGTCCCGGATACTGTCGATATCCACAAGCACGCCGTCCGGAATGCTGAGATACCCGAGCTCCTTCGCAAGGTTCACTACAGTGACCATGCTGAGCCCTTCGATCGCGACCTTCCGGCCCACTCGCGCGGCTGTGTTCACGATCTGCTGCACGCGGTCTACGTTCGACGCGAAGGTCGCTACCAGCACGCGGCTTCCCGTATATTCCGAAAAAGTGCTTTCAAACGTCTCAATGACCCGCTGCTCCGAAGGCGTAAACCCCGGCTTTGTTGCGTTCGTGGAGTCTGAAAGGAGTGCGAGCACACCCTGATCCCCAAGCTTTGCGAGCCGCTGCAGGTCGATCATGTCCCCGCTGATGGGGGTGTAGTCCACCTTGAAGTCCCCGGTGTGGACGATGGTGCCCGCACCGGTGAAAATGGCGAGCGCCGCGGAGTCCGCTATGCTGTGGTTGGTCCGGATAAATTCCACCCGGAAATCCCCGGCCTGCACGACGTCTCCGTACTTCACGACGTTTTTCTTCACCATGCCGTTCATGCCGTGTTCCTCGAGCTTGTCTTCAATGATGGCCATGGTGAGCCGTGTCGCGTAAAGCGGCACGTTCAGGGTATCAAGGACGTACGGCAGCGCGCCGATGTGGTCCTCATGCCCGTGAGTGATGAACATGCCCCGCACCTTTTCGATGTTATCCGTGAGATACGAGACGTCCGGGACCACAAGATCTACGCCCGGCATGTCCTCTCCCGGAAATGCCAGGCCGCAGTCCACCACTATGATGCTGTTTCCGTATTCAAAGGCTGTGATATTCAGCCCGATCTGCTCAAGACCTCCCAGCGGAATGATCTTCACACTGCCACCGGAGGTCTGGATATATGTTCTGTTTTTCTTCGACAAATTTACCTCCGTCTTTTACTCCCCGGAGTCATCGAGAAGCTCCTGAAACAATTTCAGGAGTGCATCCAGCTGCGCTTCGTCCTCTACCATTTCATACACCGCCTCTTTCTCTTCCGCACCCGATGTATCCTTCATGATATAGCACTCCGCGTCTTCATCGTCGGATTCCGCGACCAGGATGTAATTCACTCCTCCGACCCGGGCTTCACTGAGGACGTAAAAAAGCACTTCTCCTTCATCTGTCTGAAAAGCGATCTGTTCAAATGCCATCTTCCGTCCTCCCTTACTGTTTCTTCTTTATCTCGTTCAGGTAGTCCTCCAGGATGAGTCCTGCGGCTACGCTGTCTATGACCTTTTTTCTGTCTTTTTTGGGGACCCCGGACCCTGCCAGGATCTCATCCGCGGCAAACGTTGTGAGGCGCTCGTCCTGAAGGATCACGGGAAGCCCTGTCCTTTTTTCAAGCATCTCCTTGAATTCCAGCGTTTTTTCCGCGCGTTCGGAAACGGACCCGTCCATATTGAGGGGCAGGCCCAGTACGATCTGTTCCGCGTGATACTCCGCGATCAGCGCTTCGATCTCCCGAAGCGTCTTCCGGAGCTTGTTTTCTTCCTTCCGTTCAATGGTCGAGAGCGCCTGCGCGGTCAGGCCGAGCCCGTCAGAGACCGCGGTGCCCACGGTCTTCGAACCGTAATCCAGCCCGAGGATCCTCATAATGCAGTGTTAATGTAATGCTCGACCAGTACCGTGAGGAGCTCGTCCCGCTCCACCTTCATCACAAGGCTTCTCGCATTCTGATGATTCGTAATGTACGTCGGGTCTCCGGACATGATGTATCCGACGATCTGCGACACCGGATTGTAGCCCTTCTCGCGAAGTGCTGCGTACACCTTGTCAAGCACTTCCTCGGCATCCATCTCCTCGGTCTGCCTCGGAAGCCGGAGGAACTGAGTCTCCTGCGGGTAAGTTCTGTTCTCCATATATTTCCGTACCCCTTAAAACTATCCCAAAAAACGATCAATAAAGGACTTCATCGGGACACACCGGAGTCTCCGGCACACCCTGACATTTTATTATACACCATTCCTGCACATTTGTTCAAGTGGTTCACTGTACTTCAGGCTCAAATATCACGGTCTCCTCATCAGAAAAGCCCGTCATTCTCCCCCTGACCACCGCGTTCGCGCCGTAAGATGCAGGCAGGAGCGCCCGGATATAGGTCCTTGTGTACCCTGCCATGTATGTGCCACCACGGAATTCCACGGCTTCCTCCGTGAGGACTTCCTCTTCTGTCCCGAGTGCTTCCTCCCGGTATTTTTTCGACATCTCCTTCGCGAGTGCGAGAAGCCGCGCGCTCCGTTCGGTCTTCACGTCCTCCGGCACCTGTTCAGGCATCCGATCCGCCGCTGTTCCCTTCCTCCGGGAATACTTGAATACGTGCATTTCGTAGAACCCGACGGCTTCGGCAAAACGGTACGACTCCTTGAAGTCTTCTTCAGTCTCCCCCGGGAAGCCGGCGATGATGTCGGTCGTAACGGCAGGTTTCCCGAAAGCCTTCCGAAGGAGACGGACGCTTTCCATATACTCTTCCGGCGTATAGTGCCGGTTCATGCGCTTAAGAGTCCTCTCACACCCGCTCTGAAGAGACAGGTGGAAATGCGGGCAGAGCTTGTCCGCGGCTTTGATCCCTGAGACAAACTCCTCCGTGATGACACGGGGCTCGAGCGACCCTAAGCGGATCCTGCGGATCCCGGGGATGGCGTTGACCGCGAGGATCAGGCGGAGGAGCGTGTCATCGCCGGAAAGATCCCTTCCGTAGGCGCTCAGGTGGATCCCCGTCAGGACCACCTCGCGGATACCGTTTTCAGAAAGGACGGTGATCTCCCGGACCGCGTCCTCAACGGTCTTGCTCCGGATCCTGCCGCGTGCAAAGGGGATCGCACAGTACGTACAGTACTCCTGGCAGCCGTCCTGGACCTTCACGTCCGCGCGGCTGTGTTCATGCGTCCTTGAAAGGCCCATGCGTTCGATCTCCCGGAATTCACGGATGGGGGTCCGCACAGGGCAGAGGCCCTTTTCAAGATACTGTTCGAGCGCTTCCGCAATGCATGCCTTTTCATTGTTCCCGAGGACGAGGTCCACTCCCTCCTTTTTCAGGACTTCCTCGTCCGCAAGCTCCGTGTAGCAGCCCGTGGCAGCGAGTACCGCGTCCGGGTTCAGCTTTTTCGCGCGGTGGATCATCTGCCGGGACTTCCTGTCCGCGATATTGGTCACGGTGCAGGTGTTGATCACGTAAATATCCGCGGGGGAATCAAAGGGGACGATCGTGACGCCGCACTCCCTGAGCTTCTCCTCCATCACCTCGGACTCGTAGATATTCACTTTGCACCCCAGCGTGTGGAATGCGGCGCGAAGTCCTTTCAGCATATGTGCTCCTCTATCTTGACAATCATGAAAAATCCTATTAAAATATGGACTGTAAAAGCAAAGGAGGTACATTCCATTGAAAACAGTTCAGATTTCGTTGAATTCCATTGATAAAGTAAAATCGTTCGTAAATGACCTGTCCAAATTCGATTCGGATTTTGATCTGGTGTCGGGTCGTTACGTGATCGACGCAAAGTCCATCATGGGCATCTTCTCTCTCGACCTGTCCAAGCCCATCGACCTCAACATCCATGCTGAGGACAACGTGGACACCATCCTGGAGACCCTGCGTCCCTACATCATCTGATCCCGTCCCCGGAATCCCGGGTCATGAAGAGTTTACCGGAAAGGCACAGCACTGCTGTGCCTTTTTCGTGTCTTCAGAGAATGGAGGGCCGCACCGGGAGCACCTTCACAAGGGCCTGTGAAGTTCCTTACGGCCGGTCGAACGAACACAGGATGACTTCGTCTGACGCGAAGGCCTGCTCCATGAGCGGGCCGATGACGTCCGAAAGCGCCTCCTCGGACTTCCGGATCACGGAAACTCTGGGCTTTGTGACCGGGTGCTTCGCGACAAAGATCGTGCAGCAGTCCTCGTAGGGCAGAATGGACGTCTCATAGGTGCCAAGCATCTCAGAGATCGAAATGATGTCCTGCTTGTCAAAGGCGATCACGGGCCGGTACACGGGCATCGTGCAGACGTCGTTCGTGGCGGCCAGGGACTGCATGGTCTGGGACGCGACCTGGCCGATGGATTCGCCCGTGATGAGCCCGAGACATTCGTTCTCCTCAGCAAGCTTTTCCGCAATGCGCATCATATAGCGCCGCATGATGATGGTCAGTTCGTCGTGCGGGCACTTCTCATAGATCGCGAGCTGGATGTCCGTGAAATTGATCACGTGGAGCATGATGGGCCCGGTGTACTTTGAAATAATGCGGGCGAGGTCAATGACTTACTGCTTCGCGCGCTCGGACGTGTACGGCGGCGCGTGGAAATACACTGCATCTATGAACACGCCGCGCTTCGCGATCATATAGCCGGCTACAGGCGAGTCGATGCCGCCGGACAAAAGCAGCATCGCCTTCCCGCTGGTGCCTAAGGGCATGCCGCCGGCACCCTTGATCTTCCGCGAGTAGATGTTGATGTCCTCGTTCCGGACCTCCACTTTTAAAAGCACGTCAGGCTGATGGACGTTGACGGAAAGCGTCGGGAACGCCTCGAGGATCCTGTGCCCGAGCTCCTGGTTCATCTCCTGGGAGGTCACCGGGTAGTTCTTCCTTGCCCGCTTCGCTTCCACCTTGAAGGTGAAGTTCTTTTCCGGATAGTCCTCGTCGATGTATTTCAGCACCTGCGCGGCAAGATCTTCGAAGCCCAGGTCCGGGATCTGAATGACCGGGCACACCCAGAGAATGCCGAATACGTGCGTCAATGCATCCACGGTCTCGTCATAGTCATATTCGGAGAGTGCCTCCACGTACACACGCCCGGAGGTCTTAGAGACCCGGAACGTCCCCGGGACCCGCTTCAGGGCGTGGCGGATGCGCTGGACCAGCGCGTCCTCAAACACATAGCGGTTGTTGCCCTTGAGAGCGATCTCCGCGTATTTAATGAGAAAAGACTGATAATTCATCTTCTTACGAACCTCCGGAGCATGGGCAGGATCTCACGAAGCGCGTCCAGTACATAGGCCGCTTCTTCCCGTGTGTTAGCCTCGTTGAATGAAAAACGTATGGTTCCCTCCTGGCGCTCCTTCGGGAGCCCGATCCCCAAGAGCGTGTTGATCTCGGACGGGTGCGACGATGCGCACGCGGACCCCGAGGAAACGCAGACACCGCGCTCCTCCAGGGCGTGGAGCAGCACCTCGGAGCGGACGTTATCAAAGCTCGCGCTCAGGATATGCGGCGCGCTCGTTTCGTCCGTTCTGCCGTTTAAATGCGTCCCGGGGATCCCGGAAAGTCCCCGGATCATATAATCCTTCACTTCCCTCATTTGCGCCGTATTCCGGTCGAGATCCCGGTACGCCTTCTCCGCCGCAAGACCGAGCCCGGCGTCTCCCGGAACGTTTTCCGTGCCGGACCTGAGTCCCTTCTGCTGCCCGCCGCCGTAAATAAGCGGCCGGATCTTCGTCCGGTCGGAAATATACAGGAAGCCGGTGCCCTTGGGCCCGTGGAGCTTATGTCCGCTCACGGACAGGAGGTCTATATTCATCCTTTTCGGATAGATCCTGTATTTGCCGTACGCCTGGATCGCGTCCGTGTGGAACAGGACGTCCGGGCGGGTCCTTTTCAGCATCTCCCCGATCTCCGCGATGGGCTCGACGGCCCCGATCTCGTTGTTCACATACATGACGGAGACCAGGATCGTGTCCGGGCGGAGCGCGTTCTTTACGTCCTCCGCGGTCACAAGGCCGTTTTCGTCCACAGGGAGCCAGGTCACGGAAAAACCGTTCTCCTCAAGGAATTTCATCGTGTTTTTGACGCTCGGATGCTCTATGAGCGTTGTGACGAGGTGCGTCCCGGCGCGCCGGTTTGCGTACGCAGTGCCAATGAGAGCCCAGTTATTGGACTCCGTCCCGCCGGACGTGAAATAGATCTCCTTCGTATCGCACTTGAGTGTAGCTGCGATCTGCTCCTTTGCGGCGCGGATGTACCGCTCCGCCTCCACTCCCTTTTTATGAAGGCTTGCGGCGTTCCCGTAATCCTCAAGCATCACGCGCGACATGAGCGCAAGTACATCGGGATCCAGGACCGTGGTCGCGGAATTGTCAAAATATACTTCCATGCTTCAATTGCTCCGAGTGTCTTCTTCCAGTAAAAACGTCAGGACCGACAGTATGGCCATGCCTGCCGTCTCCGTCCGGAGGATCCTTTTTCCAAGCGTGACGGCTTTTCCGCCGGCCGCAAGGATCTCCTCCGCTTCTTCAGGGGTAAAGCCGCCCTCCGGCCCGATCAGGATGCCAACGGATTCTCCCGGACGGATCGCACGCACGGTCTCCCGGCTTCCTTCGATCCCTTCTTGAAGCTCATAAGGCATCAGGATGTGGTCAAGCGCTTTCGCCTCTTTGAGCGCCTCAGAAAGACTCACGCACTGGAGCACCTCCGGGATAACGTCCCGCCCGGACTGCTCTGCCGCGGCCTTTGCGATCGCGCGGTACCGCGTGAGCTTCGCTTCCGCCTTTTTCACGTCCCATTTCGCGATCGACCGCTTCATTGCGACCGGAACGACTGCCGCAGCACCCAGCTCGACCGCCTTCTGGATGATCGTTTCAAGCTTGTCGCCTTTCGGCAGCCCCTGGAACAGGACAAGACGCGAAGAAAGCTCGTGGGACGGGAGATCTTCGAGGATCTCCAGCACCGCCTCGTCCTTTTCATAGGAGAGAATGCGGCACAAGGAAACGCGCCCGCTGCCGTCGCTTACGGAAAGCTGCTCGCCCGGGCGCATTCTGAGGACATTTTTGATGTGGGAAAGGTCCGCGCTTCGGACCGTGACCCTGCCGTCCCGGAACGCTTCCGGGGCCACAAAAAGCCTTGTCATGAAATTCTCCTGCAGGTAAAGGATACCCACTCCCCCTGATACGAAGTCTCAAGGATCGCGAGGTGCGGATTCATAAGGACCGCCTCCCGGACAGCCTCTTCCTTAAGGTCGATGATGCCTGAGAAGACAAGCAGCCCGCCCGGCTTCACCATCTGATAAACCACCTTCTGAAGCGGGATGATGATATCCGCGAGTATATTTGCGACGCAGACGTCGTAAGCCTCAAAACCGGCCGTTTTCTGCGTTTCGGGGTCGTCTATGATGTTCCCGAGGACCGCCGTAAACTGCCCTTCCGGAATACCGTTCAGCGCGGCGTTTTCACGCGCCGTGTCAACTGCCATTTCATCGATGTCCGTCCCGAAGACATAAGACGCGCCAAGCTTTAACGCGATGATCCCGAGGATCCCCGAGCCCGTTCCGACGTCGAGTACGGAGTCGCCGGGCTTTAAGTACTTCCGGAGCGCGCGGATCACAAGCTGGGTCGTCTCATGGGAACCCGTACCGAAAGCCGTGCCCGGGTCGATCCGGACCGAAACGGCCGCTTCTGCTTCAAGAAGAGGATCCTCGTCCCAGGTCGGGGCGATCAGGATGTCGTCGATCCGGAAGGCCTTGAAATGCTCCTTCCAGTTGTTGACCCAGTCCTGGTCCTCCGTCTCGTCCTCGGTGATCTCTCCCGTGCCGACGTCCATGAACTCCCGAAGCTCGCGAAGCCCTTCGCGGACTTTAGAAAGATACGGCGCGGCGTCCTCGTCCTCGTCAAGGTAAAAGACGATCTCCGCGAGACCGTCGTCAGCTTCCTGGCGCGGCATGACCTCTTCAAAAAGCTGCTGCTCTTCGTCCGTCAGGACCTGCGTACGGTCGCGGATCTCCGCGCCCGTTATGCCGATCGAAAGAAGGAGGTCCGCTATGAGGTCCTCCGCTTCCGGTTTCGTCTGTATGGTAAACCGTTTCCACTTCATGCTCCGGTCTCTCTTCCTGTTACTCCGTAAGAATACCGCCGTCCGTAAACGTATGGACTTCTCCGTCGATGACGATCCGGCCCGTAGCCATCCGTCCGTCCGGCTGGAAGTAGTATTTCCCGCCGGTGAAGTCCTGCCAGCCCGTTAACAGCTTGCCGTCCGGACCCGCGAAATAGCCGCCGTACGTGATGGTATCCTTGAGGATGCATCCGTTCGCGTCCGTGCAGTATGTGCCGAAGGTCATCTCCGGCTCGCCCACCTTCATGAGCCCGTTCTCATCGATCACGTAATTCTGCCCCTGCCAGGTCGCAACGCCCGTCGTCATGGAGCTCCCCGTATAGAGGACGTAGACCATGATGCCTTTTTCAACGCCGGACCCGTTTTTGCTGAACAGCTGGACCGCGTAGGTGCCTGCCTCCGGGAAAGCGAAACGGACCTCGTTTACTCCGTGCAGCTCGCCGAATTCCGCGAACGAGGCCGCGGCAGTTCCGAGCTTCGTGTTCCACCAGGCCGTACGGCTTGCCGCGTTTGCGTTGTCCACGGAGAACCGGATGACGACACCCTCCGCATCCGCGTTCACGATAGACACGTCGTGAGTGAGCGGTATGGAGTCATAGATCTCTCCGTTGAACTGGGCATACACGGAGTTCGCAAGATTTGCGGTGTCCACGTAGTGCATGCCCTCGTCGGAATTCATGGTGCAGATATAGAAATTTTTACCGTTTCTTGAGAAAGCGGTAAGGAGGGTGGCACGCGCGTCCACCGTCCAGCCGGGCTTTCCGGAAATGGCGCCGCTGCACGGAAAATCTCCGTTCAGCATGCTGTGCCCTGCGGACAGCACGCGCTCCCCGGCATAGTCCGTTGCCGGCACCGTATATGAAATGGCACTGAGCATCTGGGCGATCTCAGGCACGCTCATTGCGTTCCGGAGTATGACCGCCATATCGTAGGCGCAGCTGTAATGGTCGTCCGCGTCCAGCCCGTGCGGGTTCGCGAAATGCGAATGGGTGAGGCCGAGCGACGCGCATTTTTTGTTCATGAGCTCCGCGAAGGCTTCGTTGGACCCTGCCACAGCGTCCGCAAGCACGTTGCCCGCGGTATTCGTGGATTCCAGGATCAGCATGAACAGGAGGTCTCTTACAGTGAACTGTTCCCCTGCGCGGAGCGAGGGCCGTACGCCGGAGCTCATGACGATAATATCGCGGGAAAGCTCCTCCTCCGTAACGGTGACAGTCTTGTCGAGAGAGACGTTTTCATAAACGATGAGCGCCGTGAGCACCTTCGTGATGCTGGCAGGCGCTTTCCTGTCCAGCATGTTCTTCGCGGCATAGACCTGCTCCGTGTCGTCGATGACACAGTAGGCAGTGCTGTCCGTCGTGACGGACAGGTTCGGGTAGGCGACGGTATAGTCCCTGCTCGATTCCTCTTCTTCGGAAGGAGAGGTCTCCGTCCCGTCCCCGCTGTCGATCTCTACGTTGATCCCGCCGGACGGGTCCGTCTCCTCAGTCGCCTGGATCTCACCGGAGGAAGCGCTTTCCTCCCCGGGGATAAAGGATTCATGGAGACCGTCGCTCCGGGTGCGGCTGCACGAGACGAGCACACAGGCACACAGCAGAAAAGCCGCCAGAATACAGCCTCTTTTCATCATGTTGTCCTCCTATTTCCGTAGCCCATAAAAAACACAAATGAAAACAGGGATTTCCAAATGAATCAGAAATCCCTGGTGAACTGTACGTGAGAGGATTCGAACCCCCGGCCTTCTGATCCGTAGTCAGACGCTCTATCCAGCTGAGCTACACGTACATGCCTTCTCAACAATAGTGTATTATAGACGCTCAGCCGGTATTTGTCAACTGGTTTTGTTTTATTCAGGAAGCCCTTTATATGAGGGCGGTCAGGCCGGAAAATATGCATACCGGCCTGATCGGCCCGTTTTGAAAAGGAGGCTTTTACTCCTTCTCCGTAAGCTCGTAAAGCCGCGCGGAAAGTCCCTCTTTAAGCTTCACGGTGAGCTGTCCGGATGCCGGGCTCCACGCGCACGGCGTGTCTTCGTATGAAGGGTAGATACAGCGTACGTCACAGTCGGTCCCAAGGAGGTGGTCCACAGGAAGGCTCACCGTATCCTCGTGGCTGTTCCGCCGCCAGACGGCTATATAGTTTTTCTTCCCGGCGCGGAGCCCGAGAGAGACCCACTCGTCCTTAAAGCCTGAAAGGCCGAGCGGCCAGAACGGGACGGCCTCCCTGATATCCGAACGGATCTCCTTATAGAGGTCCAGCGCTTCCCTGACGAGCGCCTTCCGCTCCGGGCTGATCTCGGCCAGATGCCCGCTCTGGTGGATCCTGAGAAGCAGCGCGTTCACCATGTTGAACACGACCTCCTCGCGGTCGCCGGTCCGTAAGGGGTAGCTCCACACCGCCGCCTGCTCCGGCGTGAGGACGGACGGGGCGTTCGCGGCGATGGACGCGTAATTCCAGTAATACGTGTTGTCCGAGGTCGACTGGATACTGTGGCGCGAAAGCATCGCGTAGTCGATCCGCATGCTGCCGGAGCTGCAGTTTTCAATGATGAGCTCCGGATAGCGCGCGAATACGCCGTCGAGCCACTGAAGATAGGCCCGCTCATGCTGAAGGAGCCCGTCGCCGAAGGAGTCCGCATCGGTCTCTGTGCCGATCCCCGGCTCAATGTTATAGTCCATCTTGATGTAGCCCACTCCGTAGTCCTTAACGAGCCGGTCGATGACCTCATTGGCATGTGCAACAACTGCCGAGCTTCTGAAATCGAGCTGGTACCGGGACCGCTCCTGAACGCGCTTACCGTGCCGCATGAAATACCAGCTGTCGTCCGTCTCCGAGACCTTCGGGCAGTGGATGCCCATGACCTCGATCTCAAGCCACAGTCCGGGGATCATTCCCTTGTCGCGGATATACTGAAGGACCTTAGGGAGGCCCTCCGGGAAGCGCTTTTCGCTGGGAAGCCACTCACCCACGCTGTCCCACCAGTGCCCTTCCGCGTACCAGCCGGCGTCAATGCAGTAGTACTCGCAGCCCATCTCCGCAGCGGCGTCTATGAGCGGGTACTCCTTCTCCGAGGTCGGGTCCGCGAACAGGCAGTTCATGTAGTCGTTGAAGATGACCGCAAGCTTTTCGTTGTCCGTGTTCGGGCGGCGGATCCTTCTCCTGTAATTCGTGAAGACGCCCATCGCACCGTCAAGGCCGGTAGTGGTGCTCCCGACCGCTGCGGGGACCGACACGAACCGTTCGCCCGGTGCGAGATTTTTCCAGAAATGATGGTAGATCTCGTTCGGTCCGGAAAGCGCGAGGTACAGCTGCCCGGGGTGGTCCGCGATCTCCCAGTGCCAGGAGCCGTTGTGTTCGATCTGAAAGAACAGATTGTTACCGACCTCCGTGTTTTCAATGTAGCCGACCGGCAGGTATTCCTTGCTGGACCAGTTGCCGGTGTTCGTGAACCGTGCGGCCTTCGATGACCTGGATTCGCTGATCTCCATCGTCTGAAGGAGCCCTAAGGACTCCGCGTCGTATTCGGTCCACTGCATCTCGCGGAACCACGAATTGTGCGGGACAGTCACGTACAGCTTTTCATCGTAGGGCTTCACACCCTCCTTCATGATGCCGCAGTAATTAAAGGACGAAACATATTCGAGGCCCTGGTCTTCGGTTCCCCGGTTTACAACCTCCGTCCACGAACGGATGACCGGAAGACCGTCGAAGAACTGGATGTGGCTCACAGTCTCAACCAGAGATTCCGGATCCCGCTGCGTTACAGTGAGCTTCCGCCCGTACGCGTTCCGCTCATCCGTATGGCTTACATAGACCATGCGGTTCCCCGGCGCCGTGATCTCGAACTTATTGCCGAAACGTTCGCCCGGGCGGTCGTTTCCGGAGAGCTGGAGCTCGACCAGGGTAAAATAGGAAAAGCCGAAGGCTTCGTGGGCGACGTATCTCTCCTCAAATGGCACGGACGAAAAATGCATGAGGTGAACCTTTCCGTCGTCCGTCTTTTCGATCACAAGGTACAGCCCGTTTTCATGGATATCGAATAATCTCATACAGTCCTCCTTACGGAACAGGCAGTCCGGACGTTCCGCACTGCCTGTCATAAAACACTGTTCTAATTGAGAAGGGCGACCTCAGCCGCTTCCTCCGCGGCGCCGAGCCCCTCCGAAATGCCAAGCATCACGATTCCGATTATTACGGCTGCGATGCAGATATACTGCGTATACTTCAGCTTCTCCTTTAAAAGGATGCGCGAAAGGATGCAGGAAATGATACAGTAGGACGCGACCATCGGCGCAGCCAGCATGGGCTTCTCAGCCATCGCGTATACGTAAAATACCTGGCCGAATTCTTCGGCAAGCGCCGCGCACGCCTTGGGCCATTCCGTTTTCGCGAAGGGGTTGTAGAACTTCCCGGTCTTTACGCGGAGAACGACCCAGGCGATGATGCCGGCTAAAAAGAAAGTCAGCCCGTAAAGGATCAGGACGTCGATCTCGGAAAGTCCGAGACCGGTCTCTTCGTTCAGGATGATGCCGTCCGCCGCCGTGCCGATCGTGTCGAACACGCAGTAGAGGATCGGAAACAGAAGCGCGAGCGCCCCAAAGCGGTACTTCCGGGCTTCATCGGTCCCTTCCGCATTTCTCGAAAGCCTCTGCTCCACAATGCCAAGTGCAATCACGCCGGCCACGATAAAGACCGTTCCGGTCATTTCAAGCGCAGAAAATTCATCGCCGATATCCGTCACCTGCCCGGCCAGGATAAACCAGACCAGCATGACCACGGTAGAAAAAGCGCCGGACGCGTTCTGTACCGGAGATACGATCGATAGCTCGAGATACCGAAGCCCTGCGTAGCCGATCACCATGGAAATAATGTAGCATAGGGAAGCCGGTGCGTACCGGACCGCGTTCACAAGAAGCGTTCCGGGCGTCATCTTCTCCTCGGTGAAAAACATCAGAATAAATGCCGCCGCCCCCATCACAAGACCGACCCAGACGGCGATCTTTAAGTGAGAATAACGGTCGTTCTCATCCGTCCCTTTCTTATAGAACAGGTCTGCGAGACCCCATCCCAGGGTACAGACAAGAGCAAAAATAAACCACATGATCAATAAACCTCAACTTTACTGCCTTCTCTTAAAAATACGGGTATTACCGGGAGCGGTGCGTACGCATCCACGTACTGCCCGCCGGAATACGTCTTTCCGGTCGCGCTCTCGACCCAGTCTGCTCCCTTCGGAAGATAGACCCGCCACGAAGAGACGCCGGGCGCGGTCACGGGCGACACAAGGACGTCCGGGCCGAACATGTGCGTATTCTCCACGTTCCAGGCTTCCGGATCGTCCGGGAAGTCGTAGAACAGCGGCCGGATCACGGGAGACCCGTTTTCCGAGATCTCCTTCATGACGCGACGGATGTACGGGCGCATTTTTTCACGGATCATGAGGAAATTCTTCATGATCTCATAGTTTTCCTCACCGTAGCTCCAGATCTCGTTGTCCGCACCGGACCCGAGCACCTGGCGCCCGGTCTCCTTATTGATGGTAACTTCCGCTACGTCCCACGGAGAGCGTTCGCCGTGGAGGCGGAAGACCGGCAGGAAGCAGCCCCACGCAAACCAGCGCGCGATGAGCTCCCTGAATTCAGGCGACGTGGGATCGCCGCCGATGAAGCCGCCCAGGTCGCAGGTCCACCACGGGATGCCTGCCATGCCCATGGACAGGCCGCACTGCACCTGCTCGCTGAAGCTTCTCCAGGACGAGTGGATATCGCCGGACCAGGTCAGCGCACCGTACTTTTGTGACCCTGCCCAGGCACAGCGGACCAGGGACATGATATCAGTTTCGCCGGCTTCACGAAGGCCTTCGTAGAAGCCCTTCGCGTATTCCTTCGGGTAAAGGTTCGCGATCTGCTTTCCGGGCCCCGCGTAGTAGCGGAGGTTGTCGTACTGGTAATTGCCGAACTCAGGCTCCGCTTCATCGAGCCAGAAGATCCGGATGCCCTTGTCGTAATAATTCTTTTTCGCGATGTCCCAGACGTACTTTTGGCAGCCCGGGTTGGTCGCGTCGTAATACGTGATGGCGCCCATCCAACCGGAGCCGTAGATTGGGCTGCCGCGGTCCGTGCGGATCAGGTACCCGCGGTCCTGCATGATGCGGTAGTTTGGCGAGCGCTCGTCCACCGTGGGCCAGATGGAGACCACAGTCTCCACTCCCATATCGCGGAGCTCTTTCACCATAGCCTCCGGGTCCGGGAAGCAGTCCGGGTCGAACTGCCAGGTGCCCTGAAGCGGCCAGTGGAAGAAATCGACCACGATCACGTCAAGAGGCAGGCCGCGCTTTTTATACTCCCGTGCGACGGTGAGGACCTGGTCCTGCGTCTTGTACCGGAGCTTGCACTGCCAGAAGCCCATGCCGTATTCAGGCATCATGGGCGAACGGCCGGTGACTGCGGAATAATTGAATTCGATCTCCGCCGGAGTATCCCCGGCGGTAATGTAATAATCCAGCTTCTTTGTGGAAGCCGCGTACCACTCTGTCCGGTTCTTCGCGAACGAAACACGTCCGTTGGCCGGGTTGTTCCAGAAGAAGCCGTAGCCTAAGCTCGATACGTAGAACGGGATGCTCGACTGGGAGTTCTTGTGCTCGAGGTCGAGGATGGTCCCCTTCTTGTCAAGACCCGCGATCTGGTACTGACCCATGCCGAAGATCTTCTCCGTATCGTTTGCTTCAAAACGCATGAAAAGCTCGTAGTCCGTGGTTCCCGGGATCGGGCGGAGCTCCCTTGCGGGCTGTCCGATCGGGACGCTGTACCGGGACACGCGGTTCCGGTTCCGCCAGCATTCGGAAAGGAGCACCTTTCCGTTCTGGTTCAGGAAGCTGAGCCAGCCTTCCTCATTGAGCCGTGCGGTGATCTTGCCGTTTATAAGCGAATAGACCGTGCCGGTCCTGTGGTACCTCGCGTACTCTTCGGTCCTGTACCAGGGGTCGGTCATATCGACCTCCTCCGTGGCGATCACGGCGTCCGTCTCCGGTACCGGCTCCGTGAGTGCAAAGTCCCTCAGATCCATCTCCGCTTCATTTGTCATCCGCACGCGGATGCCATCGGGGCCCCAGGGCTCGATCCATAAAAGATCCATGCCCCGCTTCAGAACGATCCTTTTCCCCTCTGTAAGCACTTCCATTTTGTGTCCTCCTGTATAAGAATCATGTGTACGGCGTCAGGCTATATATCAGACGAAGGCAATGATGCCGGTGAGAAGCGCAAAGGTAAGCGCTGCGGTCAGGATCAGCACGATCCAGCGCCAGATCCAGCCGAAGCCGTAAGTGAAGACCTTCTTCGTCTTGCCGTTGACTTCCATGGTGTAGATCTCGACGTAGGGAATCGGGGCCCTTCTGTACCAGCCCTTCACGACCGCATACCGGTCGATGTTTTCCTTGGACTTGAACAGCGCGAAGATCTTGTTGATGATGAATAACGGCTGGTTGTAATCGAGGAACATGATGCCGGTCTCGTCCTGGATCACGTAGTCTTCATTGAAGATGCAGCCCGGGTCGCCGCGGCCGATGACTGTACCCTTCAGCTCGCACGGGATGCTCCGGATGCCGGAGACCTTGGGCTCGCCTAAAAGGCCCGCCACGTTCGCTTCTGCGTATTCCCTGTTCGGATGTGTGAACAGGTACTTCAGCATGGACAGGACGGCCGCCAGCACGAGAAGCGCTGCGGAGATCCAGAACTTGTCATAGGTCTCGTTAATCAGGAAAATAAACCCGGTCACAACGGCGGCGATCACCGAACAGCCCGGCAGGATGCTGATGCCGATCTCGCGGGCGAAGTCGTCCAGATAGGACTCGGGCTTAACAAGGTCGAAGTTCACGAACGGAGCCCTGCCGAATTCCGGCGCGAGCTTGTCGATCGCCTCTAAACGTTTCGAAATAAGCGGGTGGGTCGAGTTCAGCTCGTACCACTTTGCCCAGGTGTTCCAAAGCTCCCACTTCATGGCATTCTTGATGTGGGCCTTGTTGATCTCACCGTCCTCGTAGCAGCTCACCACAAGAGACTTGGACGCCTTCGTGTCAAAGATGCCCATCGCATTCGTGGACGTGACGGAAAGGGAACGGTTCTTGTTCTTCTGATCGGAAGCCGCCCGCGTATCCGCATGCGTGCTCAGGCCGAAGCCGATCTGGATCAGGGCGCGGGAAAGCGCTTCCGGATCGCGCGTCGCCCTTACCGCGAATTCATCGGCAAAGTATTCACGCGTTCTGGAAAACCACAGAACGATATACTGTGTCAGGATGTACAGGATGTAAGCAATGGCGGCGATGGCGCCTTCCACGAGCGCGGCCTTGTTGTCGTCGTTCTTGCTGTCCGTGACGCGCATGGCTTCCGTCATCGCGCGGAAAACAGCATACATGACAAGCGGGACCAGGTTGGCCATCGTCATCAGGATCATGTCATAGTGCGCGGCGTGACCGAGCTCGTGCGCCACAACAGACTTCACTTCATCCTCGGTGAGAAGCTCGAAAATACCGCGCGTCAATACAACGCGGGCATTGTTCTTGGTGTGGCCGTAGGTAAACGCGTTGGGCGCGCCGTCGTTGATGATGCCGATCTTCGGATATTTCATATTGTTCTCACGGCAGACGTCCTCGATGAACACACGGAGGTAGTCTGGCACCTGTACGCCAAACTGGGTCTTATAGAACCAGCGCTGCGTGAGGTCCGTTAAGAACGGCGAAATCAGGAACTGAAGGACGATCACCACCGCGGTGATGATGACCGCGGTGACAAGCGGCACATTCGTGAAGTGGAACACGATCAGCAGGATCAGTGCCAGAAGCCCGTATAACAGGGCAAAGGTTCCGGCGGAAACGCCAAACAGGATTTTTTTCATACATTACCTCACTGAAATAGATTGTGACAGTTTATGGAGACGGGACGCAGGTCCCGGTCTGTCCGTTACGTTATATCTTCGTCCTGAGGCAGGCCTTCCCCGCTCTCTTCAGACGGGCCCTCCCCGCTCTCTTCAGCAGGGTCTTTCCCGCTCTCTTCAGCAGGTGCTTCTTCGCCGCCTTCCATGCTTTCCGGGATGTCATCGGCAGCCTCTTCCGTACCGTCCGGCACTTCTGTCCCGTCCTTCGCTTCCCTCCGGCGTTCGAGCCGGGGCAGGAAGATCTCCCGGTAGACGTAATCCAGGATCGCGATGCCGGGAACCGCAAGAAGGATCCCGAGGATACCAAAGATCCGGCCGCCGATGATCACGCCGATCATGATCCAGAGTCCGGAAACGCCCAGGGAGCTTTCAAACAGCTTCGGCTTGATGATGTACGCGTCCACGATCTGAAGGACGACAGTGAAGATCAGGAAAAGGAACGCAAACCAGGGCTTGACCAGAAGGAGCAGGAACACGCCTATTGCAGCGCCGATGATCGGCCCGAAGGTCGGGATCAGATTCGCAAGCGCTATCGTAAAGGATACAAGACCTACATAAGGCATGCCGCAGATCAGCATGAACGCCGCATTCAGAAGGCCAACGATCAGGCAGTCGATCACATTGAATACAATATAGCGGCTCAGGATCTCGTCACAGCGGGTAATGAAGACCGCCCAGCGCGTATGACGCTTCTCTCCCATGAGAGAATGCGAAAGACGCGCGATCCCGGCCCTTAAGGTATTCTTCTCCGCAAGCAGGTAGACGGAAAGAATAAAGCCGAGCAGGAACGTTACGATTCCTTTTCCTGCGCCTACGGTCGCGTCCAGGACGTCGTTGATGTTCTCGGTCAGATATTCACCGACGTTCTTCATGATATCTTCAGTCGAAGTGATGAACTGGGAGCTGTCGATCCCAAGCTTCTTTAATAATCCCCATCGTCCAAGCACGTCTTCGAGGGTCTTTATGTAGCCTTCAAGGTTGCCTACAAAATCCGTGATGCTCGCGATGAGCTGCGGCAGCGTGATGAATAACAGCGAAGCAAGACCGACAAAGACGGTTACAAACGCGAGCGCATTGGACGTCTTCTCTTTCTTCTTCTCATTCTTCATTCTCCGGCAGATCGAACGCTGGTAAAGCCGGGAAAGCGGATTCACAAGATAAGCGATGGCTAAGCCGAGCAGCAGCGGATTGAAATAGCGGATGAACGCCGCAAGATGTTCTTTTACGGATCCGAACCGCGTGAGTACCACATAAAGCACTACGGCTATACAGGCCGCGACCGCGCCAGGATACCATGGCTTTGACTTGAGCTTTCTGTCTTTCATTTCAAGACTCCCGTTACAGCAGTTTTTGTTATCATACAATAGAATTATCCTTCGTGCAAGCCTGATTCTGCGGCCGGAGCCGCGCCCGGAACTCACTTCATGACAAGCTCATCTTCGGAGGGAAGAGGGGCGAGCGGACTGCCCGGAAGCGTCTGGTACCAGTATGCGACGGAGGTGTAGTCATCGTAGCGGGAGCCGGTCCAGCCTAGATTGTCCAGGGTCATCCGGAAGCCTTCCCGGAAGTGGATCGGGTCCTTCAGGTGGAAACGGTACAGAAGGAAGCGCTGCTGTCCCTCGTACCAGGCGTCATTGTCGCCCATGATGGCAAAGAGCCCGCTGTACAGTCCCTTATAGGTCTGGTAGTGCCTGATCAGGATGTCGTTTCCGAAGCCGTAGGAGCCGCAGAAATAATCTTCCGTCCCGGTGTAGTGCATGGACGGCGCGTCTTCACCGTCCAGGAACATCCGGGCTTCGCCCTCGACCCAGCAGGTGTTCGTCCCGTTCATGCCCGCAGCCAGCGTCACACCCACGAACTGGCCCTGTCCGCGGATGCCGTCGATGACCGTATAGGTCCGGCCCTTTTCGATCGGATGCGCCTGCCGGTAGGAAGCGTGGAAATACCCGGTATTCTCCGGGAGCGGCATCCGGCAGCCGGTGATCATGTAATAGAGCCACTGATCTTCCTTCCCGCGGTTCTCCACGGTGATCCGGCAGTGCTTCCGGAAGGGCATTTCAAAATAGGAATTATAGCCTTTGCCCGGCGCGATCATCATGACCGGCGTGCTGAACGTTGGATACTGCCCTTTTTCATCCTTGTAGTTTTCGTCATAGGCGTTCCCGAAAAAAGCAGAGACCGGCGCCTCTACGGACGGATACTCCTGCCCGTCCCAGTAGATCCTTAAGATGAAGGAATGGCCGACGTAGCCGGTGAACCAGATGTGCTGGATCATGCCCGGGCCGTCCAGATCCGCGAGCACCGCGGTCTCCCCCGGAGCGATCCTGATATTGGGACGGAGCTTAACGTTTTCACCGGGGATCCCGCCGCCGCGGGCGCCCGTCGGATTCTCCGCGGAAAACGCGAAGGTTTCTGTATCCGTAATCAGCATGTAAGGTTTCATTTCATATCCTCCGTCATTTTGTACCAGTATATCATCTTTTACTCTCATTTCAATGCGGTACTTTCATATCATTGAGAGGTCCAGGCCATCCGCCGTATCCGGATCCCTAAGAAAATCGTACAGCTGGCCCGGGGTCCTGTAGCACAGGCCTTGCCAGCCCAGGATCAGCGCAGCCGCGATATTCGCCGGCGAATCATCGATAAACAGGGTCCTTTCCGGATCCAGCCGGTAGCGGCCGGTGAGCGTGCGGTAAATACCCTGGTCCGGCTTCATCTGGTGCTCCATTGCGGACACGACGTATCCGTCAAACAGCGAAAAGAAATCATACTCATTCACATTTCTCAGGAAATGCCTTTCCGGATAATTGCTGAGCACATACAGTTTTTTCCCATGCGCCTTGCAGATCCTGACTGCGTCTTCCCCTTCCTTCACAACATACCGGTCATCCGGCCAGTCATACATCAGGTGGAAGATCGGCTCTATCAGATCTGTCTCATCCCCCGCCATGGCTTCCGCGCATTCTCTTTCTGTAATATAGCCGTAATCGAAAATATGCCAGAAGGGAGAAGACGTCGCTTTCCTGATCGCGCAGGAGATCAGTTCGTGATTCCCCGGATAAAACCGCGACAGCGTCTTTTCCATATCCAGGTCCACCAGAACGTCTCCTACGTCAAAAACAACATTGTCGATCAGATCCCATGGCATCGTCTGATACTTGTGGTTGATCACGTCGTTCATCATCATACTTCCTTTTCTTTGATCTGTCCCGGATTCACATGCACCATCACATGCTTCACGTCCGGGAAACACTGCTCTACTTTGTCATGCACCCGCTCCGCAACACCGTGCGCGTGAAGGAGCGAACTGTTCCGGTCCACCGCGATCTCCACGTCGATGTAGACCTTGTTGCCGAACATCCTCGTACTTAAGAGATCGATCCCCTCGACCTCCGGGTCGGACAGGATCACATCCCGCACCTCCTGCTCGTATTCCGGGCTGCAGGCGGTGTCCAGCATCTGCCGGAACGCGCCTAAGAGGATATCGCAGGCCACCTTCAGAATAAAGAAACAGATGACGATGGACGCCGCAGGATCCATCCAGGGAAGGCCCAGCCGCGCACCGGCAATACCGATAAGCGAGCCGATGGATGAAAATGCGTCCGAGCGGTGATGCCAGGCATCGGCCTTGAAGGCTTCCGAATCCAGGATCTTCGCGTAGTGCATGGTATAGTGATACATGGCTTCCTTCACGAGGATCGACACAATTGCGGCAGCGAGCGGCAGTAGGGTCGGGATCTCCATCGCAGCCGGATCATAATGGATAAGCTTTTCAACACCGCTCCAGCCGATCCCGATGCCTGTCCCCGCCAGGATCAGACCGAGGAAGATGGACGCCACGCTCTCAAAGCGCTCGTGTCCGTACGGATGCCGGGTATCCGCTTTCCGTCCGGCCAGGCGGACGCCCATCGTTGCGATCACGGTTGCAAAAACGTCGGACAGCGAGTGCACGGCGTCGGACACCATCGCGCCGGAATGTCCCAGAAAGCCCGCGGCGAGCTTAAACGCGGACAGAAGGACGTTCCCCGTGATCCCCACATGTGCCAGTTTATTTATGATTTTCTGTTCATCCATATCCGGTCCTCTAAAAAAGCACACCTGCAGAACAAAAGACTGTCCCGCAGATGTGCTGATCTACATACTATGATCCATGCTGATTCTTTCTGCTGCCCGTAAAAGGCCCGGCATATACTGCCTGTTCAAAGGCATTCTACACTATTTACGCCTCAAAGTCCATACATAAACGGATATCGACGTTTGGCCGGACTTTTCCGTTCGCAACGGCCACATGCGCGGGATGCGTCTTGTATCCCTTGTATGTGGCTTCGTCCGTAAAGGTGCTGTCGAGCATGAGGTCTGCCGTAGAGGATGCAAGCCCTTCCGTAATGACACGGATCTCCACGAGTCCCGGGATCTTTCCCTCTAAGCCCTCGAGTCCTTCCTTGATGCCCCGCTTCACCTCTGCCTTTTCCTCTTCGGAAAACGTATCCTTTAAAGTCCAAACGATGATGTGCCTGACCATATATGCCTTCCTTCCACCGCCTTACAACGGTCTTGTAATGATGACCTGCCCGTCCTTCACTTCCATCCGGACCCGGTTCCCGTCCACGCCGATGTTCTCGAGTACCTCCCGCGGGATCTGCACCCGCCCCGCGCGGTCCAGGATCGCGTATTCGTCCTGCACCTCGCTCTGCTCCGTGAACGCGTTTACCTCGGACAGGCGGTCCAGCATTTCCTTCTTTAAATACATTTCCGAGCTGATCTTCCCGTCCCGGATGGCCGCCACACGGTTCACCTTCTTTGAAAGCGCGCGGTCGTGGGTGACGATCACGATGGTCAGCCCCATCTCCTGGTTGAGCCTCTTAAACAGGTCCAGGATGTATTCGCCGGTCTTCACGTCAACGGAGCCCGTGGGCTCGTCGGCAAGGAGTACCTTCGGCCGGTTCGCAAGCGCGATGGCAATGGCTACACGCTGCTGTTCGCCGCCGGACATCTGGCTTAAGCGGCTGTTCTTTTTGGAAGACAGGCCGACCAGATCCAGAAGCTCGAGCGCGCGCTCCTTCCGCTTTCCTTCACTCTCGAACAGCATGGGCATTTCGATGTTCTGCCACGCGGTCATGTACGGAAGCAGGTTTCTCGCGATATTCTGCCAGACAAACCCGACCGTGTTCTTTTTGTATTCCACGAGCTCCCGTTCATTCATCTTGAACAGGTTCTTCCCGTCCACTATGAGCTTCCCGGCAGACGGACGGTCCAGCCCGCCGATCATGTTGAGGAACGTGGATTTGCCGGAGCCGCTGTTGCCGATAATGGCCATGAGCTCCCCTTCGTCGATCTGAATGTCCAGGCCCTGCAGCGCCAGTACCTCCAGATCCTCCGTCTTATAGATCTTGACCAGGTTGTCGCATTCAATGATCGGATTCACTGACCAGTTCACCGCCTTCCAGTTCGTATACCTTGTCGCCCAGCTGCATGAGCCCCACGTCGTGGGTCGTCATGATGATGGTGACGCCTTCCTTTTCCGTCAGATCCTTGAAGATCTTCACAACGGACAGACCGCTTGCAGTATCCAGCGCCGCCGTCGGCTCATCCGCGAAGATGACCTTCGGGTGGTGGGCGATCGCCCGTGCGATCGCGATACGCTGCTGTTCGCCGCCGGAGAGCTCCTCCGGCATGTGCCCGGCACGCTGTGAAAGGCCTACAAGGTGCAGGCATTCCATCACCCGCTCCTTGTAATCGCCCTCGTACTGCACCATTCTGAGCGCGAATTCCACGTTCTCATAAGCACTCATCATCGGGATGAGCGCCACGGACTGGAACACGTACCCGATCTCGGTCCTGCGGATCTTCGTCCGTTCGCCCTCGCTCATCTTTGTGATGTCCCGCCCGTTGAACAGGACGGTCCCTTCCGTCGGCATGTCGAGCGCGCTGATGATATTGACGAGAGTGGTCTTGCCGGAGCCGGAGCGCCCGCGTAAGATCGTGAGCTTCCCCTCCGGCATCTCCGTATTGATGTTCTTCAGTGCGTAAAAATCGCCGGCAAGCGATCTGAAAACCCGGCTCACGCCTTGTGTTACGATCATGTTCATAGTCTGTATCTCTTTCTTTCAGTGTCCGGAAAGACAGTAGCGCTTTAATCTTCGCCAAGCTTCAGCGCCTGGGCGATCTTCATCTTCCTGATAATGGCCGCCAGGATCATGAGGCAGACAAAGATCATGAGGCCGATGATGATGCCGAGCCTGATAAAGTCGCCGGGGTCGTTGATGATCCTGAGCGGGATCGAGTAGTCCGAGGACGAGTACGCGATCATGATGAGCGGGATGAACAGCCGTGCGGTCAGAACGCCCGTCACGACGCCGGCCAGGATGGCACCTCCTGAGATGAACAGGTGCTCGTTGACCAGCATGTGGATGATATCGCCCATGGACATGCCCATCGCCCGGAAAATACCGAACTGGAGCTCACGCGACCTGACGGACAGGATCCAGTAGATCAGGAAGCCGACCGTACAGAGGACCAGCGCGACGATGAATCCGACTGTAAAAATACCGTTCGTGCCCTGAAGCACCGCGTCGTTCTTCCGCTTCACGAGCTCCTGGGCGGTATCCGTGAAGGTCTTGAAGCTTGCGTCGGTCTCCTCCGCGAATTCATAGATGTACGTGCTGTTCGTCTTGTTCTTCATCCAGATCTGGTACGGAAGCACGCCCCAGTTTGCCTGAAGATAGTTCAGGTTGGCGACCACAAGGAAGTTTTCACGTTCCCTCATGATACCGTCCGTATCCTTTTCATATGTAGCGGGCGGCCAGGACGGCCAGTAGTCCACGAACCCGTAGACCGTGACGAAAACCGTGCTCCCGCTGCCAGACTTCAGCGTCACAAGATCGCCCACGCGGAAGCCGTAGTTCTTGAAATTCGAGGACATCAGGATGGAGTTCGACCGCTGCGACAGCACGTTCAGGTAGTTGTACCAGTGGATGGGCATGAGCGACGTGTCGAAGTTCGCCGTTTCGCCGAACTTTTTGGTCTCTATGCCCATGACCTCCACGTTCGAGACCTTGCCGCTTGACACGTTTACCGTGCCCTTTTTGTCGATATAGACCTTTGTCAGGGATTCCGCGCCTTCGAGGTCCTCATAGCGCAGGAAGCTCGGCTCGATATAGGCCGTCTTCCCGCCGGTGACCATTCCGGTCTGCATGTCCGTGGTACCGCCCTCCTGGATGATCGTCCAGTTCTCCTGGACCACCACGTCTGCGCCGGTCGTGTAGCGGAGGTTGTCCTCATCGTTGTTGTTGATGGTCCGCGCCGCCGATGCGTTGAAGATGCCGAGCGCGATGGTCATGACCAGGAACACCGTGATGGCGCCCTGCTGCTTCCTTGTGCGGAGGATCCGCACGAAGGAGGTGTACACCGCCGGGCTCCACTGCTTCTTGAAGAGGTTGAAGATCAGCTTCACGAACATCGGCAGGATCCTCAGGATAAAGAGGCCCGCGCCCAGCATGAAGAGGGACGAGCTCAGGAACAGGAGCGGGTCCAGGGATTCTCCGGAAAGCACGCGCTCGGAGAGATACGCCTTTTCATTGTTGAACGTATACAGGCCGTAGATGGATACGCCGAGGATCACGAGGTCGACGAAGTACCGCTGCCAGAACGGCACGTCGGTATTCCGGTGCTTCTTCTGCTTCTGGTTCACAATGGTCATCCGGGAATACTTGAACACCGGGACAGTCATCGCGAGTGCGGAAACGAGCGCCGCGATCCCCGCGTAGATCAGAGCCGTATTATTGAGGATGATCTCCACATTTCTTCGCCGGACGAATTCCAGGAACGCGTTCGCGGAGAACAGGACCCTGGTCAGCCACAGCGCGAGCGGAATACCCGCCGCAAGGGACGAAGCCTCCAGCATCAGGCTCTGCAGGACGTAGATTCCAATGACCTGCCGTCTGCCGGCGCCGCGGCTCTTTAAGACCGCGATCTCGCCCTGCTCCATGCCAAGCAGCTGATTCGCGACCATCAGGATGAATGCCGCAAGAAGCGCGAAGATGGGCACCTGCAGCACAAGGAAGGTCGTACGGACCTTTTTCTCCGTCTTGAGGAAATTCCCGAGCGTATCCGTGTAGTTGTTATACGCCTTCATGCCGCCCTTGCCGCTGATCAGGCGGTTGGTCTCCTCCGTTGAAGTCAGGATCTGCTGGACGCCCTCGACCTTCAGATTTGAATAATCGTACATCGCGTACCAGGCCGCGCTGCACGCACGGTTGTCCGGCGTCAGGAACAGTGAAGCGAACAGTTCGCTGTCCATGAACAGCGTATAGGTGTAGCTGGACGGTGAATTGACCCAGTAGGTGTCCTCCCGGTCGGAATATGTAAAGATGCCGGCCACGCGGACCTTGACGGGGCTCCCGTCCGCATAGCTGTATTTGGTGTAGGTGATGGTCTCCCCGAGGATCAGCTTGGACTCCCGGAGGCACGCCTCGGAAACGATCACGTCGACTACGCCGTTCTCATCGCGCTCCTTTGTCATCCCCGAGCCCTCGATAATGCTGACGTGGTCGGCAAGATCCGAGAGCGACCCTAAGTAGAACGTCGTGCTCTTGTCAGTTCGTTCAAGATCCGTTTCCGTTTCCGACCGGTACAGCGTGTAGTACTTTACGAGGTCCTTCAAGGGCAGCCCCACTGTCTCCGGCGTGGCTTCGATCTGCTTCTCCATCGCATAGAGGTCCTCGGAGTCGTTCATCAGGCTGGTGGAACGGACAGTGTACACCAGAGGATAGCGGTTATTCTTCTCCACATAGTTCGAAAGAGAGGATTCCAGCGTCCTTTGCAGTACGGTCTCCGTGTAGATGGGGTTTGCGGCCGCAATTGCGATCAGCAGGATATTGCCGATGAGAAGCGACAGCACCATCCACTTCTTATTAAGCATTTTCCGAAATACAAAACGAAACATTTGATCCCTTTCAGTTCAGTATGACTACGTCGCCCTCTTGAAGCCCCTCAAGGATCCAGGAGTAATACCGGTTCGAATAAGCTATGATGACGGGACGCCGATGTACATTATTATTCTCATCCAGGAGACTCACGTACACCTCCTGCCCGGAGGTCTCCTTCGCGTCGAGCGGAAGCAGAAGCACCTCTGCCACCCGGCTCGTTTCAGCATTGACGGAGAGCCGGAGCGCCATGTACTGGTTTCCGCTGAAGGCCTCCACCAGATTTTCGAGCTCCTTCGGGATCTCCACCCGGATGAGTACGTTATTTTTATTGACGCCCTTGATATCGGCAGCGCTCACCACCACCTTGCCGGGAAGGCTGTATTCATTGCCGCGGACGGAGGCCTTAACGGTGACATCGGTCCCGTAATGGAATGTGCTGGATTCTGCGGACACATAGAAAACGCTGGTATCCGTGATCCTGAAGAGGGTGTCGCCGGGATTGACGTAATCCCCGTTCTGGAAGTACTTCAGATCCGTGATCTTCCCGCCTATGGGCGCCGTCACGTACGTGACAGCGTTGTCCTCGCGGAGCTTAGTAAGCTCTTCCTCCTGGCGCGCGATCTCCCTTTCTGTCTGTGCAATATACTGCTGAAGCGCGACCTCTCTGCGCTCGATCGTCAGATTGGCTTTCTGGATGGCGTAGGAGTCCGTAAGCGAATTCCTGTCCAGATTCAGGTTGGAGATCTCCGTACGGCGCTCCTTGAGGCCGGCTTCATACGTGGTCCGGGCCCGGGAAAGCTTAAGCTCCATCTCGCGGATGGCCGCCTCGTCTTTTTCGACCTCCACCTTAAGAAGCTCCTGGCCGGCTTCCACGAATTCCCCGAATTCCACAAGCGTCTCCACGTAAAGTGCCCGGAGGCCGTCATAAAGTACGTAGGTCACGTTCGGGTAGTACGGCACGCCGGAGGTCGTTTCCGTTTTGGCAAAGGTACCGTAGCCGATCTCTTCTGTTTTATAGCGGACGACGTCTGCCTTGATGCTCTCCTGCGGGATGATGTCGAGATCTTCTGCGAAGATATTGTGCGGAAGCAGGAGGATGGCTGATGCCAGCAGCACGAACAGGACTTTCTTAATCCGGGACATAAACCGTTTCTCCTTCCGTGAGTTCAGAACGGATCTCCGTGAACGCGTTGTTCGTGCGTCCGGTCTCGATATAGCGCTTCGTTCTGGTGCCGTCATCGTTGATGACGTAGATGTATTTGCCGCCGTCGTCGTTCAGGATGGCGTTTTTCGGCAGGATGAGGACGTCCTTCACGTGGAGATATTCGATGTACAGAGCACCCATATCTCCGCAGACGAGGTCCTTTCCGTCTTTAATGTAAAATTCGCTCTGGAGGGATTCTCCCGCAAGCTGGGCCGCACGGAGTTCATCCTCTTCAGGGATGATGAGCTCCACTTCATACTCTTTTCCGTTGATATAGGCGAACATCGGGAACCGCTCGTAATCATACTCGGAAACATAGCCTTCCGTAATGAACCGCGCGTCCGAAGGGTCCATTAAGTACATGACAGTCCCGCCGTCGTGCACCGGGGAGCCCTCGGAAAGGGAGTCGTCAAAATAGATGTAGCCGCTGTGAGGCGCACAGAGCTCCTTCTGTTCGATCTTTTTGTCAAGCGCGGCTTTTACGGTCTCTAAGGCCTCCACTTCAGCTTCATGGTCTTCAACGGCGTGCTCTTTTTTCTGGTTCGCCTGCTGAAGCTCCACGCTTTTTGCGGCGTACGCGGCGCTGCCGGTCCCCTGCCTTGCGGCGATCTCATTCAGCTCCACCATAACGTAGTTGATGTCCAGATTATAGAGCTGGAGCTCGTATTCCCACTGCTCCTTCATGCTCTCAAGCTGTTCCTCAAGCGCTTCATCCTGTTCGATGATGTCGTCTACGTCCAGCGTGATCAGGACTTCACCCTCTTCCACGTACTTGCCCGAATAGACCGGAACGCTTTTTACGATGCCGTCCGTTTTGAAGTACAGCTTGGTGGTGCCGGGGATCATCCGGCCGTACTGTACGTTGCGGTTGACGATATCGCCGATCTCCGCCGTACAGGTATCTATAGAGACGCCCACGGGCTCCAGAAGCTCCGGAGCAGCCTCCGACGAGCTCCTTCCGCACCCGGCCAGCATCAACAGTATGCAAAGAATTATCAGCGTCTTTTTCATCGTATTCCTCCGTCATCGGATGATGACAGGATCTCCTTCCTCCAGTCCGGAAATGACCTCTACATAGCTTCCGTCGTTGAGACCGGTCACGATCTCCTTATACGTCCGGAGTCCGAATTCGTCCGGATAATAGACGACGGTCTTCCCGTTGATCTCTGAAACAGCTTTCTTGGGGACGCACAGCACGTTGGATTTTTTTGCCTCTGTCAGGGTGACCGACCCGCTTGCGCTGTCGCTCAGAGTATATACCGTCTCGCGAAGCGCAAGGTAAATGGTTCCCGACTTGCCTTCTACATGGGCTGTCTCCGGAATACCGAGCTCTTCCTCCGAGCACACCACGGCGTCATATTCCACATTTCCGGATACGACCGTGCATTCGAGCCCGGGCTCAAACAGAGAGAAATATTCCGTACTGCCCTTGAACAGTGAAAGCGACGAGTCCGCGATGGTCACCACACGCTTTGACGCCTGCGAGACCGCGTCCGGGTCCGGAGAGATCACATAGGTGATCACGCCGTCGAACGGTGCGTAGATCTGGCGCTTCCTGATGTCCTCCTCATAAGCCTCGACCCGTATCCTGGAGACCTCGTTCGCATCCGCAAGCGTCCCGATCTGGAGGTCGTATCTGCTGTTGATCTGTTCAACGTTCTGGACGTACTTCGCGTAGGTCATGGAGGACGCGCGGTATTCCATCATCCTGAGCTCCAGCGTACGGTCCTCCTCAAGCTGGCGCATTCTGCGCTCGTTCGCTTCGATGGACTTCTCTTCCTTCTCCACGTTTTCAAGCAGCTGCTCCGTGTCGAGCTCGATCAGCAGGTCGCCCTCATGGACCGACTGGCCCGCCTCCGCATAGATGTTTCCGTACTTGACGCCGCCCACGTCAAACGACATGGAGACGGTCTGGAGCGGTACGTATTTCACGGAGACCTTGACCTTCACCTCGAGATCCATCCGGATACACTCGGAAAGGACGTAGTCCTCGCTCTCATAGTCTCCCACGTACGGGACGTCCTGGAATGTCTCTTCTTCCGGGATCAGCCCGCAGGACGTGGTGGCTGCCGCAGCCAGAGCAAGCAGCGTGATTTTCAATTTCTTTAAGACTCTCATCGTGTCATTCCCTGTGTGATTGATCCGGGCCGGAGCCCGTATTGCTGCTCCCGGCGATGCCCTCCCCGGCGCCGTCCGGGATCATTTATGTACGACAAAACCATAATCTGAATCATTATACTAAGAAACAAATCGAAAATCAATCCAAACAGGCACACATGTATTCAGGAAAAGTAACTTTTTGCAAAAATCTCCTGTCAGCCCGTACGATTATCCTATTGCTTCTGCGCTGATTGACATCCTCCCATCCTCTATTATAGAATGGTCCTGCACTCAACTCTATTGAATACAGCAGGCAAAGGAGACCCGATGAGCATTTTCAGATCAAGAAACATCAACATGACCGAAGGGAAGCCGCTTAAGCTCATGCTGGCTTTTTCGGTGCCGCTCATGTTCGGAAACGTCTTCCAGCAGTTCTATACGGTCACGGATACGGCCATCATCGGCCAGGGCGTGGGGATCGCCGCGCTCGCGGCCCTGGGCGCCGTGGACTGGCTCGCGTGGCTTCCGTTCTGCATTCCGCAGGGCTTCACCCAGGGATTCTCGGTCATGGCTTCACAGAAATTCGGCGAAGGGGATCTCCCGGGCCTCAGGAAGGTAGTGGGCCAGAGCTTCCGGATCTCCGTGATCCTTGCACTCGTCTGTACAGCGGTGAGCCTTGTGCTGGTCCCGTGGTTCATGGACGTCCTGAACGTCCGCCCTGAGCTCGCGCCGCTCGCCTCCTCCTACCTCTACATCCTGTTCGGCGGCTTTGCCGCCGCGGTCTTCTATAACTTCGCAGCGTCGATGCTTCGGGCGGTGGGCGACAGCAAGACGCCGCTCATGGCCATGGTCATCTCCTCCGTCATCAACATTTCCCTGGACGCGCTGACTGTTTTCGTGTTCAAATGGGGGATCGTAGGCGCAGCCGGCGCGACCGTGTTTTCGCAGGTCATCGCAGGGTCCATCTGCATGGTCCGGATGCTCCGGATGCCGGAGCTTAAATTTTCGAGGGAGGATCTCCGCCGGGACGCGCGGCTTTCAGTGAGGCTCGTGCGGCTCGGTGCGCCGATGTGCCTCATGAACGTCATCATCTGCATCGGCGGCCTCGTGCTCCTGTCGGTAGTGAACCGGTTCTCCGTAGGCTTTATTGCGGGCTATACCGCAACGAACAAGCTCTACGGTATCCTCGAGATCGCATGTGTTTCCTACAGCTACGCCGTCACGACGTTTGTCGGCCAGAACTACGGCGCGGGCAACAAGACGCGCATCCGGAAGGGCGTGGTCACGGCGCTGTACCTTTCCGTTGCCACGGCGCTCCTAATCGGGTTCCTTCTGTTCGTCTTCGGGAAGCAGCTGACCGGCATCTTCATCTCGAAGGAGGACATGTCCCTTTATGAGGTGGCCTCCGGAACGGCATACCAATACCTTCAGTACATGGCGGGCATGCTCCCGATCCTCTACATTCTCTACGTATACCGCTCCGCCCTCCAGGGCATGGGCGACATGGTGGTGCCGATGATCTCCGGGATCATCGAGTTCTGTCTCCGTGTGGGCATCGCCCTCTACGTGGGCGTCCACGGGCCTGAGAGCGGCGTCTTCCTCGCGGAGGTCTCCGCGTGGGCCGGGGCCGCGGTCTTCCTCTGCATCATGTACTACGTGAAGCGTGAGAAGCTCATGACCTTCCCGGAGCACGAGGGCCCGGACGCGGCGGCCTAGGGCCGACGGCGGGCGAGCCCTGCCGGACGGCGGGCCGCTGCGTCCGTACCGTCACATATAAAGAGACCCGCCCGGGAC
>JAFRVD010000043.1 GCA_017441825.1 Lachnospiraceae bacterium
AAGGGCATCATGGTGATGGGCGCGACCAACCGTCCGGAGATCCTGGATAAGGCGCTTCTCCGTCCGGGCCGTTTCGACCGGCGGATCATTGTGGACAAGCCGGACTTAAAGGGCCGTGAAGAGATCCTCAAGGTGCACGCGAAGGACGTCAACATGGCGGACAACGCGAACCTCCATGAGATTGCGCTTGCGACCTCCGGCGCCGTGGGCTCTGACCTTGCGAATATGATCAACGAGGCAGCCATCAACGCCGTGAAGCACGGCCGCATGGCGGTCACGCAGGCGGACCTTCTGGAAGCTGTGGAAGTCGTCCTGGTCGGCAAGGAGAAGAAGGACCGCATCATGTCCCCGAAGGAGCGCGAGATCGTGTCTTACCACGAGGTCGGGCACGCGCTGATAAGCGCCCTTCAGAAGAACTCCGAGCCGGTGCAGAAGATCACGATCGTCCCGCGTACCATGGGTGCCCTGGGCTACGTCATGCACACGCCTGAGGAGGAGAAGTACCTCAACACGAAGAGCGAGCTTGAGGCCATGATCGTAATGGCTTTGGGCGGCCGTGCCGCGGAGGAGCTGGTATTCGGCGACGTCACGACAGGCGCCGCAAACGATATCGAGCAGGCCACGAACTATGCCCGCTCGATGATCACGATGTACGGCATGTCGGACTACTTCGGGCTCATGCAGCTCGAATCCATAGAGAGCCAGTACCTGGAGCGGAGACGTGTTCTCAACGCTGCGGACAGCACCGCGGCGGAGGTGGACCGCGAGGTCAGGAACATGCTCGCAAAAGCCTATGAAGAGGCGAAGCAGATGCTTTCCGAGAACCGTCCGATCCTGGACAAGATCGCGGCCTATCTCATCCAGAAGGAAACCATTACCGGAGAAGAATTCATGAAGATCTTCCGGGAATACAAGGAGTCCGTGATCAATCTGCCGGACCTTTCGGCAGAGAATGCGGCTCCGGAACTTGAGGGAGCGTTAGCAGATGACAGCGCCCGTAACGACTGATTTCAATATTGAAGAAGAACTCCGTAAACTCCCGGCAAAGCCGGGAGTTTACTTGATGCACAATGACCTTGGGGAAGTGATCTACGTCGGCAAGGCCGTGAAGCTCAAGAACCGGGTACGGCAGTATTTCCAGTCCCGGAACGGCAAGTCTGAGAAGATCGTGAGCATGGTGAGCCACATTGCATGGTTCGAATACATCGTCACGGATTCGGAAATGGAGGCGCTGGTCCTTGAGTGCAACCTGATCAAGGAGTACCGTCCGCGCTACAACACGATGCTCACGGACGACAAGGGCTATCCCTTTATCCGCGTGACCGTGGAGGAAGCGTTCCCGCGGGCGCTCTTTTCCCATTCGATGAAGAAGGACAAGAGCCGCTATTTCGGGCCGTACACCTCCGGAGGCGCCGTGAGGGATACGCTGACGCTCCTCCACAAGCTGTTCCGGATCCGGACGTGCAATAAGGTGCTGCCGCGGGACATTGGCGTCGGGCGGCCGTGCCTCAACTACGACATGGGGCTCTGCTCCGCGCCGTGCGCCGGGAAGATCACTCAGGAAGAGTACGCGGAGAATGTGGACCGGCTGATCCGTTTCTTGAACGGAGACTTTGACAAGGTGCTTTCGGGTATTGAACAGAAAATGAAGGAAGCGTCGGAAGCGATGGACTTCGAGGAGGCCATCCGGTACCGGGAGCTGCTTGCATCGGTGAAGCACATCGCGGAGAAACAGAAGATCACGGATACGGACGTCCTGGAGGACCGGGACATCATCGCCGGGGCACAGGAAAAGAACGAGGCCGTGATGTCCGTCTTCTTCGTGCGGGACGGGAAGCTCACCGGCCGCGACCACTTCCACATGGGGAATACGGAGAACACGGAAATGCCCGAGATCCTCACGGATTTCGTGAAGCAGTACTACGCCGGGACACCCTTTATTCCGAAGGAGCTTTACCTTCAGACGGAGATACTCGAGCAGGAGAGCATCGAAGCGTACCTCACCATGAAGCGGGGCCGTAAAGTGTCCGTATTTGTGCCAAAAAGGGGCGAAAAAGCCCGTATGGTGGAGCTTGCGAGGAAGAATGCGGAAATGGTTCTCGCGCAGGATAAGGACAAAATTCGGCGCGAGGAGCTCAGGACCCGCGGGGCGGTCCATGAGATCGAGGAGCTCCTCGGGATCACGGACGTCCACCGCATGGAGGCCTACGATATATCGAATACCAGCGGGTTTGAATCCGTGGGCTCGATGGTCGTTTTTGAGAACGGCAAGGCAAAGAAGAACGATTACAGGAAGTTCAGGATCCGTACCGTGACCGGGCCCGACGATTACGCCTCCATGGAGGAGGTTCTCGGGCGGCGCCTGCGCCACGCCTTAAGAGAAGCGGCGGAGAACCCCGAGGAAAGCTTCAGCCGCCTGCCGGACCTCATCCTGATGGACGGCGGGAAAGGGCAGGTGCACGCGGCGGAGAAGGTTCTTTCTTCGCTCGGCATGTCCATCCCTGTCTGCGGCATGGTGAAGGACGACCACCACAATACGCGCGGGCTCCTGTTCCACGACGAGGAGGTGCCCATCGACCGGCACTCGGAGGGCTTCCACCTGATCACGCGGATCCAGGACGAGGCGCACCGCTTTGCCATCACCTACCACAGAGGCCTGCACACCAAGAATTCCATCCATTCGGTGCTCGAGGAGATCCCGGGCGTCGGAGAAAAGCGGCGGAAGGCGCTCATGCGGCATTTCATGGACATGGACGAGCTCCGTGCGGCGTCCGCGGAGGACCTTGCCGCGATCGACGGGTTTAATAAGCGCGTGGCGGAGGAGGTGTGGGCGTTCCTGCATCCGGATGAGGGATGAAAGCTCTCCACACAGTACTTGAAAAAAAGAACAAGTCATTGTAGAATGAATTTAATAAGATTTTTCTGAAATCAACAACAGGAGGTTTTTTTATGAACAATTCACCCGAAGTCAAGATCGGTGTGGTAGCCGTCAGCCGTGACTGCTTCCCGGAGAGCCTGTCCGTCAACAGACGTAAAGCGCTCATTAAGGCATACACTGAAAAATATGGCACCGATGGCATCTATGAATGCCCCGTCTGTATTGTGGAAAGCGAGATCCACATGGTCCAGGCTCTCGAGGACATCAAAAAGGCCGGCTGCAACGCCCTTTGCGTGTACCTCGGAAACTTCGGCCCGGAAATCTCCGAGACCCTTCTTGCAAAGCATTTCTGCGGCCCGAAGATGTTCTGTGCAGCTGCTGAAGAGTCCCAGAACGACCTCGTCCAGGGACGCGGCGACGCTTACTGCGGCATGCTGAACGCAAGCTACAACCTGCAGCTCAGGAACGTTGGTGCGTACATCCCGGAGAATCCGGTTGGCGACGCAGAGGACTGTGCGGACCTGATCCACGACTTCATCCCGATCGCACGTGCGGTCATCGCTCTGTCCGAGCTCAAGATCATCAGCTTCGGCCCGAGACCCTTAAACTTCCTTGCATGCAACGCACCCATCAAGCAGCTCTACAACCTGGGCGTTGAGATCGAAGAGAACTCCGAGCTTGACCTGTTCGAAGCCTTCAACAAGCACGCAGGCGACCCGCGTATTCCGGAAGTGGTTGCGGACATGGAGAACGACCTGGGCGCCGGCAACAAGAAGCCCGAGATCCTTGAGAAGCTCGCTCAGTACGAGCTGACCCTGAAGGACTGGGTAGAAGCGCACAAAGGCTACAGGAAGTACGTCACCATCGCCGGCAAGTGCTGGCCCGCGTTCCAGACGCAGTTCGGCTTTGTTCCCTGCTACGTGAACAGCCGTCTTGCAGCTCAGGGCATCCCGGTATCCTGCGAAGTGGATATTTACGGCGCGCTGTCCGAGTTCATCGGCCAGCAGGTCAGTGACGACGTTGTCACGCTTCTTGACATCAACAACAGTGTTCCGAAGGACATGTACAAAGAGAGCATCGAAGGCAAGTTCCCCTACAAGCACTCGGATACATTCATGGGCTTCCACTGCGGCAACACCGCAACCTGTAAGCTGTCCTTCCATGAGATGAAATACCAGATGATCATGGCGCGTTCGCTTCCTGTGGAAGTTACGAACGGCACGCTTGAAGGCGACATCGTTCCCGGCGATATCACCTTCTACCGCCTGCAGTCCACCGCGGACGGCATCCTTCGCGCGTACATCGCGGAAGGCGAGGTCCTTCCGGTCGCAACGAAGTCCTTCGGCGGCATCGGCGTTTTCGCAATTCCGGAAATGGGCAGGTTCTACCGCCACGTCCTGATCGAGAAGGGTTATCCGCACCACGGCGCGGTAGCGTTCGGCCACCATGGCAAGGCGCTCTACGAAGTCTTCAAGTACATCGGCGTGTGCCAGAACGAGATCGGCTACAACCAGCCGGCCGGCGTCCGCTATCCTTCAGAGAACCCGTTCATGTAATCATTTATGCAGCGCTTTTGTGGGCGGTCAGGCAGGCCTGGCCGCCCGTTTTTGGAGGAAACACGTATGTATTTTATCGGTATCGATCTTGGCACCTCTGCGGTGAAGCTGCTTCTCATGAATGAGAACGGCGGCATAGAGAACATCGTCACACGGGAATACCCGCTCATCTTCCCGAAGAGCGGCTGGACGGAGCAGGATCCGGAAAACTGGATCACGGGGACCATGGACGGCCTCAAGGAGCTCACGGCGGGCATCGACAAATCGCAGGTCGCAGGAATTGGCGCAGGCGGACAGATGCACGGCCTGGTCGTCTTAGACGGCGATGACAGCGTGATCCGCCCGGTCATCCTCTGGAACGACGGCCGGACGCAGGAAGAGACAGATTACTTAAACAACGTGATCGGGAAAGACAAGCTTTCCGAGTACACGGCAAACATCGCGTTCGCGGGCTTCACGGCGCCCAAGATCCTCTGGATCCGGAACCACGAGCCCGAGAATTTCGCGCGCATAGAGAAGATCATGCTGCCCAAGGATTACCTGAACTACAGGCTGACCGGCACCTTCTGCACAGAGTATTCGGACGCTTCAGGCCTCCTTCTCCTGGACGTGAAGAACCGGAAATGGTCTCAGGAAATGCTCGATATCTGCGGCATCACGGAAGCGCAGCTTCCGAAGCTTTATGAGAGCTTCGAGGTAGTGGGCACGCTGAAGCCCGAGGTTGCAGCGGAGCTTGGTTTTCCGGAGACCGTGAAGGTAGTGGCGGGCGCCGGCGATAACGCCGCGGCAGCGGTAGGCACCGGCACTGTGGGCGACGCGAGATGCAACATCTCCTTAGGCACCTCCGGTACGATGTTCATCTCCAGCACGAAGTTCGGCGTGGACAAGAACAACGCTCTTCATTCGTTCGCTCACGCGGACGGCGCGTACCATCTCATGGGCGTCACTCTTTCCGCGGCGTCCTGCAACAAGTGGTGGTGCGATGAGATCCTGAACACGAAGGACTACTCGAAGGAGCAGGAGAACATCACGAAGCTTGGTGAAAACCAGGTATTCTTCCTGCCGTACCTCCTGGGCGAGCGTTCTCCGCACAACAACACGAACGTACGCGGCATGTTCATCGGCATGTCCATGGACACCACGCGCTGGGAAATGACCCAGGCGGTCCTCGAGGGCGTGACGTTCGGCCTCCGGGATTCACTGGAGATCGCGCGGAGCTTAGGCCTTGACATCAGGCGGACCAAAATGAGCGGCGGCGGCGCGAAGAGCCCGCTGTGGCGGAAGATGGTCGCGAACATCATGAACATGGACGTCGATATCGTCGAAAGCGAGCAGGGCCCCGGTTTAGGCGGCGCGATGCTCGCGATGGTTGGCTGCGGCCTGTTCCCGTCCGTAGAGGAAGCGGCGAACAAGCTCGTGAAGGTGGTGGAGACGGTGTCTCCGGATCCGGAGCTTGTGGCGAAGTACGAGGAGCGGTACCAGTTCTTTAAGAGACTGTATCCGGCCATTCTGCCGCTTTATCCGGCGTAACACCAGGGTTTCATAAGACCGGGGATAAGCCGTAAAATGCGGCATATCCGCGGCTTGAGAACAGCATATGACGTCGTGGGGCGGGAGACCGCCTCACGACGATGAGATCAGGAGTTCGGGATGCGCAGAAGACATTACCAGTATGAAGCACTGGAGATCATCATAGCCGCAGGCGTGATCGGCTGCGCCGTCGCCTTGTTCTTCAAGGCGCGGGAGCTGACCATCCTGTACCCCGTGACCTTCGGGCTCGCGGCGGTCATCTCTCTTTTGCACGCGCTGGAAGGCGTCTTTTTCGGAAAGATCATCGTCATAAGGAAGAGCAGGATCGTGGTGTTCAGCATTATTGCGGCGCTGCTCCTTGCCCTCACCGGCATCAGCCTTAAAATGGTCCTGTAGGGATATTACTGAAGCGTTTAAACGGGAGACGTGATGGAGAATCAGTCGGAGAACGTCGTACTGTGCGGGGCAAACTCGTACGAAGAAAAATTCTACATGAATCCGGACTTTATGAGGATCCCCCAGTCCATCCGGGAGGAGCTTCAGATCCTCTGCGTCCTTTTTACGGAGGAAGTGGGCGGCATCCTGACGCTCGAATTCTTAAAGGACGGCACACTGATCCTTAAGACCATCGCGGACGACTATGACTATTACTACGATGAGATCGAGGCGGGACTTCAGGTCGGGAAGCTTCGGAAGGAAAAGGAAGAGCTTTTCCGGTCCCTGGAGGACTACTACAAGGCGTTTGTCCTTCACGGCGGAGCAGCGGAGGAATAGATGGCAGGCATCCTGAGAGACCGATTTGGCGGGAAGATCCCCCTTGCGCTGGGGCCGATGGCAGGTGTGACAGACCTGCCGTTTCGTTTCTTGTGCAGCGAACACGGCGCCGACATGACCTGCTCGGAGATGGTTAGCGCGAAGGCGCTTTTCTATAAGAATAAGAACACCGAGGAGCTCATGCAGATCTCTGAAGGCGAGCACTTTGCGGGCATCCAGCTGTTCGGGAACGACCCCGGCATCATGGCCGAGATGGCGCTCGCAATTGAGGACAGGTGCGAATACATCGACGTCAATATGGGCTGCCCGGTCCAGAAGGTAGTGAAAAACGGCGAAGGGTCCGCGCTCATGCGTGAGCCGAAGCTTGTGGAGCAGATCTTAAAAAGGATGAGCTCGGTCCTGCATAAACCGCTGTCCGTAAAGATCCGGAAGGGCTTTTACCGGGAGGACCGGCAGGCGCCGGAGATCGCGCGGATCGCGGAGGCGTCCGGCGTGTCCTTCATTACAGTGCACGGCAGGACCCGGGAGCAGTTCTTCCAGGGGGAGACGGATCTTTCAGTGATCCGAGAGGTAAAAGAAGCGGTGAAGATCCCGGTCATCGGGAACGGGGGGATCCGGGACGGCGCGTCTGCCGTCCGGATGCTTCATGAAACCGGCTGCGACGGGCTCATGATCGGCCAGGCAGCCATGGGCGACCCCTGGATCTTCGAACGCGTCCGGCATTACCTCGAAACGGGAGAGGAGCTGCCTGCACCTTCCCCGGAGGAGATCTATGCGATGATCCTGCGGCACGCCCGCATGCTCATCGAAGAAAACGGCGAGCACATGGGGATCCTCAAGATGCGGAGCCACGCCTCATGGTACCTCACCGGCTTCCCTAATGCCTCAAAAATGCGCGCGGAGATCAACCGCATTACCCGGTACGAGGAGCTTACGGAGCTTCTCCGCCGTTGACACAAGGAAGGAAAGGGTCAGTTTATGGAAAAGAGATACAATTCCGAGATCGGCATCCTGCGCTTTGTTTTTGCATCGCTGATCTTTCTCGTGCATGCGTTCCAGGTTTTTCACCTGCCGGTGTTCGGGGACGCGAATTACGCGGTCGAGTTCTTTTTCTTCCTTTCGGGCTTTTATCTTGCTGCCCACGTGATCGGGAAGAAAAAGGACGGGGAGGACGGCGGAGAAGCGTGCCGGAATTACCTCTCGGCCCGCTTCGGAAAGGTGTTTCCGATCCTCCTTGCCGCGATCCTCTACGGCCTCCTTGCGGACGTGATCATTTCAGCAGGGACCTTTGACAAAAAGAGCCTTCTGTACATCTTCAATGAGATCGTTCCTCTGCAGGGATACGGCCTCCCGGCAACCACCCTGACCGGCGTGACGTGGTATCTTTCCGTAATGTTCATCGGCATGGCGCTCCTTTACCCGGTCCTTTACCGGTGGGGCTCCTGGTTCGTCAAGGTGTATTCCGTTGTGATCGCGCTGATCTTATACGGGATCCTTGCCGTTGTGGTGGGCAATCTTTCCGCCCCCGGAGAGCTGGTCTTCTTTTTCCTGAGAGGCACTGTGCGCGGGCTTGGCGCCATGTGCATCGGCTGCTTCATATACGGTTCGATGGACCGGGTGGAGCGGGTGCCGCTCCTTAAGAGCGCCTCAGTGCGCCTTGCAGTCCGTGTGCTTTGCTACGCGCTTGTGATCACGGGAATGGCTTTTCTTAACGACAGCCCCTATCTTTTCTCGCTTCTTCCGCCGTACGTGGCCGCAGTGACGCTGTCCCTGTACCGGAAAGATGGAGAGGGAAGGACCCGCCCCGGCGTGGAGCGCTTTGCCCGGATGCTTCAGGAAGCGAGCCTGCCGATGTATCTTTTCCATTCCAGGACGGTCCGCCTTGTGGAATGGGCCTCCGGGTCGTTCCTGAAAGCCCTTCATGACTCCCCGTGGGGAAAGACAGCAGTCGCGTTCATCCTTTCAGTCGCGATCTCCATACTCTGGCTGATCCTCGAAAGAAGCGTGAAAAAAGCGCTCCGGAAGAAGAGCGCATAAGTCCCGGCGCAAAAGCCGCCCTTAATCAAGAGACAGAAAAAGTCCCCTGCGATCCTGATGAACGCAGGGGACTTTAATGTTTAATGGTTGAAAATGTACTTCAGATACATGTCCTCATATCCGCCGTCCGGATCCGGGACACAGTAAATGGAGACGCCCTTCGCCACCGCAAAGGTAGGCGACTGCGGCTTGTAGCGGTCCAGCGGATTCTGGAGGTACCGCGCGATCTCCACGCCGTTCATATAAACGACCTTCCAAAGACGGGAAGTCATGGCCGGTTACGCGGCGTTATCGCCGATGATCCGGTAGATCTGCGCATACGGAGCGTCGCTGTTCACAAGCGTGTTGTCTATATACTGGTTGACCGTAGGAGCGGTGATGCTCAGGACCTCCGAAACATACTCTACGGAACGGCCCGGGTCGTGATCCTCATGGCCGATGATGCGGACCGTGATGGAGCAGTTGGACTTGTCCACAAATGCCTCTACGAAAATGTAGTCCGAAGAGTTGTTCGAGAACACAAAGTCATACAGGTTGGACGAATGGTCCCAGCCTGCGTAATAGACCATGGCGTCGCGGGACGCAGGCACGTAGTTGGAAGCCATGGAATGGTTCGAGCGGTAGATGATCTGCAGCTCTGCGTACAGCACTGCGTTGTACAGGGTAGTAGTGGTCTGGCAGATGCCGCCGCCTATAGCGTCCACATGCTGTCCGCCCATGATGGTACCGGCTTCCCGGTAGCCGTTTGCGGCTGTCACGTCCCCGTACATGGTAAGTGCGGAGATCCGCGCGCCGGGCGCGAAGCACCGGCCGTTCATATTGCTTGAGCTGATGACCAGGTTCTGCTCACGGTTCGCGTAGATCTGGTCCGTAGGTGCGTGGTAATACGTGGTATAGGAGCCGAGGATCGTGAAGGTCTCCGCGCGCTTTTCCGTAAGCCCGGGCTCTACTACGGTCTCTCCGCAGTCCAGAATGTACGGATCCCTGCAGTCCAGGATATCCATGCTGCCGATGTCCGTCATGAGCTGTTCGACACCTGCGGTGAAGTCATACGAAGTACCGCTGGTGGAAGGGGTCACTACACGTTCTCCGCTTAAGAAGGATACGGTGGCGGATTTCGGACTGGTGATCCATTCCTGTGTATGGTCGATAAAATACGAAAGGATCTTTTCCTGATCCGCACCGGAAAGCTCCAGAGTGATCTCGAGAGGCTCGAGCTCAAGGTCCTTTGCCTTCATGTAGCGGTCAAGGACGTTGCCTTCGGGGATGGTGTCTTCCAGCTGCTGCTGAATGCCGGAGAGGTCGTTGCAGGTGATGCCGAGTTCGGCAAGAGTCACTGAAAGCTGTCCGTTTTCGCCCTCTGTGATGATCTCCTTGTTGAGCACGTCGTTTGCTACGGATTTGATGAGCCGGGCGCCTTCCTTAGCCGTAAGGCCCTGAAGTGAAAGCCCGAGGAAGGTCACGTTTGTCGTAATGACGCCTGCCTCAAGACCAAGCTCCTCCGCCGGCTCTTCCTCTTCCAGGAGGCCGTATTTTCCGGCGATGCTGTTTTCGTGGTCCAGGTTCGGATTCGTACCGTCGTCTTCCGCTTCAGTCTCTTCGACCGGAGCTTCCGTAGCCGGTGCAGGAGTGGTCTCCGCAATTGGCGCGAGCGGCGGGCTGCCGGTCGCCTGTGTTGCCTTGACCCAGGTGCTTCCGCCGCCGCTCACATGTGTAGAGTGCTTGTTGCCATCATCGTCATCGTCGTCCTCGGTAGACGTTTCCGTCTCCTCGGGTTCCGTATCGGATTCTGATTCCGAAGGCTCGGTTTCCGGCGGCTGTGTTTCCGAAGGCTCGGTTTCCGGCGGCTGCGTTTCGGGCGGCTGAGTCTCCGAAGGCTGTGTCTCCGGCGGCTGCGTTTCAGGCGGCTGGGTCTGTGTTTCCGGCGGCTGCGTTTCCGGCGGCTGCGTCTCAGTCTGCTCACCGGGACCGGGGTCTTCACCGCCGCCCGGATTCTCTCCGCCTTCCTCTGCATATACAGGCAAATTGATCTCCAGAACAAAACTGCCCGTGAGAACCAGGACGGCCACGAGCAGGATCGTCAGGACTTGAATGGTTTTCTTCCTCATTTTGCATCCTTTTTACTGTATCATGTTTTCTGACGGCCCCTTCAGGAGGCCACGGGAACTGTTTTGGGAATGATCCCAAAAAGAAAGAGCAGGATACGGGAATCGAACCCGCCTCTCAAGCTTGGGAAGCTTGCATACTACCGATGTACTAATCCTGCTTAATGGAACCGGGTTTCGGGACGATTCGTTACACTGAATTTCAGAAACCCATATCTGTTGTTATTATAGCAGAAAATGGATAAAAGTAAAGACCTTAATGTTATTTTTAGGAGCCCTCATCCGCGAGCCCCGGGGCTTCTCCTCCGGGGGAAGGCCCTCGTTTGTTTAATCTGATTGACAAAAGCTTATTTCTCACATATAATTAGGTACTATCTATATCGGGACGAGAAGCCGCATACCCATGCGGTATTTTCTGACGGGTGAAGGCACCCGGACTTTAGCGTAAAGAAAGGTATCGTATTATGGCTGACAAGAAAAACATCCTGACGTCACAGGGCAAAAAGAAACTCGAGGATGAACTCAATGATCTCAAGGTGAACCGCAGGGCGGAGATCGCACAGAAGATCAAAGAGGCAAGGGCACAGGGCGACCTTTCCGAAAACGCGGAGTATGACGCTGCCAAAGAAGAGCAGGGTGAGATCGAATCCAGGATCGGGCAGATCGAAGAGATCCTGAAGAATTCGGAAGTCGTGGAGGACGGCGGAGATGAAAGCCGCGTCTTCATCGGCGCGATCGTTACCGTATTTGATGAAGAGGACGAAGAGGAATATGACGTCACCATCGTAGGCGCGAACGAAGCGGACAGCCTCCACAACATGATCTCGCACGACTCACCTTTAGGCGCTGCGCTTATGGGCTCCGCGATCGGAGACGTTGTGACAGTGGAGGCACCGGCAGGCTCCTTCAACTACAGAGTGATCAATATCAGAAGACAGTAAAAGACAAAGATCGGGGGAACAGACATGGCAGAAGAGATGAACGGGAGAGAGCAGGCTCAGGACCTGAACCAGCTGCTCCGCATCAGAAGAGACAAGCTTCAGGAGCTGAAGGACGGAGGCAAGGACCCGTATGTGATCACGTCGTACGACCAGGATACGCATACCGGGGACATCAAGGCGGATTACGCTGCTTTTGAAGGGAAGACCGTGAAGATCGCCGGCCGCCTCATGTCCAAACGGGTGATGGGCAAGGCCTCCTTCTGCAACGTCAAGGACCTCACGGGCGGCATCCAGTGCTACGTTTCCCGGGACGACCTGGGCGACGAAGCTTATGCTGCCTTTAAAAAGATGGACATCGGCGACAATGTGGGTATTGAAGGCTTCGTGTTCACCACGAAGACCGGGGAGATCTCCGTGCATGCGAAGCAGGTGACGCTCTTTACGAAGGCGCTCCAGATCCTGCCGGAGAAGTACCACGGCTTAACTGACACGGACCTCCGCTACCGCCAGCGCTACGTGGACCTTTTCATGAACGACGAATCCAAGGAGATCCTCGTGAAGCGGTCGCTGATCCTCCGGGAGATCCGGAATTTCCTGGACGCGAAGGGGTTTTTGGAGGTTGAGACGCCCATGCTGGTCTCGAATGCCGGCGGCGCCGCGGCCCGCCCGTTCCTCACTCATTTCAATGCGCTTGACCAGGACATGAAGCTCCGCATTTCCCTGGAGCTCTACTTAAAGCGCCTCATTGTGGGCGGCCTGGAGCGCGTGTATGAGATCGGCCGCGTGTTCCGGAACGAGGGAATAGACACCCGTCACAACCCGGAATTCACGCTGATGGAGCTTTATCAGGCCTACACGGACTACAACGGCATGATGGACCTCACGGAAGAGATGTTCCGGACGGTCGCCCAGAAGGTCAACGGCACGACGGTCGTGCACGTAGGAGATCTTGAAATCGACCTCGGGAAGCCCTTCAAGAGGATCACGATGATCGAAGCCGTCCGGCAGTACGCCGGCGTGGACTTCGACGAGATCCGGACGCTTGAAGGTGCGCGGGAAGCCGCGAAGGCGCACAACGTAGCGTATGAAGAGCGCCATAAGTGGGGCGACATCGTAAACCTCTTCTTTGAGGAATTCTGCGAGGAGCATATGCTCGAGCCCACGTTCGTGTGCGACCATCCGCTCGACATTTCCCCGCTCACGAAGAAAAAGCCTTCGGATCCGCGGCTTGTGGAGCGCTTCGAACTCTTCATCAACTGCGGTGAAATGTGCAACGCGTACTCCGAGCTGAACGACCCGGACGACCAGCGCGCCCGCTTCAGGGAGCAGGAGAAGGCGCTTGCTGCCGGCGATGAAGAAGCGAACACCACGGATGAGGATTTCCTCCGCGCGCTCGAGTACGGCATGCCTCCTACAGGCGGCATCGGCTACGGCATCGACCGGCTGGTGATGTTACTCACCGGCGGCCCGACCATCCGCGACGTGCTGCTGTTCCCGACGATGAAGACGCTGGAGGGCGGCGAACGGAAGAACGCGGAAAACAACGCGATGCAGGCGGCGGCGGCCGGAAAGGCTGCGGTTTCGGAAGATACGGCAGCGGATGTTGTGACAGGTGCCGGACAGGCGCCGGAAGTGATCGACTTTTCGAATGTTGTGATCGAGCCCCTGTTCACAGATTACGTGGACTTTGAGACCTTCTCCAAGAGCGACTTCCGGGCGGTCAAGGTACTCGCTTGCGAAGCTGTTCCGAAGTCGAAGAAGCTCCTGAAATTCACACTGGACGACGGCTCCGGGACGGAAAGGACCATCCTGTCCGGCATCCATGCGTTCTACGAACCTGAAGACTTGATCGGCAAGACGTGCATCGCCATCACGAACCTGCCTCCGCGGGCGATGATGGGCATCGAATCCTGCGGCATGCTGATCAGTGCTCTCCATCACGAGGGCGAAGAAGAGAAGCTTCACCTGCTTATGGTGGACCCGCACATCCCGGCAGGGGCAAAGCTTTACTGACGGGCAGGATGAACGGAACGTGAGATATAAGAAGGCTGCTGACGGAGCTTTCCTGCTCTGTCAGCAGCTTTTTAAGTGCAGTACCCGGACAAGGACAGAGAGATGATTATGCAGAAAACAATGACAAAGCTTGGCCCGGCGCTGATCATCCTTGCGGGATGCTTTTGGGGAAGTATGGGCATTTTTGTAAGGAAGCTTACGGCAGACGGATTCAGCTCCGTAGAGATCGTGACCATGCGGGTCACGCTGGCAGCGGTGTTCTTCGGCATCGTGCTGCTTCTTAAAGACCGGTCCGGATTCAGGATCGCCTTAAGGGATATCCCGCTGTTTCTGGGACTCGGCTTCGGCAGCATCCTGTTCTTCACAGTATGCTACTTCACCGCCATGACGATGATGTCGCTTTCGACCGCCGCCATCCTTCTTTACACTTCGCCGGTGTGGATCATGCTGATGTCGGTCCTGTTCTTCCATGAAAAGCTGAACAGGAGGAAACTGATCGCTCTGGTTCTGGCCTTTTCCGGCTGCGTGCTGGTCTCCGGGATCTCCGGCGAAAAGGTTCCCCTTCTCGGTCTCCTCATCGGCCTCGGGGCAGGGCTCGGATACGGGCTCTACAGTATTCTCGGGACGGTGGCCCTCCGCAGGTATTCCCCATATACCGTCACTTTCTACACGTTCCTCCTGGCCGCAGCCGGTTCATGGGTGATCTCCGGTCCCGCCGATATGATCTCGAAGATCGCTTCGGCGCCGTCGCCCACGGGCCTCATGCTGTTCTTCGGCCTGACCGCACTTGTTACCGCAGTAGTCCCGTTTCTCTCGTATACGCTCGGCCTCCGTACCGTGGAAGCCAGCAAGGCCGGGATCTTAGCCGCGGTGGAGCCGATGGTCGCGACCCTGATCGGCGTCTTTGTCTTCTCCGAGCCATTGACGGTCCTTTCCGGCGCGGGCATCGTCCTGATCCTTGCGGCACTGGTGCTTTTAAACTTAAAACAATAATAAAGGAGAGCTTATGCACTTTGTGGAGGCCAAAGGGATCCTGAACGGGAGCGGGCACTTCGGGATGAACATCTACCGGGGCTGCACGCACGGCTGTATTTACTGCGACAGCAGGAGCACATGCTACCAGTTCACCCATCCTTTTGAAGACATCGAAGTGAAGCAGAACGCGCCGGAGCTTCTCGAAAAGGCGCTCAGATCGAAAAGAAAAAAGTGCATGATCGGGACGGGCTCGATGTCCGACCCGTACATGCACTGCGAAGAGCAGCTGCGCCTGACCCGGCGATGCCTTGAGATCATCCTGAAATACGGCTTCGGGGCGGCCATCCTCACGAAGTCCGACCGGATCCTTCAGGATATCGGCCTCCTTACGGAGATCAACCGCACCGCGAAATGTGTGGTGCAGATGACGCTCACTACGTACGACGATGACCTCTGTAAGATCCTCGAGCCGAACGTCTGCAATACGAAGAGACGAATCGAGGTGCTTGAAAAGATGCAGGAGAGGGGGATCCCGACGGTCGTGTGGCTCACGCCCATCCTGCCGTTCATCAACGATACGGAGGAGAACGTCCTGGCCATCCTCAATGAATGCGCCAGGGTCGGAGTGAAGGGAATAATTGACTTCGGCATGGGCTTAACGCTCCGGGAGGGCGACCGGGAGTACTACTACGCGGCGCTGGACAAACACTTCCCGGGAATGAAGGAGCGGTACATAAAAAGGTACGGGAATGCGTACGAGCTTCCGAGCCCGAACGCGGACAGTCTGCTCAGACTCTTCAGGGAATTCTGCAGGGAGCACGGGATCATGTCGGACCCGGACGAATGCTTCCGGTTCATGAACGACCTGCCGGAGAAGTATACGCAGATGAGTTTGTTTGATCTGTAAAGGGATTGGTATGAAGAGGGGAGTTTTTATGAAAGCGCTCATCATCAACTGCAGCCCTGTCCGGACGGGTGCCACGGCGGAGATCGTGAAGACCATAGAAGAGGGGCTCGCGGGAAGATATGACACGAAAAGTATCTGCATAGATGATTATAAATTCGGGTTCTGCACCGGGTGCCGCACCTGTCATTCTACGGCGAGGTGCGTTCTGAGCGACGATATCCCGAAGATCCTCGAAGAGTTTGACTTGGCGGACGTCATCGTCTGTGTTTCTCCGTCTTACTGGGCGGACGTGCCCGGGCAGTTCAAGGCGTTCATCGACCGGTGTACGCCCTGGTGCGATACACACGAGCCGCACGCGTCCATCCGTGAAGGCAAGAAGGGCTATACGGTCGCCCTTAGGACCGGTCCCGGGATGCACGAATGCGAGCGGATCGTGAAGACCGTAGAGCATTTCTACGGGCATCTGCATATTAGCGCATGCGGGTGGCTGGGGCTTACGTCCGTGGAGTATAAGGAGGACGTGGAGCCTAGGAAAGAGGAGATCAGGGGGTTCTGCGGGAAGATCAGGTAATAACAGTTACTAAAACAGGCAGCAGGATGGATAACGATATGCAGACGATCACAAAACAGCAGGCCAGGCAGTTTATCCTGGCGAAGCAGGGGCTTTCAGGCTCGTACCGGTTTACGGGAAAGGACGGCGCGTACGCGTACGTACGGCAGGCCGGGTGCATCCAGTTCGATCCTGTGGACGTCTGCGGGAAAAATGCGGAGCTCACGCTCCAGTCACGGGTCAAGGGCTTCCGGAAACAGATGCTTCAGGAGCTTCTTTACGAGGACCGGAAGCTTGTGGACTACGCGGACAAGGAACTGTCCATCTGGCCCGCGGAGGACTGGCCTTACTTTTCCTCCTACCGGGACCGGAGCCGCGCGCTTGGAGAAACGTTTACAGGGCTTAAGGAACTGGAGACCCGGGCGCTTTCCTACATCCGGGAGAACGGCCCGGTATCGAGCGACATGCTGCCAATAGAAGGCGAGATCTTCTGGCATTCGTCCATGCACTGGAGCGGCCACTGGGACAGGAATTCCCCGGCCGCGCGGTCGGTGCTCGAGCAGCTCTATACGGACGGCGACCTCGTCATCCATCACAAAAAGGGCAGCCGGAAATACTACGACCTTGCGGAAAGGTATCTCCCGAAGGAGATCCTTCACGGTGAAAACCCCTGCCGGGACGAGGAAGCGTTCACGGCGTGGCGGGTGCTCCGGAGGATCGGTGCGGTGGGCCTTCTCTGGGACAAAAACAGCACGGCATTCCTTGGGATCGACCTGAATGCGGAAAAGCGGAAGCAGATCCTCGGGAGGCTTACGGCGGAGGGGAAGGTTTGTTCTGTGGCTGTGGAGGGGCAGAGGGTACCCTTCTATTACCGCTCCGAGGACGATGCCCTGATGCAGGCGGTCATTTCCGGCGATGCAGACACAAAGCCCCGCATGTCCTTCATTGCGCCGCTCGACCCGCTCATGTGGGACAAGGCGCTCATCCTTTCTCTTTTTGACTTCCGGTACTCCTGGGAGATCTACACGCCCCAAGTGAAGCGCCGGTACGGGTATTACACACTGCCGATCCTCTACGGCGACCGCTTTGTGGGCCGCATTGAGGCCGTTCCGGACCGGAAAGCGCACGTGCTTCACGTAAAGGGGCTCTGGTGGGAGCCGGACGTCCGGGTAACGAAGAAGCTTACCGGAGCTCTCGAACGGACGCTCCGGGAATTTGGGAAATTCAACGAGTGCGGGGAAATCGGGATTGACTGATCTTGTATGGAAAGGGTACAATAAATAAAAAGCCCGGGCCGGAGCGTTTCCGGTTCCGGATAAAGCAATATACATCTCCATGAAACAAATCAAAGCTTTTCATCATGACACAAACTGGAAGGAGGTGCATCCTGATGAAATACGTATGTCAGATCTGCGGCTACGTCTACGATGAAGCCGTGAATCCGCCGTTTGATTCGCTCCCGGAGGACTGGAGATGTCCTTTGTGCGGTGCGGCAAAGTCGAACTTTAAGCCCGAGGGCGGAGAGAAACCGGCAGAAGCGGAAAAGGCCCCGGCGCCTGAAACCGTGAATGTGGAAATGCCTGAAAAAGAGCCGGCCGCGGCGAACGTCAAGCCTGCTGTTAAGACGGAAGCGTCCAAAGTTCCCGAAGACCTGATCCCCCTGTCTCCCGTCGAGCTTTCCGCACTCTGCTCAAATCTTGCGCGGGGCTGCGAAAAGCAGTACAAGAAAGAGGAGGCCGCGGCATTCGCGCGGCTTGCGCAATGGTTTAAGGGGCAGTCGGAAACGGCTCATGACCCCTCGTTTGAAAAGATCCTTGAAAAAGTCAATACGGACCTTTCGGAAGGCATCCCTGCGGCGAACGCCGCCGCGAAGGAACACGCGGACCGCGGCGCGCTCCGGTGTCTCACCTGGGGCGAAAAGGTCACGGTCATCCTGAAGTCCCTGCTCACACGGTTCAGCCCCGGAGGCACGGTCCCGGAAAACACCGGCGTATACGTGTGCACTATCTGCGGGTTTGTCTTCATCGGCGACGTACTCCCGGAAGTCTGCCCGGTCTGCAAGGTGCCGAACTTCAAATTTGAGAAGATAGGAGGCTGAGGTATGGGTGAGAAAATTGCTGTAAGAAATATCCGCTTCTGTGAAAAAGACTGCCTGTGCCTGTACGTCTGCCCGACCGGTGCGTCGGACACGGAAAACAGCGTCATCGACCCGGAGAAGTGCATCGGCTGCGGCGCCTGCGCGGAGGCGTGTCCCGCGAAGGCCATCAGCATGGTACCCAGGGAGTACCCGGTTCAGCAGGAGAAGAACGGAGAAGTAATTAACGCGCTCAGGAAGCTCGTAGCTTCCAAGGGTGAGCTTGAGGAGCTGGCCTCGAGCCTCAAAGGAAGGCTTGTGAAGGCGGTGGAGAAATCGGCGCGGATCTCCGCGGAGGATTTCCTGCGCGAGTCCGGGTTCATGCTCCCGGAAAGCGGGAACACGCGGACGTTTTTGACGGAGATACTGGAGAAGCACAAGAACGACGCAGGGTTCCCCGCCGATGACATGCGCTTCCTCCTGAATACACTTAAATTCAACGAACCGGAAAGAAAGGAGACAGAAACCATGGCAAATCCGTACGCAGGAACACAGACAGAAAAGAATCTTGAGGCGGCCTTCGCGGGCGAATCGCAGGCCAGAAACAAATACACTTACTTCGCGTCCAAGGCGAAAAAGGATGGCTTCGAACAGATCGCCGCGCTGTTCTTAAAGACTGCCGACAATGAGAAGGAACACGCGAAGATGTGGTTCAAGGAGCTCAACGGGATCGGCACCACGGCGGAGAACCTTGCGGCTGCCGCCGATGGAGAGAACTACGAGTGGACGGACATGTACGAGGGCTTCGCGAAGACCGCAGAGGAAGAAGGGTTCCCGGTGCTGGCCGCCAAGTTCCGTATGGTCGCGGCCATCGAAAAGCATCACGAAGAACGCTATCGTGCGCTTCTGAAGAACGTGGAGCTTCAGCAGGTATTTGAAAAGAGCGAGGTCAAGGTCTGGGAGTGCAGGAACTGCGGCCACATCGTGGTGGGGCTGAAGGCGCCGGAGGTCTGCCCGGTCTGCGCGCATCAGCAGGCTTACTTCGAAGTGAATGCCGAAAATTATTAAAGCTGAATACAGAGGATAAAAGAGCAGGCGGGCCCTTCGGGTCCGCCTGCTGACGTACTTAACGGAATGCTTCTAATGGGATCTCAGGAAAAGAAGATGTCATCCCGTACCTTCTTTTTCAGGTTCATCAGATTGGTGAATGCGATCATTTCCTTCACCTTCCACTCGGAAACCCCGGCAGTACGGTCATGGAGGATCTTGGGAGAAAGTCCCATCTCCTTCGCAATAAACGACCGCTTCAAGCCGCTATCATCGATCACTTTGTTCAGCAGTTTGTAATCCATCTATGCAGGTCCCTTCCTTTTCAGTTCGACAATAAAAGATAATTACCGGAGATATTTATTCCATAAAGTGAATAATGTAGCAATATTCCGAAACATATTGTAACATATGTTTACGAAACAGTCAACAATATGAATATAAATGCACTGTTTGTATTGATATTTTTAACACGATATTTTATAATTGCCTGCGGAGAGGACCTAGATATGACGGCAGGTGACAGAATCAGAGAGATCAGAGAATCTAAGGGTATGACGCAGGAAGAACTCGCATTTGCCTGCGGATACAAGACCAGAAGTACCATCAATAAAATCGAAAAGACTTCCGGTGAAACGCGGCTGTCCACTCTCATAAAGATCGCGGCTGTCCTGGAGGTCGGTCCGAGTTACCTTGTATTCGGAGATCAGGATGATCAGGATGACGAGACTCACAGGATATTCCGTTCGCTTACTCCGGAGCAGCGGGACGCGGCCGTTAAATTCCTCAAGGCGATGGCTGATATGAACAGCTGATCTTTTACGGGACAGAATGCCCCTGTATATAAGAAGGCCCGGCTTTGTGAGCCGGGCTTTCTTATTGAAAAACCAATTCATTATTCTTCTTCAAAATCTTCTTTTCCTACGCTGCAGATCGGGCAGACCCAGTCTTCCGGAAGGTCTTCAAATGCCGTGCCCGGATCGATGCCGTTATCGGGATCGCCGATCTCCGGATCATAAACGTAACCGCATACGCTGCAAATATACTTTCCCATTATTTTTTTCCTTTCTTTTAAAGAATTTTAGTGGTTTCTGCCCGGCGAGCCTGTCCGGGCGCTTTCCTTGCCCTCATCATAGCATACTTTTCATAGAACACAAGTGAATAAAGTGTGTATTACCATGCGGACAACACTAACATGACGGACTCTGGTCCGCATGGCTCATGCGGACAACACTAACATGACGGACTCTGGTCCGCATGGCTCATGCGGACAACACTAACATGACGGACTCTGGTCCGC
>JAFRVD010000044.1 GCA_017441825.1 Lachnospiraceae bacterium
CCGCCATCAGGATGGTTCCGCCGGGGGTCTCGTACACGCCGCGGGACTTCATGCCGACGACACGGTTTTCGACGATGTCGATGATGCCGATGCCGTTTTCGCCGCCGAGACGGTTCAGGATGCGGATGATGTCCGCCACAGGCATCTTTGTTCCGTTGACACTGGTGGGAATGCCCTTCTCAAAGGTCATAGTGACTTCCGTCTCTTCGTCGGGCGCTTTCTCCGGGGTCACGCTGAGGACCAGCAGGTCATCGTAATTCGGTGCCTGGGAAGGATCCTCCAGCTCCAGGCCCTCATGGGAGATGTGCCAGAGGTTGCGGTCGCGGCTGTAGCTGTGGGAGGCGTCAAAGGGAAGATTGATGCCCTTGGAGACACAGTAGTCGATCTCGTCCTGACGGGACTGGAAAGGCCACAGGTCGGTCATGCGCCACGGGGCGATGATCTTCAGGTCCGGAGCCAATGCCTTGATGCCGAGCTCGAAACGGATCTGGTCATTTCCTTTTCCGGTGGCGCCGTGGCAGATAGCGCTGGCTTTTTCCTTTCGGGCGATCTCCACAAGCTTTTTCGCGATCAGCGGCCGCGCCATGCTGGTGCCCAGGAGGTATTTGTTTTCGTATACAGCCCCTGCCTTGACGCAGGGCATGATATATTCCTCGGCGAACTCGTCGTTCACGTCCAGGACGTACAGCTTGGAAGCACCGGAAAGCTTCGCACGCTGGTCCAGGTTGTCAAGCTCATTGCCCTGACCGCAGTCGATGCAGGAGCAGACGTCGTCATAGTCGAAGTTTTCCTTCAGCCACGGGATGATGGCAGTGGTATCAAGGCCGCCGGAGTACGCGAGAACAACTTTTTCTTTTTTCATGATAGAACCCCTTTTGAATTTATTAAGCATTTAATAAATATACATCTCCCGCATTTTAAAATCAAGACTTTTGAAGAGAGCAGGCCGCGAAATACTGGAATGTATAAAACTTGGATATTTATGCACAATTCCTGTATGGCGCCGCAGAGCGGCGAAACTTCCGAAAAAGGTTGAATAAAATCGCATTCTCATGTATTATTATTAACAATCAAAGATAAGACAAGGAGAACTGATATGGCTACAGATCCCATTATTTTACAGAAGGCTGCTACTCTGATCGAGGCGCTTCCCTACATCCAGCGCTTCCGCGGAAAGATCATCGTCGTGAAGTACGGCGGAGCCGCAATGACGGATCCGGAGCTCAGGAAACAGGTCATTCAGGACGTGGTGCTTCTGAAGCTGGTCGGCTTCAAGCCGGTCATCGTACACGGCGGCGGCAAGGAGATCAACGCATGGCTGAAGAAGGTCGGCAAGGTACCGAACTTCATCAACGGAAGAAGAGTCACGGACGAAGAGACCATGGAGATCGTCGAGATGGTCCTCAACAAGGTGAACAAGGACCTGGTGTCCCTGGTGAACGCCCTGGGCGTGAAGGGCATCGGCATCAGCGGCAAGGACGGCGGACTGATCCGCGTGCAGAAGCAGCTCATCGACGGCATCGACTACGGCTATGTAGGAGCGATCCAGGAAGTGAACCCCAAGATCATCTGCGATCTTCTTGACGAAGATTACCTGCCTGTGGTCAGCCCCATTTCCTTCAATGAAAACTACGAGAGCTACAACCTGAACGCGGATGATGCGGGCTGTGCGGTAGCTTCCGCGCTGAAGGCCGAAAAGCTCGCCTTCATGACGGACGTGGAAGGAGTGTACCGCGACTTCGAGGACAAGAGTTCTCTCATCTCCGAGATGACAGTCACGGAGGCGAAGGAGTTCATCGCGGGCGGCATGGCCGGCGGCGGCATGATCCCGAAGCTTTCCAACTGCATCAACGCCATCGAGAACGGCGTCTCCCGCGTCCATATCCTGGACGGCCGCACGCCGCACTGCCTGCTGCTTGAGTTCTTTACCAACAAGGGAATCGGAACCGCGATCCGGAAAGACGGAGAGGAGGCTTTCAATAAATGAGTACAGAAAACATGAAACAGGCCATCAGCGAGGCCGAGCAGGTACTGTATAAGGCGTATAACCGCTACCAGGTGGTGTTCGAGCGCGGAGACGGGATCCGTCTCTACGACACCGACGGAACGGAGTACCTTGATTTCTTCGCCGGCATCGCGGTGAACGCCCTCGGCTACCACTATCCGGGATACGACGAGGCGGTGAAGGCCCAGGTGGACAAGTTCCTCCATATCTCCAACTATTTCTACAACCCGCCGGCGATCAGTGCCGGAGAGAAGCTCCTGAAGGTCAGCCGGATGGAGAAGGTGTTCTTTACGAACTCCGGAACAGAGGCGGTGGAAGGCGCCCTGAAGATCGCCCGCCGCTACGCTTACAACAAGAACAAAGACAGCCGCGCATACGAGATCATCGCCATGGACCACTCCTTCCACGGCAGAAGCATGGGCGCCCTTTCCGTGACTGGAAAAGAAGCCTACCGCGCGCCCTTTGAGCCGCTGATCCCGGGCATTAAGTTCGCGACATACAACGACCTGGATTCCGTGAAGGCCCTGGTGAACGAAAAGACCTGCGGTATTATCGTCGAGCCTATCCAGGGCGAAGGCGGCATCTTCCCGGCGACGGATGAATTCCTGAAGGGCCTCCGGGAGATCGCGGACCAGAACGATCTGATCCTCATCTTTGACGAGATCCAGTGCGGCATGGGACGGAGCGGCGAGTACTTCGCGTGGCAGCACAGCGGCGTGAAGCCGGACGTCATGACAGTGGCGAAGGCCCTGGGCAACGGCGTCCCGATCGGCGCGTTCCTGACCTCCGGCAAGGCGAACACCGCCATGACGCCGGGAGACCACGGCACCACCTACGGCGGAAATCCGCTGGTCTGCGCCGCCGCGGATGCTGTCCTCACGATCTTTGAGAGAGACAACATCCTGGAGAACGTGCGGAAGGTCGGCGCTTACCTGAGGGAGAAGCTGGAAGAGCTCCGGACCGTGACGGACCATATCGTCGACATCCGCGGAAAGGGCATGATGCTCGGCGTTGAGTTCGACGTTCCGGTGAACCCCGTCATCAACAACGCCCTCCTGGAGCAGCACATGGTCCTCATCAACGCGGGAACCAACATCCTCCGCGTGATTCCTCCGCTGGTCGTCACGGAAAAGGACGTGGACGAGGCGATCGACCGTCTGAAGAAAGCCCTTGCCGCTCTGAACTGACACTGAGATCCCTGCATGCGCCCGGAAACAGAACTTCTGTTTCCGGGCGTTGTTTTATTGCGTTGTTTCGTATAAAATAAAGGATGCAGGCCCGGCGCCTTCCGGAAGGAAGGCGGGAATGAAAAAGAAAGACTGGAAGAAGATTCTGACCGCACTCGCAGGAGCTGCGGTTCTTGTGCTGGGATCGTCCGGGTGCGCGGAGCGGCCCGGGACCCGGAGCGCCGGCGCGAAGACAGAGGCCGCGGTCCGGCTCAGCGGGGAAGTGGAAACATCCGCTGAAAGCTCCGGAGCGGAAAAAGAGACGGAGATCCGGCACGTATGCGTATACATCTGCGGCGCCGTCGCGGACCCGGGCGTGTACAAGCTGCCCGCTGGAAGCCGCGGTGCGGACGCGCTGGAAGCTGCCGGCGGCTTTTCGGAAGGCGCGGATCCGGCTTCGGTGAACCTGGCGGAATTTCTTGAAGACGGGATGATGATCGTCGTCTCGGAGGATCATGCCGCGGGGGAAGGAGAACGCCGGGGGACCGGGAAGATCAACCTCAATACAGCGGATGTATCGACTCTGACGACGCTCCCCGGGATCGGAGAGGGCAAAGCGGAGGAGATCGTACGGTACCGGGAGAGGAACGGAAGATTCAAAAAACCGGAGGACCTGATGAAAGTCCCCGGGATCAAGGAGAAGGCTTTCGAGCGCGTGAAGGACAAGATCATTGTCTGAAGCATGCTTTCACATAGACAGAGGAGAAGACATGACAAAGGTTCTTGTAGTGGACGATGAAAAACTGATCGTGAAAGGGATCAAATTCAGCCTGGAGCAGGACGGTATGCAGGTGGACTGTGCCTATGACGGAGAGGAGGCCATCGAGGCCGCCCGCAGAACGGAGTACGACATGATCCTTCTGGACGTGATGCTGCCGAAGCATGACGGGTTTGAAGTGTGCCAGGCGATCCGCGAGTTCTCCGAGGCGCCGGTCATCATGCTTACCGCGAAGTCGGGCGACATGGACAAGATCCTGGGGCTGGAGTACGGCGCGGACGATTACATCACGAAGCCTTTCAACATTCTGGAAGTAAAAGCCAGGATCAAGGCGATCCTCCGCAGGAACCAGAAGAATCAGGCAAAGGTCAAGGAAGAGACAAGACTGATCACCGCGGGCGCGATGAAGCTGGATACGGAAGGACGGCGCGTGTTCCTGGGCGACAGGGAAGTGAATCTGACAGCAAAGGAATTTGATATCCTGGAGCTCCTGATCTCCAACCCGGACAAGGTGTTCAGCAGAGAACGGCTTCTCTCCATGGTGTGGGGCAGCAAAGCGCAGGAAGCGGGTGACGTGCGCACAGTGGACGTCCATGTGCGGCGTCTCCGGGAGAAGATCGAGCCGCTTCCCAGCAACCCGCGCTACGTCCACACGAA
>JAFRVD010000045.1 GCA_017441825.1 Lachnospiraceae bacterium
GATGCCATCGTAGAAGACATCACAGTCGGTATGCAGCAGAGGACCGAGATCCTAAAGATGCTTTACCGCGACAATGAGATCCTGATCTTTGACGAGCCGACGGCAGTTCTGACGCCTCAGGAGATCGACGAGCTCATGCAGATCATGAAGAACCTTGCGAAGGAAGGCAAATCGATCCTCTTCATCACGCATAAGCTCAATGAGATCATGGAGGTGGCGGACCGGTGCAGCGTTCTTAGGAAGGGCAAGTACATCGGCACAGTGGACGTGAAAGGGACGACCAAGGAAGAGCTTTCCGAGATGATGGTCGGCCGCATGGTGCAGTTTGAGGTGGATAAGAAGCCTGCCGTACCGAAGGAGGCCGTCCTTGAAGTCCGGAACCTGACCGTGAAGAGCGGCGTCCATCATAAGGAAGCCGTGAAGAACGTCTCGTTTACGGTACGCGCGGGAGAGATCACCTGTATTGCGGGTATTGACGGAAACGGCCAGACGGAGCTCGGCTACGCCATCACAGGCCTCGAAAAGCCGGTAAGCGGCAGCATTATCCTGAACGGCCAGGATATCACTCATACGTCCATCCGCGAACGGAGCGAGGACGGCATGAGCCATATCCCGGAGGACCGCCATAAGCACGGCCTGATCCTCGACTTCACGCTGGAAGAAAACATGGTCCTCCGGCGGTACCTTGAGCCGCAGTTCCAGAGCCACGGCTTCATCCGCTTTGACGAAGTCCGGAAATACGCGGAGCGCCTGATCGATGAATTTGACGTGCGTTCCGGAGAAGGACCTCTTTCCACCGCGCGTTCAATGTCCGGCGGCAACCAGCAGAAAGCTATTGTGGCGAGGGAGCTTGACCATAAGCACAAGCTCCTGGTTGCGATCCAGCCCACACGCGGCCTGGACGTGGGCGCCATTGAATTTATCCACAGCGAGATCGTGAAGAAGCGTGACAATGGTGCCGCAATCCTCCTGATCTCCCTGGAGCTCGATGAAGTCATGAGCCTTTCGGACCGCATCCTCGTCATGTACGAGGGAGAGCTTACGGGCGAACTCGACCCGAAGAAGACCACAGTGCAGGAGCTCGGCCTCTACATGGCCGGTGCGAAGCGCGACACGCTGAGAGAGGAGGTGTAAGACATGGCTGATTTCTTCCGTAACCTCAGGAACAAAGAAGGCTTCAAGTCCGTCATTTCTTCGATCCTCTGCATCCTGGCAGGTATCCTGGTCGGCTTCATCGTCATGGTGATCCTGGCGCTCACGAATGAGAATCTTCGCGTGGGCGATGCGTTCTACGGTCTCTCGATCCTTCTGGGCGGCCCGTTCTCAAGCGGCACGGCCATGTACATCAGGACGAACCTCGGAGATATGATCTTCTATTCAGGGCCGCTCATCATGACCGGTGTTTCCGTGGCCATCGCGTATAAGACGGGCCTGTTCAACATCGGCGCAGCAGGGCAGTTCCTGATGGGGACGATGGGCTCGCTTCTTGTGGCGCTCAACATCAATACGACCGGCAAGCCCGGTCTGGGCGTCCTCGTATGGTTTCTGGCGCTTCTTGTGGGCTGCCTTTTCGGCATGCTCTGGGGTGCGATCCCCGGCCTCTTCAAGGCATTCTTCAACGTGAACGAGGTCATCGTCTGCATCATGACGAACTGGATCGCGGCCAATATAGTGAGCTGGGTCTTCGGGACAATGCCTTCGCTCATCAATACCGGCGCAGGCAAGTCCGGCTACCTCATTACGACGGCGGCTACCGGCAACGGTACGCCAAAGGTCGGCCTTGACAAGCTGTTCGCGGGCTCCTACATTGACCTCGGCATCCTGCTCGCCATTGCGCTTGCGATCATCATGTCCGTGATCCTCACGAAGACCGTGTTTGGCTACGAGCTCCGTGCCTGCGGCGCGAACAAGTACGGCGCGCGATATGCGGGCATGAACGAGAAGAAAAACATCGTCCTGTCCATGGCTATTGCGGGCGGGCTTGCGGCGATCGGCGGTGCGATCTACTACCTGAACCCCGGCATTGAGTTCAAGTTCGACAGCGCCTACGGCAAGCTTCCGGACTACGGCTTCAACGGTATCCCGGCGGCCCTCCTCGGAAGCAGCAATCCGGTGGCGGTCATCTTTGTAGGCCTGTTCATCCGCTTCCTGAACATCGGCGGCGATAACCTGACCAGCGCCGGCTTCAACAAATACATCGCGGATATCATCATCGCGCTCATCATCTACTTTGCGGGCTTCTCGAAGCTGTTCCGTGACCTCCTGTTTAAGAGGCGGAAAGCGGCGGCAGCACCGGCAGAGCCGGAGGCCCTTCCGGAAAAGAAGGCCGAGCCCATTCCGGAGACCGGTACCGGGGACGATGCAGTAATCCCCGAGGAGACGCCTCCGGTGATCCCCGAGGAAGCTGAAATGGTGATCCCCGAAGATTTTTCGGAAAATACAGGAAAGGAGGACGGTGAACAATGATTTTCCTTCTGCAGAAAACACTCATTTATGCGGCGCCGCTCCTCATTGTCGCCCTCGCCGGCATGTTCGCTGAACGAAGCGGCATCATCAACCTGGCCCTGGAAGGCGAAATGATCTTCGGCGCGTTCATCGGCGCGATTATGGCGCGGATCTTTTTAAACAACGAGATCCTCACCGGAAACATCCAGCTGTTCTTCGTGATCATCCTGCTGATCGCGGGCGTTTCCGGAGGCATCTTCTCGATCCTACTGTCGATCTCCGCAGTCAAGCTGAAAGCGGACCAGACCATCGGCGGCACGGCCCTCAACATGCTGGCGCCGGCCATTGTAAACGCATTCGCGCTGTCCCTGTTCAACAGTGAAAAGGTACAGATGCCCGCGAACTTCGGCGGCTACGTCATCAAGAACCCCGAGCTTCCCGCGCTCCTCCAGATCTTCGGAGACAAGGCGTACATTTCCACGTACATCATCGTGATCATGTTCATCGTCCTGTCCGTCTGGATCTACAAGACGAGGACCGGTCTCAGGCTCCGTTCCTGCGGCGAGCATCCTCAGGCTGCGGCATCCGTCGGTATCAACGTCTTTAAGATGCGGTATCTGGGCACCACCATTTCAGGCTTCCTTGCCGGCGTGGGCGGCTACACCTACATCGCGACGGTCGCGAACGGTACGGCGGAGAGCTCCGTGGGCGGCATGGGCTTCCTTGCCCTCGCCATCATGATCTTCGGCAACTGGAAGCCCCTTGGCATCGCGCTTGGCGCGCTCCTTTTCGGCTTCTTAAAGTGCATCGGCCCGGTCTCGTCGTCCATCGAGTTTTTGCAGAAGCTCGGGCTTCCGATGTATTTCTACAACATCATCCCGTACTTGGTCGTGCTGATCGTCCTTGCGCTCACCGCAAAGAAGTCCGGCTGCCCGAAGGCAGAGGGTATCCCGTACGACAAGGGAATGAGGTAAGCGATGGCAAAGCTTTATTTCAAATTCGGCGCGATGGGCTGCTCCAAGACGGCGCAGGCGCTTATCACCAAATTCAACTATGAAGAGCGGGGCATGAAGGTGCTCCTTTTGAAGCCTGCAATAGACGACCGGGAGGCGGCGCCCATCGTGCGCTCCCGGATCGGGCTTCAGGCGCCGTGCGTTATGGTGCCGGATGACATGGACCTTCTTCAGTACTACGAGAACGAGTGCCCGGGGATCGACGTCATCATTGTGGACGAGTGCCAGTTTTTAACGCCCGAACAGGTGGACCAGCTCGGCCAGGTCGTTCTGGACCATGACATTCCCGTGCTGTGCTTCGGCCTTTCCACGGACTTCATGACGCATCTCTTCCCGGGGTCCAAGCGGCTCTTTGAGATCGCCGAGTCCATCACGGAGATCAAATCGGTCTGCCGGTGCGGCGCGAAAGCGACAGTGAACGCACGCTTTGACGACGAAGGCAACATCGTGTACTCCGGCGCGCAGATCCTGATAGGCGGCAACGACCGGTATGAAGCGATGTGCAGGCGCTGCTGGCAGAAAAGAAGAAAAGAACAGGAATTGAGAGGCAAATAATGGATATTCAGGAAATTCTTTCGAAATGCGACCATACGCTGCTCGCGCAGACGGCCACGTGGGACGAGATCCGCGCGATCTGCGACGACGGCATGCGCTACCATACGGCTTCCGTCTGCATCCCGCCTTCGTTCGTAAAACGTGCGAAGGACTATGTTGGGGATAAGCTTGCCATCTGCACCGTGATCGGCTTCCCGAACGGCTACAGCACAACAAAGACGAAGCTTTTTGAGACGGAGGACGCTCTCAAAAACGGTGCCGATGAGATCGACATGGTGATCAACATCGGCGAGCTTAAGGCAGGAAACACGGACTATGTGCTCGAGGAGATCAAGGCGCTGAAGGCTGCCTGCGGGGATAAGATCCTCAAGGTCATCATCGAAACATGCCTTTTAACAGACGAAGAGAAGGTGACCATGTGCCGTCTTGTAACGGAAGCAGGCGCGGACTTTATCAAGACTTCAACCGGCTTCTCAACTTCCGGCGCGACGTTTGCGGACGTCGAACTTTTCGCGAAGCACGTGGGACCGGACGTAAAGATCAAGGCTGCCGGCGGCATTTCGAGCATCGAGGATGCGGAGAAATTCGTCTCGCTCGGTGCGTCAAGGCTCGGCACCAGCAGGATCGTAAAGATCGTCAAGGCTTCGGAAATTTGCTGAAGCGGTTCGAAAGGACTGTATGGGTAAACGTGTATTCATTATCGTGATGGACAGCATGGGGATCGGGGAGCTGCCGGATGCAGGTCTTTTTGGCGACGAGGGCAGCAATACCTTAGGCGCGATCCGGGATCACGAGAATTTCTTCTGCCCGACGCTTAAAAGCCTCGGACTTTTCAACATCGAAGGAGTAGGCGGAGGCGTTCAGCACCCGCTCGGGTCATTCGCGCGCCTCGCGGAAAAAAGCATGGGGAAGGATACGACCATCGGCCACTGGGAGATAGCGGGGCTGATCTCGCCTAAGCCGCTGCCGACGTATCCTGACGGCTTCCCGGACGACGTGATCCGGGAATTTGAAGAGAGGACAGGCCGGAAAGTGCTCTGCAACAAGCCGTATTCAGGGACGGACGTGATCCGGGATTACGGCCGGGAGCATGTGGAGACCGGCGCGCTGATCGTCTATACTTCAGCGGACAGTGTGTTCCAGATCGCGGCGCACGAGGACGTAGTGCCGGTGCCGGAGCTCTACAAGATCTGCGAAACGGCAAGGGAAATGCTGCAGGGCGAGCACGGCGTGGGCCGTGTGATCGCACGCCCGTTTACAGGGGAATGGCCGTATACGAGGACTGCGAACCGCCACGATTTCTCTCTGGTTCCGCCCGGAGATACGATGCTCGACCTCCTTAATGAAGCGGGTTACGATACGCTTTCCGTCGGCAAGATCTACGATATCTTTGCAGGGAAGAGCGTTTCCGAGATGAACCGCATCAAAAACAACCATGACGGCATGCTGAAGACGCTTGAAATGGCCGACCGGGACTTTAACGGACTCTGTTTCGTAAACCTTGTGGATTTCGACATGGTCTACGGGCACCGGAACGACGTGGCGGGGTACGCCCGCGCTATGACGGAATTCGACCGGGACCTGTCAGCGCTTCTTCCGAAGCTACGCGACGAGGACCTCCTCATCATCACCGCGGATCACGGCTGCGACCCGGCAACGCCATCGACGGACCATTCGCGGGAATACGTGCCGATGCTTCTCTACGGGAAGCACATTAAGGCCGGTACGGATCTTAAGACCCGCGGGACCTTCGCGGATATTTCCGCCACTGTGCTCGCGTATTTCGGCGTTTCCCCAGGGGATTCCGGCGGGACGGAATTCTTATCGGAGAGCGTCACGGAAGCCGGGAAACTGCCCGAATCCGCGCTTTCGGACGATGATCTTATGCAGATCGCGGAGGAGATGCGGAAACGCTCGTACGCACCGTATTCTCATTACACGGTGGGCGCCGCGCTTCTCACAACGGAAGGGAAGGTCTATACCGGCTGCAACATTGAAAACGCGGCGTTTACGCCTACAGTCTGTGCGGAGCGGACCGCTTTTTTCAAGGCGGTGAGCGAAGGGGAGCGGAATTTTGCGAAGCTCGCAATTGCCGGCGGGAGAGAAGGGGAAACTTCGGATTTCTGTTCGCCCTGCGGCGTCTGCCGCCAGGTCATGGCGGAGTTCTGCGCTCCGGATTTTATATTGGTGCTGGGGTCCGTCCGTGGACATAAAGAGTACCGGCTCTCTGAGGTGCTGCCGTTTATGTTTACCAATAAGGAATTATAACCCTCATCTTTAGCCTTCCCTTCAAGGGGAAGCCTGATGGAAAGGCTAAGTTTTTGTTGACGGATACGGACAAGGAGTGCATAATAATACAGATGGGGTCCGGAAACGGACAAATCACAGTTTTCCTTTGGAAACAGACGAAAGGGGAATACAGAATGGCATACGTAGAACTGAAATACGGTCCTGAGGACAATGTTTTTGAGGAGAAGCATCCGCTTATTCAGCATAAGATCACGATGATCCGCGACAAGGAAACGGGCACGAACGAATTCCGGAAGTGCATCGAAGAGATCGCGATGCTGATGGGCTATGACGCGCTGCGCGACCTTCCTCTGGAGGACGTCGAGGTGGAAACGCCCATTGAAAAGACGATGAGCCCCATGATCGCCGGCAAGAAGCTCGCGATCGTTCCGATCCTCCGCGCAGGCCTCGGCATGGTCAGCGGCATAACGGCGCTGGTCCCGTCCGCGAAGATCGGCCACATCGGCCTGTACCGCGACGAGACGACTCACGAGCCGCACGAATACTACTGCAAGCTTCCGACGCCCATTGAGCTCCGTACCATCATTGTTCTCGACCCGATGCTCGCTACCGGAGGCTCCGCCGTTTCCGCCATCGATTTCATCAAGCAGCACGGCGGCAGGCACATCAAATTCCTCTGCATCATCGCAGCTCCTGAGGGCATCAACCGCCTTCATGAAGCGCATCCGGACGTGGAGATCTACGTAGGCCACATCGACCGCGAGCTGAATGACAACGCGTACATCTGCCCGGGTCTTGGCGACGCCGGCGACCGCATTTTCGGCACGAAGTAAATTTTGACGAAGATTCTGCACCTTCCGTGCAAAATATTTGTGTTTTTTCATCTTGCAATTACTATATATTGTGCTATACTTTCTCAGGTGGTTCTTTAAACCGGTACGGGATACCGGTAAGGCCTTCGGACAGCGTCCGCTTCACCCGTGTTTACTACGGCCTTACCGCATCCTGCGGTGAGGCCGTTTTTGTTAGTAAGGAGACAAATGGGTAAGGTCATTATCGATGAAAAAACCATGATGCGGACGCTTGCAAGGCTCTCGCACGAGATCATCGAGCGGCACCCGGACGAGTCCGAACTGTACCTTGTGGGGATCCGGAGAAGAGGCGTTCCTCTCGCGGAGATCATACGGAAAAACATCGAGCAGTTCTCGGACATCCGCGTGTACTCCGGTGCACTGGACATCACCCTGTACCGGGACGACCTCTCGGAACGGTACGAGGAGCCCACAGTTACAGGCTCTGAGATCGATTTTCCCGTAACGGGGCGGAAGATCATCCTGGTGGACGACGTGATCTTCACCGGACGCACTGCACGCGCGGCAATGGAAGCGCTCATGTCTCTCGGAAGGCCGTCCGGGATCGAGCTTCTGGTCATGGTCGACCGGGGGCACAGGGAGCTCCCGATCTCCGCAAACTACGTCGGAAAGAACATCCCGACGTCCCGGTCGGAATTCATCTCCGTACAGGTCGATGAATACGACGGCGTGAACCAGGTGGTTTTGGAGACCGCCGAATAACCTCCGGTAATCAGCATTCTGCTTTTTACATATAATCCAACATTTTTTCACAGGAGGATGAATCAGATGAATTTAGTCTATGGCGTTAAAGACAAGCCCGCATTTGGGAAGCTCATTGTCTTCGCACTCCAGCAGCTTCTTGCGATCCTTGCGGCAACCATCGCCGTCCCGGCCATTGTAGGAAACGGCATGAGCCAGTCCGCGGCGCTCTTCGGTGCAGGCGTAGGTACCATCGTCTACCTGCTCTTCACGAAGTTCAGAAGCCCGGTGTTCCTTGGCAGCTCGTTCGCATTCCTCGGCTCCATGTTCGCAGCATTCGGCGGAGCGGCTTCCGTCTCAGTCGGCTATGCAGGCCTTCTGTTCGGTGCCTTCTTTGCCGGCCTGGTCTATGTTGTGATCGCCCTTGTAGTCAAGTTCGCGGGCGTCCAGTGGATCAACAAGCTGATGCCCCCGGTCGTTATCGGCCCGACGGTCGCGATCATCGGTCTGTCTCTGGCAGGCAACGCGATCAGCGACTCCCTGAAGGGTGCCTATGACGCCGGCGCAGGCGCATACGTCATGACCGCAGAAGTATGGGTCTCCCTGATCTGCGCGCTCGTGACCCTGTTCACGGTCATCCTCTGTTCTGTATACGGCAAGAACATGGCCAAGCTGATCCCGTTCATCATCGGTATCGCGGCAGGCTATGTGGTAGCACTGATCTTCACGCTGATCGGCCGCGCAACCGGCAACGATGCGCTGAAGGTCATCAACTTCGAGCTTTTCAACGATATGAAGTGGATCCCCGAGTTCTCCTTCATTGAAGCCTTCAAGGGCATGAGCGCAGTAGACGGCAAGTACATCGCCACCATCGCTGTCGCGTACATCCCGGTCGCGTTCGTCGTTTTCGCCGAGCACATCGCCGACCATAAGAACCTTTCCACCATCATCGGCCAGGATCTCCTGGAGGAGCCGGGCCTTCACAGGACGCTCCTTGGAGACGGCGTAGGCTCCATGCTTGGCGCATTCTTCGGCGGCTGCCCGAACACCACTTACGGTGAGTCCGTCGGCTGCGTAGCCATCACGAAGAACGCTTCCGTGGTCACCATTCTCTGCACCGCCATCATCGCGATGCTGGTTTCCTTCTTCGGACCGTTCGTCACCCTGCTTGCGACCATCCCGAGCTGCGTCATGGGCGGTGTCTGCATCACCCTGTACGGCTTCATCGCCGTGTCCGGTCTTAAGATGCTCCAGCCCGTCGATCTCAACGACAACCGCAACCTGTTCACGGCTTCCGTGATCCTGATCGCCGGCATCGGCGGCATGACCCTCAAGATCGGTTCCGTCACCCTGACGGAGATCGCCGGCGCCCTGATCCTCGGCATTATCGTGAATCTGGTCGTGAGAAGGAAGAAAAACTGAGATATTTCTTGACATCACGCCGCAACTGGTTTATGATTCAGAAAATTGATCCATTTGGGAGCACAGTATGAAGCTTTCTGCAAAGGTATTCGGATACTATTATTTCAGCGGTGTGTACGCACCGCTCCTTTGCATGAACTTCTGAATGTGTTCCTGAATATCCATACACGTAAAAAGGGAAGCATTCAGTGAATGCTTCCCTTTTTACGTAATACCGAAAGGAGCAACATCATGCCTATTTTTGAAACGTTGGAACAGAACGCCAGGCTGTACCCGGATGAAACGGCCATCGTGGAGATCAATCCCAGCTTTGAGCCGGAGACCCGGATCACCTGGCGGGACTACGCCCTCATGCAGCCCATCCCCGGCGAGCCGTTCAGACGGGAGATCACCTGGATGGATTTTGACTGCAGAGCGAACCGCTTTGCGAACCTCTTACTCACGCGCGGCGTGAAGAAGGGCGACAAGGTCGCGATCCTCCTCATGAACTCGATCGAATGGCTGCCCATCTATTTCGGCATCCTGAAGTCCGGCGCCGTGGCGGTGCCGCTCAACTACCGCTATACCGCGGAGGAGATCAAGTACTGCCTTGAAAAGTCTGATTCCTCGCTTCTTGTGTTCGGTCCTGAATTTATCGGGCGTATGGAAGAGATCGTAGACAGGATCCCCTTCATCCGCCATCTGTTCTACGTGGGCGAAGAGTGCCCCACCTTTGCGGACAGTTACGACCACATGATCAAGCTCTGCACGTCCAAAAAACCGCAGATCGAGATCACTGACGAAGACGACGGCGCCATTTATTTCAGTTCCGGCACCACCGGCTTCCCGAAGGCCATCCTGCACGCGCACATGAGCCTCATGCACGCAATGCGGGTGGAGCAGGCGCATCACCATCAGACGCACGACGATGTCTTCCTCTGCATTCCGCCATTATATCACACCGGCGCGAAGATGCACTGGTTCGGTTCTCTCATGGTCGGCGCAAAGGCAGTCCTCTTAAAGGGCACGCGGCCTGAGTGGATCATTCAGGCGGCTTCCGATGAGAAGGCATCTATCGTCTGGCTCCTGGTCCCGTGGGCACAGGATATTCTCGATAAGATCGACTCCGGTGCGATCGACCTTTCGAAGTACGACCTGTCCCGGTGGCGCCTCATGCACATCGGCGCGCAGCCGGTCCCGCCGTCACTTGTCAAGCGCTGGCTTACGGTCTTCCCGAACCACGACTACGATACGAACTACGGCCTTTCCGAGAGCATCGGCCCCGGCTGCGTGCATCTTGGCATCGGCAATAACCATAAGGTCGGCGCCATCGGCAAGGCAGGCTACGGCTGGCAGGTCATGATCGCCGATGAACACGACCAGCCTGTAGCGCGCGGCGAAGTGGGCGAGCTTTTCGTAAAGGGCCCCGGCGTCATGAAGTGCTATTACAAGGATGAAGAAGCGACCAGAGAGAGCCTGACGGACGACCACTGGCTTCGTACCGGCGATATGGCAATGGAAGACGAGGACGGCTTCATTTACCTGGTCGACCGTAAGAAGGACGTCATCATCACCGGCGGCGAAAACCTGTACCCGGTGCAGATCGAAGACTTCCTTCGGAAGAACGACAAGATCAAGGACGTGGCCGTGATCGGCCTGCCGGATCCGCGGCTTGGCGAGATCGCCGGCGCGATCATCGAGGTCAAGGAAGGCATGACCATGACGGAAGAGGAAGTCATGAACTTCTGCCTGGATATGCCGAGATATAAGAGACCCCGGAGGATCATCTTCGCCGACGTCCCGAGGAACCCCACAGGCAAGATTGAAAAGCCCGTGCTCCGCGCGCGTTACTGCGGCGAGTCGCTTGTCGCGCAGCAGATCGAACTTTAACAGTATCACAAGGCGAAACTGCAGATCATGCCTGCATGAGTTTGCGGATAAGCCCTGAAGAAAGGCAAGAGATCATGAAAAAGATAATGCTTGGCAATGAAGCGGTAGCCCGCGGCGCATACGAAGCGGGCGTCCGGTTTGTTTCCTCCTATCCGGGCACGCCCAGTACGGAGATCACGGAGAGCACCGTCCAGTACAAGGAGATCTACTGCGAGTGGGCACCCAATGAAAAGGTGGCGGCGGAAGCGGCCATCGGTGCGTCCATTGCAGGCGGCAGAGCGCTTTCGTGCTGCAAGCACGTGGGCTTAAACGTCATGGCGGACCCGGTGTTTACAGTCAGCTACACGGGCGTGAACGGCGGCCTCGTGTTCGCCGTTGCGGACGATCCCGGCATGCACAGCTCCCAGAACGAGCAGGACTCGCGCCATTACGCCGAGGCTGCCAAGATCCTGATGCTGGAGCCTTCGGACTCACAGGAATGCAAGGAATTCACCCGCCGCGCGTACGAGCTTTCCGAACAGTTCGATACCCCGGTGTTCTTAAGGCTTTCCACGCGTGTCTCACATTCTCAGAGCACGGTGGAGCTTCTGGACCGCGCCGGCGATGAGATCAAGGACTACAGCAAGAATATTCCGAAGTACGTGATGATGCCGGCCATGGCCATCCGCCGCCACGTAGTGGTGGAGGAGCGCATGAAGGCACTCCGTGAATTCGCGGAGACCACTGACTTGAATACGGTCGAGGACAACGGCGCGAAGATCGGCGTGATCACCTCCGGCATTTCCTATATGTACGCGAAGGAAGCCCTGGGCGACCGCGTGAACTTCTTAAAGCTCGGTATGGCGTTCCCGATGCCCGAAAAGCTTATCCGCGACTTCTGTGCAAAATGCGAGCAGGTGTTCGTAGTGGAGGAGCTTGACCCGGTTATTGAGAATCACGTAAAGGCGCTCGGCATTTCCGTGTCCGGCAAGGACGTGTTCACTCTTCTTGGTGAATACACCCCGGCCATGATCCGGAAGGCAGTCTTCAATGAGGAATCCGCATCTCACTATGTACAGGAGACGGAGATCCCGAACCGTCCTCCGGTTCTTTGCCCCGGCTGCCCGCACCGCGCGACGTTCTACGTCTTAAAGAAGCTCGGCCTCACGGTTTCCGGCGATATCGGCTGCTACACGCTCGGCGCTGCAGCGCCTCTTCAGAGCGTGGATACGACCATCTGCATGGGCGCGTCGGTTAGCGCAGCGCACGGCATGACGAAGATCCGCGGTACTGAGTTCAACAAGAAGCTCGTATCGGTTATCGGCGACTCCACGTTTATCCATTCGGGTATCACGGGCCTTATCGACATCGTCTACAACAAAGGCGCGAACACAGTGATCATCCTGGACAACTCCATCACCGGCATGACCGGCCACCAGGACAACCCGGCTACCGGTAAGACCATCTACGGTGAAGAAACGAAGGCCGTAGACCTGGTCCTTCTCGCGAAGGCAGTGGGCATCGAGCGCGTGGTTGTCTGCGATCCGTTCGACGTTAAGAAATTCGAGGAAGTTGTCCGCGAGGAGACTGCGGCAGACGAACCGTCGGTCATCATCGCGCAGCGTCCATGCGCGCTCTTAAAGTACGTGAAGTACGAGGGACACTGCAAGGTGAATGAAGAGACGTGCAGAAAGTGCAAAATGTGCATGAGGATCGGCTGCCCGGCCATCACATGGAAGGACGGCGCCGTGAAGATCGACTTAAGTCTCTGCAACGGCTGCGGGCTCTGCATGAATGTCTGCCCGTTCGTCGCGATCGAAAAGGAGGCGTAATATGAGCACAAAGAATATCATGATCACCGGCGTGGGCGGCCAGGGAACACTTCTTGCTGTCAGGATCCTCGCGCATATCGTGCAGGAGCAGGGCTATGACGTCAAAGTCAGCGAAGTCCACGGCATGAGCCAGCGCGGCGGGTCTGTAGTGACTTACCTCAAATACGGCGATAAAGTCTATTCCCCGATCATCGGCCTCGGAGAAGCGGACACGATCCTTTCCTTCGAAAAGCTGGAAGCGTTACGGTGCCTTCCGTACCTTAAAGAGGGCGGCGAGATCATCGTGAACGACCAGGAGATCGACCCGATGCCGGTCATTACCGGTGCGATGGAATACCCGAAGGATATTGAAGAGACGCTCCGCGCATATGCGAAGGTCCGCCTTGTGAAGGCCGGCGAGCTCGCAGTGGAAGCCGGGAATACGAGGACCGCAAACGTGGTGCTTTTAGGCGCTATGGCAGCTGCGGGAAGCATCCCGAAGGAGACCTGGATCAGCGCGCTTAAGGACACCGTTCCCGAGCGGTTCTTAGAGGTCAACCTGAAGGCGTTCGACCTTGGCTATGCCGCGGCGGAAGCGTAAGGATTCTCAGGATTTACGGGAGGAATGCATGGAATACAAAATTTCTGACAAAATGGTCAATATGAAGCCGTCCGCCATCCGCGAGATCTTCAAGAGCCTGGGCACACCCGGCGCGATCTCCTTTGCGGCGGGCAATCCGGCGCCGGAATCCTTCCCGGTGAAGGACCTTGCGGCCATCAGCGCGGACATTTTTGAAAACCGTCCTGCACAGGCGCTGCAGTACAGCGTGACTGAAGGTTATCCGAGGCTTCGCGAGCAGGTGAAGGCGAGGATCAAAGAGAAGTTCGGAATCGGCGCGCCGGACGATGAGACGATCATCGTGACAGGCGGACAGCAGGGCATCGAGCTGACCTGCAAGGTCATGTGCAACGAAGGCGACGTGGTGATCGCGGAGAATCCGAGCTTCATCGGCGCGCTGAATTCGTTCCGGTCGCTCGGCGCGAAGATCGTGGGCGTGGACGTGGAAGACGGCGGAATGAACATCGAAAAGCTGGAGCAGGCGCTTAAGGAGAATCCGAACGCGAAGCTTCTTTACGTGATCCCTACGTTCCAGAACCCGGGCGGCTTTACGACATCTCTTGAAAAGAGGAAGGCGATCTATGCGCTGGCGCAGAAGTACGACATCGTTATCCTCGAGGACAACCCCTACGGCGAGCTCCGCTTTAACGGTGAGGACATCCCGACCATTAAGAGCATGGACACGGACGGCCGCGTCGTATACTGCGGCTCATTCTCCAAGGTCCTGTCCGCCGGCATGCGCGTAGGCTTCCTGTGCGGCAACGAAGCGATCATCCAGAAGATCGTGGTCGCGAAGCAGGTAGAGGACGTACATACGAACATCTTCTTCCAGATGCTGTGCTCGGAGTACATGGACCGCTGCGATATGGACGCGCACGTTCAGGAGATCCGCGCGCTGTACCGTGAAAAGTGCGGAAAGATGCTGGAGTGCCTGGACCGCGAAATGCCGGACTACGTAACCTATACGCGTCCCGAGGGCGGCCTCTTCCTGTGGTGCACGCTGCCGGATGAGATCGATTCCAACATTTTCGTCAAAAAGGCTGTCGAAAAGAACGTCTTTGTTGTGCCCGGCACCGCCTTTAACTGCGACGAAACGAAGGGCAGCCAATCCTTCCGCCTGAACTATTCCATGCCTTCCATGGAAGAGATCGAAAAGGGCATCAAGATTCTTGCGGACATCATCAAGGAGCTGCACGGCTGAACATATTGCGACTGTGACAGGACAGGAGAGTGACATGAAACGCTTTGTCTATTTTGATTCAGGGACCACAAATTCAAGAGCATACCTCATTGAGGACGGAACGCTCGCCGATGAAGTCCGCGGCTCCGTGGGCACCATCACGAACGTGATGAACGGCAGCAATGACGTGCTACCGCAGGAGCTCTTTAAGCTTTACGAAGTCCTGCTGCACCGGAATGAACTTACGGATGCGGACGTTCATGGCATTTACATGTCCGGGATGGCTACCAGCAAGAACGGCGTTAAGGAGATCGGGTATCTCCGGCTGCCTTTGAGCCCTGAAAGCTATGCGGTCTCCGCGTCATACGCGGAGGTGCCGGCGTTCGGACGCGAGGTCGGGTTCCTGACGGGCATCGTGTACCGGCCGGACGAACCGGGCTGCCTTGACAATATTGAACTTTTCCACAATGCGCGGGGCGAGGAGATCGAGCTCTTCGGCATCATGGAGAAGAAGCCGGAGCTCTTTTCAGGAAAGAACTGCGCGGTCATCATGCCGGGTACACATACGCATATCCTGTTCACCAAGGACAGAACCATCACGTCGATGTGCTCATCCATAGGCGGAGAGCTTTTTCAAGCTGCCCGCGAGCACACGATCCTGAAGGCGTCCGTGCCGGTCATCCCGGAGGGTCTTGACGAAGAAGGAAAGCGGGCGCTCATAAAGGGTTATCACGCGGTACAGGAGCTTGGCTTCAACCGTGCGCTCTACATGGTCCGCACGTTCGACCTGTTCTCCGAGGAGAACGACAACGTCCGCGGCTGCTTCATGGAAGGCGTCGTGAACGCGGACATCCTTCAGGGGATCGTGAATTACCGGAAGGAGCATGCACTGGACCAGGTGATCATCGCCGGACAAGAGATCTATGCGGAAATCTTCGGGACGATGCTTTCCGAGGCGTTCCCGGAGCTGCCGTTCTTCGCGGTATATCCGGGCGGGGAGAGCTTTGCGCTGTCCGGGTTCATGAACCTGGTGCCGCATTTGAAATGATCGATCAATAACACCTGTGAAGATTTCTCTCCTAGTGACGGAAAAGTCTTCACAGGTGTTTTCTTTTCGTGTAACATAGCTGTCATGAGAACAACTCTGAAGGAGGAAGTTCATGGATAGAGATGAATTGATTCAGCTTATCAAGGAAGACAGGCTTATTGCCATCATGCGCGGTATTTACGGCGATGACGCAGTCCGGACCGCGGAGGCCCTCGCGGAGGGCGGCATTACGCTGATGGAGGTGCCCTTCGACCAGAGCAGAGGAGAGGACCAGGAGAATACGCTTGACGCGATCCGGCGGATATCGGAGCTTGGATGCGGGATCCATGCAGGCGCAGGTACCGTGATGACGGTCGAACAGGTACAGTGGGCGAGTGATGCCGGCTCCGAATACATGATCACGCCGAACATGGATGCGGACGTGATCAGGAAGACCAGAGAGCTCGGCCGCGTGATGATCTCCGGGGCGCTCACGCCTTCAGAGATCGCGGACGCATGGAAATACGGATCTGACTTTGTAAAGGTTTTTCCGGCGGGCAATATGGGCAGCGCCTATATCAAGGCCGTCCGCGCACCGCTTAAACATATTCCTCTTATGGCTGTGGGCGGCGTCAATGAGAACAACCTGAAGGAATTCTTAGACGCCGGCGTGTGCGGTTTCGGGATCGGCGGGAATTTAGTCAACGCTGAGTGGATCCGCGCGGGTGCGTTTGAGAAGATCACGGCGCTTGCGCGGGTGTACCGGGAGAGGCTGATCGAGGCGCTTCAGTGAGGTTTTGTGTGCTGTTCTTATCGGCCGGTAAGAAAATGTTTACGCTGTAATCTTCCTGTAAGATTCCTCCTGTATAGTGAAGCTATCACTTACAGGAGGATTTATTATGCGCAAATTACGTTTGTTTATATGTATCGTTTGCCTTGGTATCATCCTGTGTTCGTGTATTTCACAGGGGGTGCCTTCATCTGCAGGAGACAAAGAGACAGGAGATGCCGCAGAGAGTCAGAATCAGGCTGATGAAAGCTCTGCCGCACCCGCCAGCCAATCCGGGACAGCCGCATCTCCCGTCAAAACCTCGTATTCGTTTTATTATTCTATACCATCGACGGCCGTAATGGAGCAGAATTATCCCGGCAAGACGATCCTGACGTGGGTCTGCCCGGAGGGTTCCATTGTGAGAGGCAGCCATGAAGTTTACAATCTGTTCAATGAACTTCTGGATGAAAAAGGGTATGATTTTGTGGTGAATTTTGTACAGACGAAGATCGACCCCAAAAATCATCTGGATTACATCAAGGGCTTATACGGTACTGAGGCGCCGGCAGATATTTTCAACACAGGCTTCCTGTACAAGGGGGATGAGCTATCCCAGTGCATCCTGCTAGGCATGTGCGAGCCGCTGGACCCGTATCTTGATTCCGAGGCGGGAGAGAGGCTGAAAAACATGCACAGTGACGTCGTGTGGACTTCGGTTTCCGACGATGGAACCGTCTATGGCGTTCCATGCAACGGATATCCTTTTGTGCAATCGAGTTACGCCGTCAACGTCAATATGGAGCTTGCGGAAAAGTACGGGATCAGCGTGGACAGGCTTTTCTCAGACACGGTTTATCTTTGGGAATGTGCGGAAACGGTCGCACGGAAAGAAAAGGAACTTGGGAACAATGGCTTCCGGTCGGTGCTGTGGCTCACGGACACAAATGATCTTTTGGACTACCTGGTGCCGGACGATATCATCGTCTGGAAGGCGGAGCCGCTTCTCGGGTTCCGCGTGGACGACGGGAAAGTGCAGACGGTGAATCTTCTGGAAGACGAACGGATCAGTGCTGCCGTGTCTGCATTTTCGCGCTTCAGGAAGTCCGACAGACTTCTCATTGAATACCCCGGGACTGACAACGGAAAGGCTGACGGCCTGATCGATTCGGGACAGTATTTCGTCGCTTTTACCGACAGGGACGTCGAGCTTCCCGGCGCAGTCACTCATAAGAACCGGCTGAGGCTCCAAAACCGGGAGGGGTCGGTAAACTGTATCGCGTCATGGCGGGATGAGGAGCATAAGCAAGCGGCTTTCCGGCTGCTTGCCGCAGTGCAAACTGATCCGGAGCTCTCGAACCTCCTGGCGTACGGCGTTACTGAAAAGGACTATACCGTGGAAAACGGAAAAGTGATTCCTTTAACGAAAGCAGATGGCAGCAGGACGTATCCGTATCTGGCACGGTACATGCTGACGAATACGGATGTTCTCATGCCGGATCAGGATGACATCCGATCGCCTGAGATTACAGACGAGGATATTACGAATGCGCTGCAGAACCCGTTATTCGGGCGTCGGGTCGACCGGAGTCTCCTCCGGGACCAGGAGAAGCAGATATACAAGATCAGGGATTACTATGAGATGAGTATGAACTCGCTCGAGGATCCTAACGATATTCCCATAGATATGGATTCCCTCATCAGCGCGCTGAAGAACAGCGAGGAATATGATGTGCTTAAGGAGATCATCGGGATCACGGACGGGGTGCTGCGGGAGATGGGGATGTTGAAGTGAAACTGAAGTGAATTAAATATACCGGCAGTGACTGCCGGCCGCCTCATCCGGCGCCTCAAACGCCGCCTTCCCCTCCGTTCGCGGAGGGGAAGGCTTTTTTTATGGCCGTAACAGCACTGGCGGACCACCTCATCCACCTTCCCCTTCGAGACGGAGGGGAAGGCTCATACTTGCGGTTTCTTCCCGGATGGAGTATAATGAATAAGATTATGCTTATAAGGGGGAGTATGTACGCTGGAGTTGTGATCGATATTCCGCATAAGAACGTGGACCGGCTGTTCACGTACCGGGTGCCTCAAGCACTTGAAAAAAGCCTGAAGGCCGGGGACTCTGTGCTTGTGCCCTTTGGGAAGGGGAATAAGCTGAGAAACGCGTACGTTGTCTCCCTGTCGGAGAAGACAGGCTATCCCGAGGAGGGGCTCAAGGAGATCGACAGCATCAAAGAGAAGGACTATTCCATTGAGGAACGTATGCTGCGGCTTGCCATATGGATGCGCGACCGCTACGGCGGGACGCTCGACCAGGCGCTCCGGCTCACGGTGCCGACGAGGACCGAAGTGACTCCGCGTGACGAACGCTTCTACGTCTTCACAAAAGACCGTGAAGAGCTCGAAACGATGCTCGCAGTTGCTGAAAAGAAAAAGCACTACGCCAGGATCCGCCTGTTTACAGCCTTCCTTGACAATAACGAGCTCCCTGCGGGGCTCGTCTCGGACCGGCTGAACATCGGGAGCAGTACATTGAAAAGCCTGATCGGGTCCGGACACGTCCGCGTGATTTCAAAGAAGAATCGAAACTCCCTTGCGGGACCGGCTCTCGCCGATGGCCTCGCGAAAGGCCCTGAGCTCAACGAAGAGCAGGCAAACGCCGTCCGTGGTATCCTCGGCGCGGACCGTCCGGTCTCGATCCTCCACGGCATTACGGGCTCCGGAAAAACGGAGGTCTACCTCCGCCTCATTGAAGAAGTCCTGAGAGAGGGAAAAGAAGTGATCGTCCTGATCCCGGAGATTGCCCTGACCTTCCAGACCGTCATGCGCTTTTACGCGCGGTTCGGCGACCTGGTCTCCGTAGTCCATTCCCGCGTCTCCAAAGGAGAGAAGTGCGAGCGGTTCGAGCTCGCGAAGAACGGTGAGGTCCGGGTCATGATCGGGCCGCGGAGCGCGCTGTTCACGCCGTTCCAGAAGCTTGGGATGATCATCATCGACGAGTTCCACGAAAGCTCCTATATTTCCGAGCAGACGCCCCGGTACCACGCGGTGGAGACAGCCATCCGCAGAGCGGCTGATTTTGACGCTAAAGTGGTGCTCGGGTCCGCAACACCGGACGTTTCGTGCTATTATCAGGCGATGAATGGAGAATTCGGGCTGTTTGAGCTTCACGAACGTGCCGTTCCGGGAAGCGAGCTTCCGAAGGTCACGGTGGTGGATCTCCGTGAAGAACTGAAAAAAGGCAACCGGACCATTTTCTCGGAGGTCCTTCAGGAGAAGATCCGGGAGCGTTTAAAGAAAAACGAACAGGTCATGCTGTTTTTAAACCGCCGGGGCTATGCGGGCTCCGTCAGCTGCAGAAGCTGCGGAAAGCCTGTGGAGTGCCCGCACTGCAGCGTATCCCTCCATTACCATAACAACCACAGGCTGAAATGCCATATCTGCGGCTATGAAATGCCTATGGTTGATGCCTGTCCGACCTGCGGCTCTTCGCTCATCGGCCGTTTCGGCACCGGCACGCAGAAGGTCGAGGAAGCCGTTCAGGAGCTTTTCCCGGGCGTACGGACGCTCCGGATGGACGCGGACACGACCTCGGGTAAGAACGGGCACCAGGAGATCATCGAAAAATTCATGAACCATGATGCGGATGTCCTCATCGGCACGCAGATGATCGTGAAGGGCCACGACTTCAAAAACGTCACTCTGATGGGCATTCTGGCCGCGGACCTTTCGCTGAACGTCCCGGACTACCGCGCGAGCGAACGTACCTTCCAGCTCCTCACACAGGCGGAAGGGAGGGCCGGGCGCGCCGGAATCGCCGGCGAGTGCATCGTCCAGACCTACGTGCCGGAGCATTACGCGGTCCGGACTGCGGCAGAGCAGGATTTCAAGGCGTTTTATGAAGAAGAAATGGTCTTCCGTAAGCAGCTAATGTATCCGCCGGCCGGCTTCTTTATGATGCTGATGGTGTCCGGCGCGGACAGGACGGGGGTGCACGGTACCATCGGCGCCATAACGGAGGAGGCTCTTCCGAGGCTTCCCGCGGGCGTCCGGATCCTGGGACCCACGGACGCGGACATTTACCGCGTGAAGGACATGTACCGGGAGATGCTCTATTTTAAGGCCGGTGACGAAGAGACCCTGCTTCGCGCGAAGCGCGTATTTGAAGAGATCACAGAGACCGTTTCGGATGGGAAGCGGTATTACATATCGTTTGAAGAACCGTAAAAAGGAGGCCGGAATGGCTATTTTAAACGTCAGGCAGCTGGGGGATGAGATCCTCACAAAGAAATGCAAGCCCGTCAGGCTGATCACGGGAAGGATCCGTGAGATCGTGGAGGACATGTACGATACGATGTACGATGCCGGCGGAGTCGGCCTTGCGGCGCCGCAAGTGGGGATCCTGAAAAGGATCGTCGTGATCGACGTGACGCCCGCGGACGACCCAGAGTCCGGGGAGCCCGCAGAACCCATGCGCTACACGATGATCAACCCCATGATCCTGGAAACGTCCGGTGAACAGCGGGGCTATGAAGGCTGCCTGAGCTATGTGGGGATGAGCGGCATCGTCACCCGGCCTGAGAAAGTAAAGGTCCGGTACACCGATGAAAACGGAGACGTTTATGAGTTGGAGGGCGAAGGCCTTTTGGCCCGCGCGATCTGCCATGAATGCGACCATCTGGAAGGCGTCATGTATACGGAGCACGTGGAGGGCGAGGTCATCACAAACGAAGAACTCGACAAGCTCATGAAGGAGCAGGCCGAAAAGGAAAACAAGGAAGGTGACGCATGAGGATCATTTTCATGGGGACGCCCGTCTTTGCGGTCCCGACACTCCGTACACTGATAGAAAGCCGGCATGAAGTCGCGGCCGTCTATACGCAGCCTGACAAGGAACAGGGACGCGGCAAGAAGGTCCAATTTCCGCCGGTAAAGGAGCTTGCGCTTTCTTGTGGTATTCCTGTCATTCAGCCCGAAAAGCTCGGGAAACGGGTCGTTTTGGACGAAATGAGGGGCTTTGAGGCCGACGTTATAGTGGTTGCGGCCTACGGGAAGATCCTCAGGCCTTCAGTCCTCGAAATGACGAAATATGGATGCCTCAACGTTCACGCGTCGATCCTGCCGAAATACCGCGGCGCGGCGCCCGTACAGTGGGCCATCCTCGAAGGGGAGACCGAGACCGGAGTAACCATCATGCAGATGGACGAAGGCCTGGACACCGGCGATATGCTCGCGAAGGCCGTGATCCCGATCGATGACGCGGACACCGGGGACAGCCTTGAGGAAAAGCTTTCGGAGCTCGGCGGACCGCTGCTTCTGAAAGTGCTTGATGATATCGAAAACGGTACGGTTACGAGGATCCCGCAGCCTGAAGAATCCCCGTCCGTTTACGCGAAAATGCTCGACAAGGAGATGGGGCTCATCGATTTTTCCGAGGGAACGGATACGATCCTCCGGAAGGTCCGGGCACTCAATTCCTGGCCTTCGGCGTACACGTTCCTTGAAGGAAAGATGCTGAAGATCTGGACTGCGGAGCGTGCGGATGCAACCGACGACGTCCTGCCGGGTACCGTCTTCGGCGTCACGAAGCACGGCTTTTTTGTGAAGACCGGCGACGGCGCGCTCCGGATCCTCGAGCTTCAGCCGGAAGGAAAGAAACGGATGGATACGGACGCGTTCATGCGGGGGACCCGGGTCCTCTATGGAATGCGTTTTACGTAAACACGGTAGATATACGTGAGAACAGGGAACAGGTAATTCGGGATGACGGGCAGAGAAGCGGCTTTAAAGGTCCTTCATGAGGTCTTATATGACGGGGCGTTTTCAAATGACGCCCTGAGAGACTGCTTCCGCGGTCACGGGGAGATCGATTCCCGGGACCGCCGGTTCACTGAGCACCTCGTAAGGTCTTCGCTTAAAAACCGCCTTCCGATAGAGGACGTTTTAAATACCTGTTCTACTGTTAAGGTTAAACAGATGAAGCCTGAGATCCGCTGTATTCTGACAGCCGGAGCCTGCGAGCTTCTTTACATGAATACGCCGGACCACGCGGCAGTCAGTGAATACGTGGAGCTTACGAAGAAGGCCGGATTCCGGGGGCTGTCCGGCTTTGTGAACGCGGTCCTCCGACGAAGCGCACGCGAAGGGCGGGAGATCGTCGGAAAAGAGACCGGCGCGCTTAAAGCCGGCCTCCCGGAGGAACTTTATCAGGATATCGTTTCCTGGTACGGAGAAGAGGAAGCCCTGAAGATCTTTTCCTGGTATCAGAAGGAAGATACGGAAGGCCTCTGGATCCGGCGGAATGTTAGCTCGATCTCTCATGACGGACTGGTTCTCTGCCTTCAGGCGGAAAACCGGGAGCTCGTCCCGTCCGGGATCACGGATGACACATATCTCTTAAAAAACGCCGGAGATCTCACGGAAAGCGCGGCTTTTCTGAACGGCCTTTTTATCGTGCAGGACTTGTCCTCGGCGCTGTCCGGGGAGATCGTCCGGGACCTCTTCGCTTCAAAGCGGGAGACCTTCCGGGTCATCGATTCCTGCGCCTCTCCGGGCGGGAAGACGCTGCATGCCGCGGACCTCATGGAATCAGGAATGCCTAAAACAAAAAAAGAGCTGGTTTCATGCGACGTTTCCGAACGGAAAGCGGAACGGATCCGGGAAAACGTAAATCGCTGCGGCTTTTCCTTTGTAACGACTGAGGTCCGGGATGCGTCATTAATAACGGAGGAGTTTACGGATCGATTTGACCTTGTGATCCTGGACGTCCCGTGTTCCGGGCTCGGCGTCATCGGAAAGCGGCCCGAGATCCGGTTCCGTGCGGGGCGTGAAGCGCGGAAGAGCCTTACTGAGCTCCAGAAAAGGATCCTCGACGTGAATTCGCGGTACGTCCGCCCCGGCGGAACGCTTGTGTATTCTACCTGTACCATCGCCCCGGAGGAAAATATCGGGCAGGTTCGGGCGTTTATCGGGAGCCGTCCGGAGTTTAAGCTCCGGGGCTTCGCGGAAAATCTTTCGGATAAGATCCCGGGCGCGGATAGCGCATCGGAAGGATATCTTCAGATCCTGCCGGGAAGCATCGGGTCCGACGGATTTTTCATGGCGAGAATGGAAAGAACGGAATGACGGATATCAAACGAATGACGAAGGAGGAGCTCCGGGAATTCTTTACGGACCTCGGAGAAAAGCCATTCCGCGCGGACCAGGTGTTTTCCTGGCTCCACGTGAAGAAGTGCACCTCCTTCGATGAAATGACCAATTTATCGAAGGCGCTCCGGGAAAAGCTTCAGGACCTCGCGGAGATCCCGCACCTTGAGATCGCGGACCTTCAGGTGAGCAGGCTGGACGGCACCAGGAAGTATCTCCTGTCACTTTCGGACGGGAACGTGATCGAAAGCGTTCTTATGCGGTACAAATTCGGGAACAGTGTCTGCGTTTCCTCGCAGGTCGGCTGCCGGATGGGCTGCAGGTTCTGCGCTTCCACCATAGGCGGGATCGTGAGGAACCTGACCGCCTCTGAGATCCTGGACGAGGTCTACATGATCGAGCGGGACACCGGGGAGAGCGTCACTCACGTGGTGGTGATGGGCTCCGGCGAGCCATTTGACAACTACGACGAGGTCGTCCGCTTTATCAGGCTTTTAAACGACCCGGACGGGCACAACTTAAGCCGGCGGAACGTCACCGTATCCACCTGCGGGCTTCCGGACAGGATCCGTGCCTTTGCGGACGAGGACGTGAGCTCGGAACTTGCGCTTTCTCTCCACGCGCCGGATGATGAGACCCGCAAAAAGCTCATGCCCATAGCGGAAAAATACCCGCTTTCAGAGGTGCTTGAAGCGTGCGATTATTATTTTGAAAAGACCGGAAGACGGATCACATACGAATATGCCTGTGTTAAGGACGTTAATTCCGACGTCCGTTCCGCGGAGAAGCTCGGCCGGCTCCTTCACGGAAGAAACGCCCTTGTGAACCTGATCCCGGTGAACAATGTTGCTGAAAGAAATTACGAAAAGCCTGAGAGCGAGGCCCTCGCGGCCTTCCAAAATGCGCTTGCAAAATATGGAATTAATGCTACTATTAGAAGGGAAATGGGCGCCGATATACAAGGTGCCTGCGGTCAGCTTCGCAGAAGCTTTCTGAAGAACGGCCGGAAAGGAGCAATGACGGAATGAGGATTCTTGGCAGGACTGATATCGGCCTGAAGCGCAAGAATAACGAAGACACGTTTTTTATTTCCGAGTCACCGGTAGGGATCTTTGACGCGTTCATGATCGTCGCGGACGGCATGGGCGGATATTCTTACGGCGAGGTGGCTTCCGGACGCTGTGTGGATACTATCGTAAATTATATCAGGACGGCACCTGTGGATTTCCCGCAGATGCTTCTTCGGCGTGCAATTGAAGCCGCGAACACGCGGGTCCGGAAAGAGGCGCACAGCCTGATGAGCTACGGCATGGGCACTACCTGTGTGGCTGCCGGACTCATCAACGGCCACATCTACGCGGCAAACATCGGAGACAGCAGGCTGTATCTCATCAACGCGAATGACTTCTCCATGAAGCAGATCACGAAGGATCACTCCTTTGTGGAGGAGCAGGTCGCGAACGGTATGATGACGCGCGGAAGCGAGGAGTATGAGAGCCAGAAGAACGTGATCACAAGGGCAGTTGGGATCTACGAAAGGGTGGAGCCCGACCTGTTTGATTTTGACCTGAACGACGGAGATTATCTGCTCCTGTGCTCCGACGGACTCACGAACATGGTGAACGACGTAGTCATCAAGAACCTGATCCTGGACGATTCGTTTACACTTGAAAGAAGGCTTGATTCACTGATCGACAATGCAAATAAAAACGGCGGAAAAGACAACATCACTGTCGTCCTTCTTGAGAAAGATGAGGTGATGTGATGATCAGACCAGATACGATTTTAGCGGGAAGATACCAGATCCTGGAACTTATTGGCTCCGGCGGCATGGCGGACGTTTATAAGGCTGCGGACCTTAAGCTTGGCAGGCCTGTAGCGGTCAAGGTCCTCAAGCAGCACCTGAGCGAGGACGCCGCTTTTGTGAAGCGCTTCCAGGTGGAGGGGCAGGCGGCCGCTTCCCTCAACAACCCGAATATCATCAGCATTTACGACGTCGGCAGCCAGGGCGGTATCTACTATATCGTCATGGAGCTCATAAACGGCATCACGCTGAAGGAATACATCAGAAGAAAAGGCATGCTGACCGCGCGCGAGACCATGGCTATTACGGCCCAGGTCGCTGTCGGCCTCCGCGCCGCGCATGCGAAGCATATCGTGCACCGGGACATCAAGCCCCAGAACATCATCCTGTCCCGCGAGGGCAAGGTGAAGGTTACGGACTTCGGTATTGCGCGTGCCATAACGGACGAGACAAAATCGACGAACAACAACAATGCCATGGGCAGCGTCCACTACATCGCGCCGGAGCAGGCCAAGGGCCTCATGTGCGATGAGAGGAGCGATATCTACTCGCTGGGCATCGTCATGTACGAGATGATCACGGGACAGGTGCCCTTCGACAAGGAATCCTCCATTGCAGTCGCGCTCGCTCACATGAACGAGACTATGGTGCCGCCCAGCGACCTCAATATCGACTGCCCGGTGGCTCTTGAGCAGATCATTTTCCGCTGCACGCAGAAATCCCGCGAGCGCCGTTACCACAACTGTTCGGAGCTCCTTGCGGACCTGAAGATCGCGGTCTCTTCTCCGGACTTCAACTTTGAGAAGCAGGAGCAGGAGAACCTCATGAAGAGCGATACGCTGGTGTTCTCTCCGGAAGAGGTGGAGAATGTCCGGCGGATGTCTCAGGGGTCAGCCGTGACCGTTGTGAACGGTGAGGAAGAAACCGCGGTGCAGAATACGCCTTCAGGACAGCAGGGAAGACAGCGGGTATCTTTGGACGACCGTGACCGTAAGAACGGGAAGCGGGACACCGGAAGCCTGTTCAATGAGGACAAGCGGGAGGACGAGAAGAACTCGTTCGACCGGTTCGTGCTGCTGGCGGGCGTCGTGGTAGGCGCCATCATCATCTGCCTCATCATCTATATCGTCGCGAGTTTATCCGGCTGTCTCCAGAACGATACGGGGAAGAAGCCCAATAATACGTCCGAGACGTTCCCGTCGGAATCCTACGTCCAGCCTGAGGAGGATGAAGAGGATACTACAGAAGAGGAAATTACGCTGGAGACGATCCCGGAGGAAGAGTTCGACGAAGAGACCATGACTACGGTTCCGAACGTTATAGGCATGACGTTCCAGATGGCCATCCATCTCCTGGAGAACGCGGACCTGAAGTACAAGCTTTCTTCCACGTTCCTGTATTCGGACGATTACAAGATCGGCCTCATCTGCAAGCAGTCCTACGAGGAAGGAACGCGGGTGCTCAAGGGGAGCACCATCGTTGTCTACATGTCGCAAGGCACGGACAAGTTTGAAATTAAGGAGTCGTACGTGGGCGGGCCCATTGCCGCGTTCCGGAACGACGTCTCCAAGTTTACGGACATCATCACCGTGATCTATGAGAAGGTGCTGGACGACAACGTTCCGGCCAACACCATCATCTCCATCACGCCTTCCTCGGGTCTTGTCACGAACGGTGACACCATAACGGTTCGCTACAGCATAGGTCCGGAATATGTGTTGGTGCCCAACCTGATCGGGTATACCAAGGCGGAAGCGGAGATCGTGCTTTCCGACTACGGCCTTGTGCTGGGCGGGACTTCGCAGGCAAACGACGACAACATTGAAAAGGACAAGGTCTGCCAGCAGTCTCTTCCTGCAGGCTCGAAGGTGAAGAACGGTTCAGCCGTGAATATCGTACTGAGCCTTGGCGTACAGACGGTGGTCATCCCCGACTGGATCGGCCCCGGCCTGGACATCAAGACCGTCACGGACGAGCTTGGCTACCTCAACCTCCAGTACGTGATCGAAGAACAGTACAGCGCGGATATCCCGGCAGGCTGCCTTATTTCCATGAGCCATGAGCCCGGCTCCGAGGTGCGTCATGACGCGGTCATCACGCTGTATGTGAGCAAGAGCGAGGAGCAGACGGAGCCGGAGCCGCAGGAGGAGACGGTCCAGATGCCTGTCATTGCGGATCCTGAAAAGGGAATGCCGCTTGAGACGGCAAGGTCCTTCCTGGCCGGCATGGGCTTTACCAATATCGCCGTGGAAGAATATCCCACGGACAACCCGAACTTCCATATGATGGTCTTCGAACAGACGCCGGCTGCAGGCACTTATGTAAAGGTGAGCGAAGTCGCATCGTATCCGGTCGTTCTGAAGGTATACAATTATTTCATGAATCATTCGGAGCCGGAGGAATCTTCGGTCGAAGACACCCCGCCTGCGGAGCCGTAAGCCTTATGGATCACGAAGGCAGGATCATCAAGGGGATCGCCGGATTCTACTATGTGGACGACGGCAGAGACGTCTATGAATGCAAAGCCAGGGGACTCTTCCGGAAGGCGCGCGTGAAGCCCCTTCCGGGAGACCTGGTCCGTTTTTCCGTGACGCCGGACACGGATATCCTGGGCGGCTATGTGGAAGAGCTGCTGCCCAGAAAAAACAGCATGATCCGGCCGGAGGCCGCAAATGTCGACCAGGTCTTTCTGGTGTTTGCCGCGAAGGAGCCTGCGCCTAACATGGACATGCTGAACCGGTACCTTCTCATGTGCGAGCACTCCGGTATACCTGCCGTACTCGTCATGAACAAGTGCGACCTTGGGAAAGAAGAGACGGAAGAAGCGGTCCGCCGATGGTTCTCCGGTACCCCGTACGAAACCGTCTGCATATCCGCGAAGGAGGGCTGGAATCTTTCAGAGCTTCGGGAACGCCTGTCCGGGAAGGTGACCGCATTCGCGGGCCCCTCGGGCGTCGGGAAATCGTCGCTTTTAAACGCCCTGTTCGGGGAAGACATGATGGAGACCGGTACGCTCAGCGAACGAATCGCCCGCGGAAAGAACACGACCCGCCACACGGAGCTGTTCCGCACCGGGGAAGACACGTATATTTTCGACACGCCCGGCTTCACCTCCGTGGAGCTCGACTTCATAGAGCAGGACGACCTGATGTATGATTATCCGGAATTCATAAAATGGATCCCGGAATGCAGATTCAGTTCCTGCAGGCACTTAACAGAAAAAGACTGCGGCGTACGGGATGCCGTTTCCCGCGGAGAGATCTCCGATGAACGGTACCAGAGCTATACAAGGATCTGGCAATACTTATCCACATTAAAAAGGTACTGATATGATGCCTGTACTTATTAACCCTTCCATTCTGGGTGCGGATCTCCTGCATCTCTCGGACGAGCTCCGTGCACTGAAAGAAGGCGGTGCTGATTATATCCATTTTGACGTCATGGACGGCAGGTTTGTCCCGGAGATCTCTTTTGGAGAGCTTCTTTTACGGGAAGTCCGGGCATTTTCCGATATTCCGACGGACGTGCACCTTATGGTCACGGAGTCGGAGCGGCATCTGGATTCTTTTATCAGGGCCGGCGCATCCAGGATCACAGTCCATGTGGAAGCCGCGGAAGACCTCTCAGGTATCCTTGACACGCTGGAGCAGGCTGGTGTTCTTTCAGGGATCTCGGTCAATCCGGAAACACCTGTTGTAAGTGTATTTCCGTATCTTGACAGGGTCGACAGTATTCTCGTAATGACGGTTCACCCGGGGTTTGGCGGGCAGCACTTCATGGAGGAGTCCCTGCCGCGTATCCGTACGCTCCGGGAGGAGATCGTAAGAAAAGGAAGCCGGACGAGGATCGCAGTGGACGGCGGCATCAACACGGAGACTGCGCTTCTCGCGAGAAAAGCCGGTGCGGACACGTTCGTTTCCGGGACGTTCGTCTTCAGGAACGGTCCTGAAACTGTAATCAGAAAGCTCCGGGAACTCTTGGAGGACCCTCAGGTTGAATAAAAAACTCACGTCTTTCCTGCTTGCGCTCATGCTGCTCGGCCTGACTTCCTGCGGGAGCATTCCGCTGGATTTCAACATCGGCCATCACATAGCTGTCTCATCCGGAAGCATCCGCCTTTCAGAGGAGGAGCTCCGGCTGATCGCGCTCCAGTACAAGACGGAAAACGAAAGTTATTACAAGCCGCTCCTCGGCATTGATTTCTGGCAGATGGAAGTCACGGATGACATGACCTATGAGGAGTATATCCGGGAATATTACGTCTTCAGCGAGTGCCGCGCACTCCTGTGCCTCCTGAAGGAGGCCGAGGACCAGGGAATAACGCTTTCAAGGACTGAAGAAGAGGCCGCGGATACTGCCGCGGAAGCCTATTATAAGGACCTTACGGAGGACGAGATCTCATTTACCGGGGCCGGCCTTTCCGATATCAGAAGCCTGTTTTCTTCATATATGCTTGCGGGCAAAACGGTCGAAAAGCTGATCGAAGGAAAGCGGCTGGAGGTCAGCGATGAAGAGAGCCGGGTCGCGGATTTTTTCCTGATCAGGCTGGATTCCAAAGAAAAGGCGCAGGAGATCCATGACCGCGTGACGGCCGGGGAAAGCTTCCGGTCCGTGGCCACGGAGAATTCTCTTGATGAGAAGATCGATTATACGGCGTCCCGTGAGGAGCTCCTTCCGGCAGTTGCGGAGATCGTCTTCTCCATGAGCAACGGCGAGATCAGCAATATCATCGCCTATAACGGCAGCTATTTCATCATCTATCTCGAAAACAGCTACGATACGCTGCTTTCACTGAATCACAAGATGAACCTGCTTGCCGAACGCCGGTTTGAAGGCTGGGAGGACGTGTATTCCGCCTTTATTTCGAAAAACGAGCTGAAGCGGGACAACCGCATGTTTGAGGAGCTGTCGCTTTCAGAGGACGGGGATTTCCCGTATGTTGACATGTTCTCTTATTTTGATGAATAAATAAGCTGTTTCAGTGTATCCGGGAAACGAGCTTTTTGTATAAAAAGAATTACAGAAGAGTTCTTGCGGTCACAGCCGCAGTCCTCATCCTCGGGATCATCTATCTTGTAAACCGCAGAATGAATATGAAGGAAGAACGGGTCGTTCTTCTCAGTACGGGTTCTGCGGTATCAGAGGAGAATGCCGGGGAGGGGGAGACGCAGTCTCCTGAAAGTACGGATATTTGTGTATTTATTACAGGCTGCGTGAAGTCCCCCGGCGTCTATACGGTGCCTGAGGGCACGCGCATCCACGAGGTTCTTGCACTTGCAGGAGGCTTTTCAGAAGATGCGGACACCGGGGCCGTTAACCTCGCCGAAGCCTTATACGACGGTGAGGCGGTGCGGATCCCCGGAAAAAACGAAGAATACGGAGAGACCGCGGCGCCTTCGGACGGACGGGTCGACCTGAACACGGCAGATAAGGAACAACTCATGACGCTCCCCGGGATCGGGGAGGCAAAAGCAGAAGCGATCCTCTCATACAGGAAAACCCACGGAAGATTCTCTTCAGTGGACGATCTCCTTGGGGTATCGGGAATAGGTGAAGGCATACTCAGCCGGATCCGGGACAAAATCAGGATATAGGTGGAGCTGTCAATGGCAAAGATTCTGGTAGTGGATGATGAAAAAATGATCGTAAAGGGCATCCGGTTTTCACTCCTTCAGGAGCAGTGGGAAGTGGACTGCGCCTATGACGGCGAAGAAGGGCTTGCGCTTGCGAAGGAGAATGAGTACGACCTCGTTCTTCTGGACATCATGCTTCCCAAGATGGACGGCCTTACCGTATGCCGCGAGATCCGTGAGTTTTCCAACATGCCCATCATCATGCTGACCGCGAAGGGCGATGATATGGACAAGATCATGGGCCTTGAGTACGGTGCGGACGATTACATCACAAAGCCGTTCAACATCCTGGAGGTTAAAGCCCGGATGAAGGCCATCATGAGGAGGAGCCACCAGGCGGGAGGCGTGAAGGAAGCGGAGCAGGAAGAGACGCCGCAGATCATTACAGCCGGCGATCTCCGTCTGGATGTAGAAAACGAGCGCATCTTCGTTTCCGGGAAGGAAGTGAACATCACCGCCCGGGAATTCGACCTGATCTATCTTTTAGTCACCAATCCGAACAAGGTCTACAGCCGTGAAAAGCTTCTCGAGCTCATCTGGGGCGCTGATTATCCCGGCGATGCGAGGACAGTGGACGTCCATATCCGGAGGCTTCGCGAAAAGATCGAAAAGAACCCCTCGGAACCCAAATATGTTCAGACAAAGTGGGGCGTAGGATACTATTACAGGAATGAAGCGGGTATTTGATTCATTAAAGAGCAGAATAACGCTGAGTATGCTTCTCATCAGCATACTCCCTGTTGTTCTGCTCCATTTTATTATAGTCAATTCATATGAGCGCAACCTGATCGACCGAAGGACCCTGGAGATCCATCAGCGCTGCAACCGTATCTGCACGCGCCTCGGGGGAAACGCAGAGATCGAAGACTCTCTAACTTCGGACATTGTGGAGATCCTGAACTGGTACTCCAGCGCGTACGGCGGGCGGATACTGGTTGTGAACAGCGTCTTCCATATCGTTTACGATTCCTATAACGCCGACCTCGGAAAACAGTGTATTTCGGACGCTGTCTTCAAGGCGTTCTCCGGGACGGAGTACTCGGATTATCAGAGCTCCACGGAATTCATTTCTGAAGTTCTTCCCGTCTATTACACAGAAGAAGATGAAGAAGAGATCACCGGCGTGCTGCTGTTTTCATCCACCACGTCGTGGATCAACGACGCCCTTGAAACGGTGGAAGAGGAGGTACTTCTCATCGACGCCGTGCTGCTTGTGATCCTGGTCCTCCTGTCATTCTATGCGGGATATCTCATCTCGAGGCCTGTCCGGAACGTCGCGTACGAGGTAGACAGGCTGAACGCCGGAAACACGGACGTAGACCTGTCCGCCATCCATTCCTACAAGGAGATCAATGAGATCCTGGAGTCCTCCGAACAGGTCGTGCAGAAATTCCAGGAGCTCGAAAAGAGCCAGGAGGAATTCGTATCCAACGTGTCGCATGAGCTCAGGACGCCCATCACGTCCGTCAGGGTGCTTGCGGACTCGCTGATCGGACAGGAAAACATTGAAGAAGAGGTCTATCAGGACTTCCTGAAGGATATCTCCTATGAGGTCGACCGTGAGGCGAGGATCATTGAGGACCTTCTCACCATGGTCCGTCTCGGCAAGGAGAATACACGTCTCAATATCCAGACAGTCAATATCAACGAGCTTCTCCTGAATATCCTCAAGGTCATCCGGCCGATCGCAGAGGAGCGGAACATCGAGCTCACGTTAGAATCCTTCCGCCAGGTGACCGCGGACGTGGACGAGATCAAGCTCGGCCAGGCCATTTCAAACCTGATCGACAATGCGGTCAAATACAACCGGGAGGACGGCTACGTCCGCGTATCCCTGGATGCGGATACGGAATACTTCTACATCCGGATCTCGGACAACGGCATCGGCATCCCGGAGGATTCCCTCCCGCATATTTTCGACCGGTTCTACCGGGTGGACAAGGCGCGGTCGAGAGAGACCGGAGGTACGGGACTGGGTCTCTTCATCACGAGGTCCATCATCCTGCTGCATTACGGCGTGATCAAGGCGGAGAGCACGGACGGAGAAGGCACTGCCTTCACGATCCGGATCCCGCTCCGGCACGTGGAACAGGGAGGTGTGTAATGAAAAGCATTCGGATCTTCCCGGCCGTTCTCATAATCACGGTGCTGTGCCTGTCCCTCGTCTCCTGCAGGAAGCAGAATGCGTCTCCGGAGACAGCAGGGGATACGGTCTATCTCTATTTCCTGAACCAGAACAAGGATGAACTGTACCCGGTGGAGGCAGTCATCGAACAGGAAATGGATACCAATACGCTGGTTGACGCTGTGTACGCCAGCCTGAAAACGCCCGAGGACGGCGCGAGCTACCTTTCCGCTCTGGCGGACCCCGTCGTACTCCGGTCGTATTCCTTAGCCGAGCACAACCTGGTCTTCGACTATGAAAGCACGTACTATTCAATGGACCCCGTCACGGAGCTCCTTATGCGTGCGGCACTTGTGAAGACGTTCACCCAGTTCGACGATATTACTACCGTTGAGGTACGTGTGGACTCGCAGCCCCTGCTCCTTTCGGACGGCAGTCTCACCGGGCCCGAGCGCGGACGCGACTTTGTGGATATTATTTCCTCAGGCATCAACGCGTATACGCGCGGAACCATCGTCCTCTATTTCGCAACGCCGGACGGCACCGCGCTTCGTGAAAGCACGCTGAACGTCGCATACCAGAATTCATCTCCCCTGGAGAGATACGTACTGCAGCGCCTGGTCACGGGACCCTCGGACGAGTCCCAGGGCATCGCTACGCTGCCTTCAAATACGAAGATCCTTTCTGTCAGCACCAAGGACGGTATCTGCCAGGTGGATCTCAACGATGCATTCTTAAAGGAATCCATGGTCCTGACGCCTGAAGTCATCATTTATTCGATCGTGAATTCCCTCACGGAGGTGAACGGAGTCACCGGCGTGCAGATCTCAGTCAACGGAAGCAGCAGCGTGCTGTTCATGGATGAGATCCCGCTTTCACAGACCTTCGTGAAAAACGTCAATCTGATGGAAGGAGAAACAGAAGATTAAGCGGCCGGCAGTTCTTGCGGCAGCGGTTCTGGCACTTGGGATTTTCATATTGTACAGGTGGGAGGAAGCCAGACGGGAGCATATCCTGTTCGGGCCTCCTTCTTTGCGCCGTGAAACTGAAAGTTCACCGGAGGGAAACGTGGCCTGCGAGATCACGGGAACGGTCCTCTCTGTCAGGGTCCAGAGTGACCGTACGGTCATGACGGTGCGGGGCGGCAAAAACGCCGGCAAACTCCGGGTGACACTTCGGGACGCGGATCTCACTCCCGTCCCGGGAAGCGTCATCAGGATGCGCGGGAAGACCGGACTCTATGACAAGGCGCTGAATCCCGGCGCGTTTTCCTACAGGGACTATTATGACAGCATAGGCGTATGGCTCAGATTCAGCCCTGATGAGATAGAAACGGTCCGGGAGGGGTCCCGGATCCTGAGATTTGTGTATACGCTTCGCGACCGGCTTGCAGAGGGGATCCGCACGTATGCGGACCCGGAGGACACGGGGCTTCTTGCGTCGCTCCTCCTGTCCGACGATTCTGACGTGGATCCGGACGTGAAGGATTCTTTTTCCTTCCTCGGGCTATACCAGATGATCTCGCTTTCGGGTCTCCAGATGCTTTTCTTAGGCTCCCTTCTCTTTGAGCTTGTCCGAAAACGCACCGGAAGGAAATGGGAAGCCTTCTTTCTCGGTCTTTCAGCCGTACTTGTTCTTGCGCTCTTCACCGGCTTTTCAATGTCCGCGCTTCGGGCGGCCGTGATATATATGATCCGCTGCGGCGCTGTATTCTTAAAGCGTCACTTCGATTTTGCCACGGGATGCGCCTGGGCGCTCATACTGCTCATTCTGACCGAGCCTCTCCGGGTCCTCACGTCCGGCTTCTTATTCATGGCCGGGATCATGGTATCCATAGGGATCTTAGGCGACCTCCTGCTCCGGTATCTTAAGATACGCGGCGGGGCGTACCGTGCGCTTTTTACGGCGCTTTCCGTTCAGACCGTGCTTCTTCCGGTACGGCTTATGACGAGCTATGCCTTTAGCCTCGTGAGCCCCTTTGTTTACGCACTCCTCCTTCCGTGCTACGGGATCATTTTTATCCTTGGGCTTCTCGGGACTATTATCTCTGTCTTTTCCGGCGCAGCAGGGACGTTTCTTTTCGGCGCAGAACACTATTTCCTCACCTTCATGAGGCTCGTTACGGAATACGCGTCCTCCGCACGGGGTTTTACAGTGATCACGGGGAAGCCCGCGGCTGTCCGTGTGCTCCTGTATTTCCTTCCTGTAGTACTCGTTACGGTCATCTTAAGGGTCCTCATAAACAGGAGAAAGCATGTTCACGAGGACCGGGAGCACAGGATCACGTCCGCGCATAAGCTCGCGGCCTTTGGGACGCTTCTTTCCATCATCATTATCGGGCTCGTTTTTCTCCGCCCGACGCCTCTGAAAGCAGGCACGGCGGAGCTTCTCATGATGGACTGCGGGCAGGGAGACGCGTTTCTGATAAGAACATCGGAGGGCACGGTGATCCTTTCGGACAGCGGGAGCTCGACGGACGACAGATTTTACAGGGATCAGCTGAAAAAGGTGCTCCTTTATTACGGGATCGAAAGGATCGATCTTGTGCTCGCGTCGCACCCGGACGATGACCACACGAACGCGCTTCACGAACTCTTTGCCGAGGGTCTCTTTGAAGCCGGGTACCTGCTTTACCCGTCGATCCTTTCTCAAGACTCTGAATATGCGGAGCTCTTTACACTGGCCGGAGAGAACGGGACACAGGTTCTTCCGGCGCAAAGAGGACAGACACTTGCGATCCCCGGGGGGAAGCTCTTATTCCTGTGGCCGGCGCCCGGGGCAGCAGTCTCCGGAAACGACGCGTCTCTCGTATACCGCTTTGAGTACGGAGACCGTTCGGTGCTTTTTACCGGCGATATCTCTTCTGAGATCGAACGGAAGCTCATGGGACTCACGAAAACGGATGTCCTCAAGGTCCCGCACCACGGGGCGCGTTTCTCATCGTCGGAACACTTTCTGGCCGCGATTTCCCCTGATTTCGCGCTTATAAGCTGTGCCAGGAGGAACAGCTACGGGCACCCGGCCGAAGAGACGCTCGCACGCCTTTCGGATGCCGGTGCAAAGATCCTGACAACGCAGCATCAAGGCGCAGTATTCGTGTCGCTCACACCGGGCGGCGTCCTTGTCAAACGGATGGAGTGATGGTAGAATAAGATCATGAAAATATTGAACCAGGACCTTAAGTCCCGTGAATTCAAAAAAGCATATCTCCTTTACGGCGACGAAGCCTACCTCCGGCGTTACTATGTCAATGCGTTCCGGGATAAGATCCTCGGAGACGATCGGATGAACCTTCTTGAACTCGAAGGGAAGGAGCCCGACCTTGGCGCACTCCGGGATTTCACGGATACCATGCCGCTTTTTGCGGAAAAGCGCCTGGTGATCCTCCGGGATACGGGACTGTTCAAGGCATCGTCGGAAGAGTACGCGGAATGGATCGGAAGCCTCCCGGATACCGCTGTAGTGATCTTTTCCGAGGAAGAAGCGGACAAGCGGAACCGGCTTTATAAAAGAGTTTCAGAAAACGGCTACGCCGCAGAACTTTCGACCCCGGACGAACAGGGGAAAGGCGCCTTTGTGCAGCGCTTCCTGAAGGCGCATGACATGAAGATCACACGGGACGCGTACGACCTTCTGCTTTCGCGCCTTACGGGCGGACTCGACTCCATCACGAATGAGCTTGAAAAACTCTTAGGCTACGCCGGAGAGGGCGGCTCCGTACGTGCGGAAGACGTCCGCGCCGTCATCACGGAGAGTACGGAGATCCGGGTTTTTGACCTCACGGACGCTCTTTCAGAAGGCCGGACCGAACGCGCTTTTGACATCTACTACAGTCTCCTCAGGGAGCGGGAGCCGGCAATGCGCCTTCTGTTCCTGATCTCACGCCAGTTTTCTCAGCTATATTCCATAAAAAGGATGGCCTCCGAAGGCTTGCGCGACGATGACGTCGCGAAAACCCTCGCGATCCGTTCGCCCTATGTGGTGAAGCGGCTCAGGAGGACCGCGGACAGATTCACGGAGGAGCGGCTCCTTTCCGCACTTACGAATATCCGAAGGACGGAGGAGGACGTGAAAACCGGGAACCTCGCAGAGGCGCCGGCGCTTGAGATCCTGATGATCTCTTTATGTGAATGACGGCTTATTAAAAAAAGCGTGCAAAAATGCGCAGATTAATGTATAATATTCTTTTGTGAATCGACAGGCCCTTAAGTTTACAAAAGGGCGTGAATATACAGTCGGCTCTCTCTTTTTTGAGAGCCTGCATAAGGAGCAGGATATGTCATTTTGCGGTTCAGCGCATGTACATTTTATGGGGATCTGCGGAAGCGGCTGCGCATCCATCGCGATGATCGCGGCGCGCGCTGGCTACAAGGTCACGGGCTGCGACCAGAGTACGGATTCCTACTACGCCAAGGAACTGAAAAAGCTCGGGATCGAGATCCACGAAGGGCATAACAGGGAGCATTTGACGGAGGACGTGGATTTTGTAGCCGTCTCTCCGGCACTCTTTGACATAAGCCCCGATGAGCCTGAGCTTCTTCTTGCGAAGGAGCGCGGTATCCTCATGACGTGGCAGGAATTCATGGGGAAATACCTCCAGAAGGACAAAAAGGTAATAGCGGTCTCCGGCACTCACGGGAAGACCACCACAACGTTCATGACGGCGGAGCTCTTAATAGGCGGAAAGCTTGACCCGACAGTTGAGGGCGGCTCCGTGTATAAAAAGTGGGGAAACGGCGGACGCTACGGCGAAGGGGAGATCTTCCTCTGCGAAGCGGATGAATTCAACCGGAATTTCCTCAATTACCATCCGGAGATCGCGGCGGTGAACAACGCGGAGATGGACCATCCGGAATGCTTCAGGGATTTCGACGATATGATCGACGCGTACGTAAGCTTCCTTACGGGCAGCCGGAACCTTAAGACGGTCATTCTGAACGCGGACAGTGAAGGTGCGATGGAAGTGCTCGGTAAAGCACTTGACGAGCCGCGCGTACAGGCCGCCCGGAAGATCCTTTATACCAGGGACCGTGAGAGGACGTCGGACGACACAAAGACGGAGATCGTATTTTACGAAAGCACGGAAAAGACGAAGGACGGTACAGCCTTCAGATTTACGGACAGGGACGGCGTGCATGAATTCCGCATGAAGCTCTACGGAGAGTACAACGTCAGTAACGCAGTAACAGCTTCCCTCATTGCGCGTGCCGCAGGGCTTTCCGATGAAGTGATCGCGGAGTCGCTCCTTTCGTTTTCCGGCGTAGGCCGCCGCTTTGACTATGTGGGCGATTTCTCCGGAATCCCGGTCTTTGACGATTACGCGCATCATCCCACGGAGATCAAATCCGTGCTTACCATGTGCAGGGAATACTTCGGAGACCGGAAGGTCACCGCGGTCTTTGAGCCGCACCAGGTATCCCGCCTGACCCTGATGTTTGACCGGTACGTGGACGCGCTCAACATTGCGGACCATGTGATCATCATGAAAACGCACCTTGGCCGCGAGATCCATAAAGGGGTACGTCCGATCCCTGAGGAGACGTGGAAGGCGGCGTCCCCGAAGATGCTGTACGAGGAAGAGTACGAATCGATCCGGGGTGCGCTCCTTAAACTTATAGAGCAGGACGAATGCGGCATCATCGTCGTCATCGGCGCTGCGAATTCCTACAGGATCTCGCAGGCACTGGCAGCGGAAGGAAAAACAGCGAATGGCAAGTGAAAATACTACTCAGGAGTCCCGGGAGGAGATCCGGAAGAGAAGACAGGCAGAGCAGAGAAGGAAGCAGAGGATCCGCTCCGCGCTCATCATCCTGTTCATCCTGTTCTCTCTTATCAACATCGGCTTCGGCATCCTGAACTTAAAAACACTGATCGATAAAAAGCGCGAAGGGAACGCTCAGGAATCGCAGGAGGCAGTTCCGGAGGAGACACCGGGGGAAGACTCTCGTGAAAGCGGTGCGCCGGACGTTACGGAAAGCACTCCGGAAGAGACTGAGCCTCCTGAAACGGACACAAAGCCCACTGAGACTGAGCCTCCGGAAACAGAGACGGAGCCCCGGGTGACGGAGCCTTCCGAGACGCCGTCTGAAAGCGGCTCCCAGTCCGGGCTTGAGAACGATCCGCGCTATGAAGTCACGAAGAAGTACGAAAACATCGGCGTGATCCACAATGTGAACAACTTCCTGAACATCCGGAAGGAGCCGGACTCTTCGTCAGTGACTATCGGCAAAGCCATGCGGAGGTCCGCGGTGACGGTCCTCGAGACAGAGGATAACGGCTGGCTTAAGATCCGTTCGGGCGAACATGAAGGCTTTGTGTCCGGAGATTACGTCGCGACGGGTGAAGAGGGCAAGGTCCTCGCCATGGAGTACTGCAAGAACAACGCGTTCTCGACAGAACGCGATACGCCCGTCTACCGGAGCGCGAGCAAGGACGAGGAAGTCATCTTCTCCATCAATCCGGAGAACGGCTATTCAGTGTTAGACGTCTTAGGCACATGGGTCAAGATCCAGATCACTGAGGGCCTTTCGGGATACGTGGAGCGCGACGCCGTGAACGTGCGCTACACGCTGGAGGAGCCCATCTTCTTCGTAAATGACCAGGACGTGTCCGAGCTCCGGCTGGACATCGTCAACAAGGCGTTTGAATATTATGGCGGCAAGTACGTCTGGGGCGGCGCCGATCTTGCGACCGGAGTGGACTGCTCCGGCTTTACGCTCCGGATCTACGAATCGTTCGGGATCAGCCTGCCGAGGCTTTCCTATGAACAGGCAAAGTGGGGCAGGGCCGTTTCGAGCATGTCGGAAGCGCAGCCCGGCGATCTCCTGTTCTTCCACGGCTACCGCAACGGGACCGTAACGCCCGGCATCGGGCACGTGGCCATCTACATCGGCAACGGCAAAATGATCCACGCGGCGTCCGAAGCCCGAGGGATCGTTGCCGACAACTACAACTACCTGGGCGAGCCTGTGTCCATCCGCCGTGTGGTGACGGAGCAGGCGGAAGCATCCTATAAGGGGAATCATTAATGTCAGCTCTTGACCGGCTTGAAAGCAAATTCGGGAAGCTCAAGCTCCCGAATCTGATCTATGTTTTTGTGGGCGCCTATGTGCTCGGCTACGTGATCTCCTTCACGGCGCCGTTTATCCTGAACTACCTGTGTTTTGATCCCGAACGGATCTTCCACGGTCAGGTCTTTCGGCTCTTCACGTTCATCACGATGACACAGAGCTCTTCGAACGTGTTCATGGTGTTCATCACATGCTTTATCTACATCTCCATCGCGAAGGCGCTGGAGCGGATCATCGGCCGTTTCCGGATCAATTTTTTCCTGGTCTCGGGATGGCTCATGCTCCTCATTTTCGGCTTCCTGTTCTACTTCATCATGCCTGACCTGTACGCTATGTACGTTGTTCAGCTGAAGCCGTACTACCTGCTCGCGATGCTGTTCGTGCTGTTCGCGATGATCTTCCCGGACGCGCGGTTTTTGCTCATGTTCATCATCCCGATCAAGGGAAGATGGATGATCTTCATCACGCTCGCGCTCTATGCGCTGGACGTGATCCAGGCCTTTTCCTACGGTATCTACGGATACGGCTGGGTCCTGGTCTTCATGATCGTCTCAGCCATCCTGACGCTTCTTCTGTTCCTGTACCTGTCAGGCTACAGGCGGCGGTCCGTAAGGAGGCCCGTCAATATCCGTGCGTACAGGAGCCAGAGATCTTCCGGCGGTTCTCCCCGGCAGGCTTCGGAAAAGCCCTTCCGCCACAAATGCGTGATCTGCGGCAGGACCGACGTTTCGAACCCGGAGCTCGATTTCCGCTACTGTACGAAATGCGCAGGCAATTATGAATACTGCAGCGAGCACCTGTACACGCATATCCACAGAGGCGCGCCGGACAGCACTGTGTAAATATCTTTCCGGCAAGCAGCAAAGAAGGAACCATAAAAGATCCCGAGGATCGATCTCATGAAAACTGTCATCATTACAGGCGGCGGCGCATCCGGGATGGCTGCCGCCTTCGGCGCATCAGAGAAAGCACGCGTGATCCTCCTTGAGCAGAACGAGAAGCTCGGGAAGAAGCTGTACATCACGGGGAAGGGCCGCTGCAACCTGACGAATGCCGCGGATACCGAAACGCAGCTTCAGAACGTGGTCACAAACCGGCGGTTTCTATACAGTGCGCTGTATTCATTTTCAAATACCGATCTCATGGCACTCATGGAAGGATCCGGGCTGCCTCTGAAAACAGAGCGCGGAGGCCGCGTTTTTCCGGCGTCCGACCATTCTTCGGACGTGATCCGGACGTGGGAAAGGCTTCTTAAGAGCCGTAACGTTGAGATACGCCTGGGAACCCGTGTCACGGAGATCCTTACGGAAAACGGGTGTGTGACCGGCGTACGGGCAAAATGCGGCGGACGAGAAGAGATCCTTTCCTGTGACGCACTGGTGCTTGCGACCGGCGGCCTGTCCTACAGATCGACCGGCGCGACGGGAGACGGCTACCGGTTTTCCGAGGCGCTCGGACATACGGTCACAAGGAGGCGGCCTGCGCTGTGTCCCCTGACTGTAAAGGAGTCCTTCGTTTCGGACCTTCAGGGACTTTCCCTGAAGAACGTCGGGATCCGGATCCTGGGGTCAAAGAAGGCTCTTTATGAGGATTTCGGAGAACTCCTCTTTACCCATTTCGGAGTCAGCGGCCCCGTCATCCTGTCCGCGAGCTCCATCGTCGGAAAAGAATTTGAAAAGGCGCCGGAGCTTACGCTTCTCATAGATCTTAAGCCGGCACTTACGGAAGAGCAGCTGGACGCACGGATCCTTCGGGATCTTCAGGAGAATCTCAATAAAAAGTTCCGGAACGCGCTCGGGAAACTGCTTCCGCAGCGCCTTATAGGAACAGTCATAGAACAGTCCGGGATCGACCCGGAAAAGCCTGTGAACGAAGTGACGCGGGAGGAGCGGAAGGCACTTCTTTCCGTGCTCAAGGGGCTTCCCTTGACGCTTACGGGCCTTCACGGCTACGATGACGCGGTGATCACCCAGGGCGGCGTTAACGTGAAGGAAGTCAATGCTTCGACCATGGAAAGCAGGCTGATCAAAAATCTCTACTTCGCAGGAGAGCTCCTCGACGTGGACGCGATGACGGGAGGGTTCAATCTCCAAATCGCCTGGTCCACCGGGGTGCTGGCCGGAAGAAGCATCGGAGAAAAGGAGGAAACGGATGGGGTTTGACATTGCTATCGACGGACCCGCAGGGGCGGGCAAGAGCACCATTGCGAAGGGTATTGCAAAACGGATGGGCTTTATCTACGTGGATACCGGCGCACTGTACCGTGCGGTCGGGCTTTACATGCTGGACAAGGGCATTCCGACAGACGACCGTGATAAAGTTTCCGCGGCGCTTCCGGAGATCACCGTAGACATCGAATACGAAAATGAAGAGCAGCAGGTGCTCCTTCTCGGGAAAAACGTGACGCCGTATCTCAGGACACAGGAGGTCGGCGAAGCGGCGTCGGTCACGTCTGCATATCCCGAGGTGCGCGACAAGCTTCTCGATCTTCAGCGGACGCTTGCGGAAAAATACGACGTTGTAATGGACGGACGGGACATCGGCACCGTGGTGCTGCCGGACGCGGATTTAAAGATCTACCTCACGGCGGACAGCAGGGTACGCGCGAAACGGCGCTTTGACGAGCTTAAGGCGAAGGGCGGGGACCCGGACTTCTTTGAGGTCTTAAAGGAAGTCGAGGAACGGGACTACCGCGACTCGCACCGTGAGACGGCGCCTCTTAAGCAGGCGGACGACGCAGTGCTTCTCGATTCCTCACGGATGTCCGTCGAGGAAGTGCTCTGCACCATTGAAGGGCTGATCCGGGAGAAGCGTGCATGAGAGAAGTTATTACCGCGGAGCACGCCGGCTTCTGCTTCGGCGTGGAACGGGCGGTGCGGATGGCGATGGACGCTTCCGAGGGGGACCTCCCGGTTTACACGCTGGGCCCGGTCGTCCACAACGAGGAAGTCCTTAAGACACTTTCGGATAAAGGCGTCCGTGTGGTCACGGAGGAGGAGCTTTCAGCGCTTCCCGAAGGGATCCTGATCATCAGGGCCCACGGCATTTCCAAGGCGCTTTCGGAGAAACTCTTAAGCCTGCCTCTTCACGTGCAGGACGCGACGTGCCCGTTTGTTAAAAAAATACACCGGATCGTCGCGGAACACGCGGCGCTCGGAGAATGGATCATCATAGTGGGAGACCCGGATCATCCGGAGGTCCGCGGGATCATGGGATGGGCCGGAGAACACGTTTTCACGGTCAATTCTGAAAAAGAATGGGATTTAATGACGATTCCGCTTGGACAGAAATACTGTATTGTCTCACAGACCACGTTCAACGATAAAAAATTTAAAATAATTGTTGAAAATATTATTGACAAAGGCTATAATGTCGTTACAGTGAATACTATATGCAATGCTACAAGGGACAGGCAGGAGGAAGCCCGGGCACTTTCAGAGCGCGCAGACGTCATGATCGTCATCGGGGACCCCGCGTCGTCCAATTCGCAGAAGCTTTATAGTATCTGTAAAGAAAGATGTAATCACACATATTTTATTCAAACAGCAGATGATCTGCATTGTGAGTGGTATCAGGATGTAAAGTGCGTGGGGATTACAGCCGGGGCTTCTACCCCAAAGAATATTATCCAGGAGGTTCAAACGAATGTCAGAAAGTTTTGAACAGATGCTTAATGAATCGTTAAAGACAACGATCAGAAGCGGAGAGGTTGTAAAAGGCACTGTCATCGCTGTTAAAGAGAATGAGATCGTGTTGAACATCGGCTACAAGGCTGACGGAATCATTCAGAAGAAAGAGTTCACCAACGAAGACGGCGCAGATCTTGCAAGCCTTGTCAACGTAGGTGATGAGATCGAAGCAAAGGTCATTAAGGTCAATGATGGCGAAGGCCAGGTACAGCTTTCCACACGCAGGATGCGTGTTGAGAAGACCAGCCAGGTGCTGGAAGATGCGTTCAACAACGGCACAGTCCTCAAGTCAACAGTTGATGAAGTCGTCAAGGGCGGTCTCACAACGACCATTGACGAGGTGAAGGTCTTTATTCCGGCAAGCCTTGTTTCAGACGTATTTGAGAAGAATCTTGCGAAGTATGAAGGTCAGGAGATCGAATTCCTGCTGACTGAATATAATCCGAGAAAGCACCGCATCATCGGCGACAGAAAGCAGCTGATCGTTAAGAGCAAGAAGGAAGCGCTTGAGCAGCTTCTTTCCCGCGTGAATGTTGGCGACACCGTTGAAGGCACCGTGAAGAACGTTACCGACTTCGGCGCGTTCATCGACCTTGGCGGCGCAGACGGCCTGCTCCACATCTCAGAAATGAGCTGGGGCCGTATCGAAAGCCCGAAGAAGGTTTTCACCACCGGCCAGACCGTAAGAGCGTTCATCAAGAACATCGACGGCAGCAAGATCGCGTTGTCCTGCAA
>JAFRVD010000046.1 GCA_017441825.1 Lachnospiraceae bacterium
CGCGCACAGCTCCAGCACGCACTTTAAATAGATCTCAAAGGCCCTGAGCCAGGTGTCGATGTGCTTCACCTCGTCCGGCCCGTGGCACGAGCCGTGCCCCTCCGGCAGGAAGTCAGGCTGAGGTGCGGGAAGTCCGCCGCCAAACGTGATGCCGCCCGGGATCACGCGGCTGTACGTGCCGCCGCCCATGCTGTAGGGTTCCTTCTCGTCCCCGGTGACATCCCGGTAGATCTTCTGGAACGATTTGACGATGGGCGCCTCCGGGTCGATATAGAACGGCTTCTCGATCTCGAGCTTTTCTACGATCACGCCGCACTCCGAAAGATATCCCCGGAAGGCGTCCGTCATTTCACGGATCGGCGCGGAGACCGGGTAGCGGACGTCCAGAAGCGCATGGATCAGGCCCTTCTCGAACCGCACCACGCCGATGTTCGACGTCAGGTATCCGGTGATCTCGTCTTCGCATTTAAAGCCCATGCCTTCTCCGTAGGGCGTACGGAACGTGTTCGCGATGAATGTGATGCCGGAAAGATCCAGGCAGTCCGTGAGGCCGGATTCCACAAGCGCTTTCGCAAGGACCACCACCGCGTTGTCCGAATCCTCCGGATGCGCCGCGTGGCCGCCTTTTCCGTGCGCAGTGATCTTTGCGCAGCCCGAAACGTCCCGGACTTCCAGCTTTTCATACGGCGCGAGCGCCTCCCGGATCTCTTCCGGATCCGCCTGAAGCACGATCTCCGCCTTATCCGGGATCGCGTTCCGGACGTTGCCCGCGGCAAAGTCCAGGATGTCCTTCCCGGCCGGAACGGCGATATCCATGTTCCAGCCGCCTTTCTGTGCGAAGCAGACCGGGAAGCCGCCATCGGCGATGATCGAGTACTCCGGCACCTGTCCGCCGTTCGCGATATAATGCCGGAAATCCGCCATGCCGGTTTCTTCCGCACAGCCCATCATGAGACGGAAGCTCCTCTTCATTTCGAGCCCGTGTTCTTTCAGGTATTTCATGAGGTACAGGCCGATGACCGCGGAAGACTTGTTGTCGTCGCAGCCACGGCCGATCATGAAGCCGTCCTTTACGACCGGCTCGTACGGGGAGTAGACCCAGCCTTCTCCCTCGGGCACCACGTCGAGATGCGCGACGAACCCGAGCTCGTCCGGGGCATCGCCGTACCAGGCGGAGCCGCAGTAGCCGTCGTGGTCCTCGGTCCGAAAGCCTTCCTGAGAGAGCCGAGCGAGCGCGTAGTCCAGCATTCTCCGGCACGCGGGGCCGTAAGGTGCCTTATGTGCCTCATCGCAGAGGTCTGCGCGGGACACGGACGGGATCCGCACATACGCCATGAGCGTTTCCACCATCTCGTCCCGGTGCGCCTCGATCCAGTTTTGCAGTTCCTGATCATTTGCTTTCATTGTATCCTCCTGAACTGCCGGACGGGCCGGCAGATGATTTATTTGCAAGCTGTGTTCAATACTTTTACGCAGTATTATCATGGCACAGAAGGGGGAAATTGGCAAGCCCTCCTCATCAGTCAGGCCTCCGGCCTGACAGCTTCCCCCGGAGGGGGAAGCCTTTACCGCCTTGCCCCGGTTATAAAACTATGTTATAATACTCACATCTGTAAACCAATCAAACACACCCCCAAGGAGGTACTCCCATGATTTCCCAATATGGTTTCCCGGGCGCCCGAACCTATGAAGACAAGTTCTTCCGGGCCGATGAAATGCGCCCCAACGTATTCAAGATCTCCCAGCCCTGGTTCAAGGAGGGCGAGCTCCTGGTCTACTGCTTCCTGATCATCGGCGAAAAGGCCGCACTGGTCTACGATTCCATGTTCGGCTACGGCAATCTGCGGAAATTCTGCGAAAGCATCACGGATCTGCCGCTGATCCTGGTGGACTCGCACTTCCACGGTGACCACGCCGCCGGCAACTTCGACTTTGACTCCTGCTACATCCACCCGTACGACATGCCCGGCATTTACCGGAGCTTCGCGAACTCCCGGGAAGATCTTCTCGCCCGCGCGAAGGCGACTGCCGTGCCTGAATTCGCGGATGAGATCACGATCGACGACATCTGCTTCCCGAAGCCTATGAAGACTTACCCGATCTATGACGGCGATGTCTTCGACCTGGGCGGACGGTGCCTCGAGGTCATCCACGTGGGCGGGCACTCTCCCGGCTCCATCATGCTGCTTGACCACGAAAACCACCTCGGCTTCTCGGGCGACACCTGCAACAACGACACGATCGTCCGCGGCCTCCCCGGCGACCCCATCGAGGTCTACCTTGAGGGCATGCGGCACCTCGCGGAGCACACCGGCGACATCGAGACTCTCTTCGGCGGGCACGAAGACTTCCCGGCCACCATCATCGGCGAGATGATCGAGCTCCTCGAAAAGGTCGTTGCCGGCACGGACGACCGCGCGGAATACACGGTCCCGTTCCCTCCCGGATCCCAGTCCACGGTCACCTTCGGTGCGGCGATGAAGAGCTTCTACCGCCGTGTGGACGGCAAGGACGCGAACGTCCAGTACTCGCCTGACTACATCAAAAAAGAGGCCCGCGGCCCCCGCATCCTGGACGGCTCCGAGCCCGGCGCGTACAGGCCGTAACAAAATAAGCCTTCCCCGCTCCCGGGGAAGGCTTTATTATATCATCCAAGACTTACCGGAGCGCCCCGAACGCGATATTCCGCACCCGGTGGTGCGTGTACTCCTCCATGTTCGGGATCATGTTGTGCATGTAGACCACCGCGGCGCGCTCCGAAGGATCGATCGCGAGGTACGTGCCCATATAGCCGGTCCAGCCGAATTCACCCACAGAGCTGTTCGAGACGCGGCCCGGATCGATCAGCGTGCGTACACCGAGGCCATAGCCGTAGCCGTCCAGATAAGAATTCTGGAAGTCCTTGAGCTGCACGGGTGAAAGGTGGTTCGCGCGCATTAAGTCGATGGTCTTCCGGCCGATGATGTGCGTGTCCTTGTATGTGCCGCCGTTCGCGAGCATCGTCGCGAAGACTGCGTAGTCGTGGACGCTCGAGAACAGGCCTGCGCCGCCCGCTTCATACTTCGCGTCGGGCGCGTGGCGGAAATCGAAGAAGCCCGTGGTCGGCTCCATCGTGCCGTCCTCGTGACGGATGTACGGAGTGACCATGCGTTCCTTCGTGTCGCCGAACCAGCGGTAGCCGGTCGAATCCATGCCGAGCGGATCGAAGATCTCCTTCTTCAGGAACTCGCCCACGGTCATGCCGGAGCAGACTTCAATAAGCCCCGCCACCAGCTCGTGACCGAAGCCGTAGAGCCAGCGCTCGCCCGGGTCAAAGCAGATGGGAACCTGTGCCATCGCGCGGATATCGTCCCGGAGCGTATAGTTCCAGCCGATGGAATCCTCAAGCTCCTTACGGACGCTGGCCGCCACGCGGTGCGTGTAGTCCGTGCCGCCGTAGCCGATGCCCATCGCCATGGACAGGCAGTCCTGCACCTGGATCGGCCGCTTCGCGGGGCGGATCAGCGTGCTGCCGTCCTCCTTCTCTTCCGCGACCATCGTGTTCTTCCACTCCGGGAAGTAGTCGCTGATGGGGTCCTGCAGCAGGAACTTGCCGCGCTCAAACAGCATCATGAGAGCGGTGCAGATCACCACCTTCGTGGACGAAAACTGCCGGTACAGTGAATCCTTCGTAACCGGGGTCTTTTTCTCAAGATCGGCGTAGCCGAAATAGTTTTCGTAGACGAACTCCCCGTCCTTCGAAACGATGCATCCGCAGCCCGACGGGCCCTTCTTCACAAATTCACTCAAAAACTCATCCAACGCGCGAAAATCACTCATGTCAGCTCCTTTCTTTTCTCTTCTCAAGCTCCGCGACGATCTCCTCGTAGCGGTCTTCGTCCAGCTTATATTTTCTGATATACAGGAAATACGACGCCAGAAGCAGCGCAAACGGAATGATCGTCATGAATAACAGCATGCCGTTCGCCTGCCCGTTCTCAACGAGGCCGATGACCTTGTCGATCTCCGCGTTCTTCACCTCCGTGGTGATCTCACTGAGGTTCGCCTGCTGCTCAAGAGACGCGATCTGGTTCGTGTAGTCCGTCACCCGGAACAGAAGGTAGCAGAGCGACGTGATGACTACCACAATTGCGCTCCCGAGCTTTGTGATGAACGGCCGGATGGAGGTGATGATGCCTTCGTCGCGGCGGCCCTTCGTGAGCTCGTTGTACTCGACGGTGTTGAAGATCGAGATCATCATGATCAGGTAGAAGCCGTACATGCCGAACGCGGACAGCATGTAGCCGATGGTCAGCACCCAGAACGCGATCATGTTCGCGGGGAGCAGAAGCCCGGAGATCATCATGAGGATGTAGCCGCCGGCGGCAATGAAGCACAGGATCTTCATGAATTCCTTGCGCCTGAGTTTCCGGGAAATGGCCGGGTAGAACAGCATGAGGAAGGCCGTGGCCGCAACACCGATGGTCGAGAACAGCGAATACAGGCCGCCTTCATAGCCGTAGCGGAAGTAGACGTAGTTCGCGCCAATTCCCCCGATGACCACCGCGTTCCCGATCTGCTGCAGCAGGAAAATGAGGACCATCCACCGAAGCTGGTCGTTCCCGAAGATCGTCCCGATAATGAGCTTAAACGAGACCTTCTCCGCGGGCTTCGCCATATCGTCGCGGTTCTCCTGCACGCCGAACAGAGTGAACATGATAAACAACGGTGCAAGGATCGCGATCACGAGCGCGATCACGCCGTAAGCCGTGCTGGCGTTGCCGCCGATCTGCATGCTGCCCGCCGTAAACATCGGGATCAGCATGCCCGCAAGCGTCCCGCCGACTCCGGCAAACAGCGTTGTCCGGGACGTGAACTGGTTCCTGGAATCACCCGTTCTCGACAGCGCGGGCACCATGCCCCAGTACGCAATGTCGTTCATCGTGTACGTGATGCTGTAGCTGAAATAGATGATGCCGAAGAACGTCACGAACTTCCAGCCCGTGAGTTTTGAATTGAACGCGAGGTACAGGACGATCGACGTGGATACGACACCAATCAGAAGCCAGGGCTTGAACTTGCCCCACTTCGTCCTCGTCCGTTCGATGATGTTCCCCATGATGGGGTCGTTGAACGCGTCGAATATCCTCGCCGCCACCATGATGGCCGTGATGGCCACGATCTGTTTGTCTGTCAGCTCCTTTGTGTACAGCACGTAGAGGTAGATGAAGCTGGTGAACATGTTGTAGACCATGTCCCGCCCGACAGTCCCGAGCGGGTAAAACCACAGGTTCCGTTTCTTGATCACCGGATCTTCCACGTCGATGTGGAGATCCCGCGCCTTTTTGTTCGCTGCCATGTCCTTACTCCTATCCTTTTTTATTTTAATCCAGTTCCTTAACGATCGCGTCGAAAAGCTCGTCAAAGCCTTCAAGCGCCGGATACTCAGGGTAGTCTCTTCGGATCGCGTCCGTGGTGCGGAACAGAAAGCCCGCTTTGGACGCCTTTATCATCCCAAGGTCGTTGAAGCTGTCGCCCACGGCGATGGTCTCAAACCCGATGCTCTGAAGCGCCTTCACGGTGCTCAGCTTGGACTGCGCGATCCGCATCTTATGCCTGAGGATCTCTCCGTCCGGTGCGACCTCTAACGAATTACAGAACAGGGTCGGCATGCCGAGCTTCTTAATGAGCGGCTTCGCGAACTCCTGGAAGGTATCCGAAAGCACCAGCACCTGTACTCGGTCTCTGAGCGCGTCCAGGAATTCCCTGGCACCGGGGAGCGGGTCCACCCGCGAGATCACGTCCTGGATCTCCTTAAGCCCCAGCCCGTGCTCCTTCAGGATGCCGATCCGCCAGCGCATCAGCTTGTCGTAATCAGGTTCGTCGCGCGTGGTCCTTTTAAGCTCCGGGATGCCGCTTTCCTCTGAAAAAGCGATCCAGATCTCCGGGGTCAGCACGCCTTCCATATCCAGACAGACTATATTCATATTACTTCCTCGTCTTTCTTTCTGTCAGCCGTCCGAAGAGGTCCGCAAAGATCGCGTCGCGGTCGATGTGGGTAACCACGAGCATCGGGTGGCGGGTCTCGTCAAACGAATAGGTGTTGTCATATTCCGGGAGCGGCGCCGGGACGATCTCCTCGTCCATGAACCGGGTCCCGTCTGAAAGGAGCCAGGCCACGGTGCTGATGTCCCAGATGGTCCGCGACCAGGTCAGGAAGCCTGAGTCATGCTCTGCTTCCTGGATCGTGTTCCTGGCCAGGTAGTCCGAGATCACGTTCTGGTTCCGGAGCCAGTATTCGAGCTCCGGCTTGGTTGTGCGGAGCTGCTCCACCACTCCGCCGCAGGGCAGCTGGACAAGTGCGGTCTCCGCATTGAACACGACGCGGGCCGCCGCAACGTCCTGCATCATGTTGAATTCATTCGTGTCCTTCCACCAGTGGGCGTGGCCGCCCAGCCAGACGATCACGATCCGCTCCGCGATCTCAGGCTTCATGATGAGCGCGGACGCGACGTTCGTGATGGCGCCGATGGCCAGGACGTACAGGGGGGTCTCCGCAGTATAGCTCATTGCACGTTCCGCGAGGTCCCGTGCCGCCGGCGAATCCTGCGGAGTCTCTTCGTCCTTGAGATAGTCCTCCGACCCGCGTAAGACCCGTCCGCACAGATCGTCCCTGCCCTGGAGCCTCAGTACGTGCATGATCTCCTCATAGCTCTTTTCCATGCCGTCTCCGGGCCCCGTCGAATGAGAATTATAAAACGGCGCAGCGTAGAACGCCTTGATGTTCGCTTTTTCCTCTGCGTGCGCGAGGTAGGAGATCGCGAACTGGTCGTCGATCTCATTGAACGCGTCCGTGTCGAGGATCACATCCACCTTTCCCTCGGGGTGTCTGAGATTTCTTCTGTATGCGTCGCTCATGCTTCCGCCTCCTGTCTTAGGGCCGGGGTGCTTCTCACCTCGGCGCATCTGCTCCTATGATACCCTGTTTCTCCCGGTTTAGCAACAGGATAATCCGCGTGGCATGCGGGACACCGCCACTGTGCAGGAGCAGTACCCCGGAGTGGACCATATAACCGCCCTTGACCGCCTGTGTATCACAGCCAGGCCGGCAGACTGCCTGGCGTCACCCGGGCTGACGTCACCCTTGACCTGCGTAGTCCCCTCCTGCTATAATCCGCATAGAATAACGCCCTCAGGGAGGTACAGAGATGAAGATCAGGTATTTAGGCACCGCGGCCGCGGAAGGGATCCCGGCCATGTTCTGCCATTGCGAAAACTGCGAGAAGGCGCGGCGGGCCGGCGGAAAGAATATCCGCACCCGGTCGCAGACGCTCATCGACGGGAAGCTCAACGTGGATTTTTCACCGGATTCCTACATGCACGAGCTCTGTTACGGGCTCAACTACGCGGACGTCCGGTACTACCTGTTCACTCACGTCCATGAAGACCACTTCTATCCGCTGGACTTCAACTACATGTACCACGGGCTCGGCCATGTGCCGGAAGGGCATCCCGGATACGACGTCTACGGGTCGGAGGATATCCTCCCGGGGCTTCAGTCGCTTGAGCACTCCGGGGATATGGACTATCTCCGGCTCCATCCGCTTGCGCCGTTTAAGACCGCGGAGATCGGGGATTACCGGGTCACGCCCATTCGGGCGAACCACGGTACGCCGCACCCGTACTGCTATATCATCTCGGACGGAAAAAAGACGATCCTCTACCTGCACGACACCGGCCTTCTGCCGGAGGATTCACTTTCCTGTATCACAGGGTCCGGCCTTCATTTTGACCTCGTGAGCTACGACTGCACCGGCGGCAATCACGAGCGGTTGAGCTATACGTCGCATCTCTGCTTCGCGGATATCCGCCGCTACACGGAAGAGTTCAGGGCGCTCGGGCTCATCGACGGCAGAACCGTGCTTGTCCTCAACCATTTCTCACACAACAGCCCTGCTGTGAATTACGACGACCGAGGGGTCTACGAGGCTCTGGGGTACGTGATGGCCTATGACGGGCTTGAGATCGAAGTGTAAATTCACTCCCGTTTCGTAAGCTCGTAGAAGGCGACGGCCCCCGCTGCCGCCACGTTGAGCGAATCCACTCCGTGGGCCATCGGGATGCGGACCGTGAAGTCCGCGGAATGGATGGTCTTTGGGAGGAGCCCGTCTCCTTCCGTGCCGAGGACGATCGCAAGCCGCGGTTCCTTTTTAAGCCGCGGGTCGGAAACGTCCAGTGCGTCTTCCCGGAGCGCCATCGCGGCGGTGCGGAAGCCGAAGGCATGCACCGTGTCCGCGTCATGAATAAATGTCCACGGGATCTGGAAGACCGTGCCCATGCTGACCCGTGCGGAGCGCCGGTACAGAGGGTCGCTCGAGCCTTCCGTAAGAAGTACGGCGTCGATCTCAAACGCGGCGGCCGAGCGGAACAAAGCCCCCAGGTTCGTCGGGTTCATTACACGCTCGAAAACGGCTACGCGGCGGGCATTTTGGAGAAGGTCTTCAGGCTCCGGCAGGGGCTTGCGCTTCATCGCAAGGAGGATCCCCCGCGTGAGTTCGAAGCCCGTGAGTTTCTTGAGCTCCGGGATAGGTGCGGTGTAGACGGGGACGTTTCCGATGCGCGCGATGACCGGGGCCGCGGCGCCCTCGATGTGCTTCCGTTCGAGGAGGAGCGCCACCGGCTCATAGCCTGCGTCCAGCGCGCGGAGCGCGACGTTCGGGCTCTCCGCAATGAACAGACCCTCCTTTTTCGGCTCATAAAGATGCATGAGCTCCGCCTCCGTGAGGCGGGAAAAAACCTGAAGTTCCGGCGCCTCAATATCCGCGATCTCGATCACATTCCCCATATCTGCTTCTCCCAAAATTGTGCAAAAGTGCTATATTTCGACCGGTTTCACTGTACATTTTTTATTTGTCAAAATCGGTCGTTTTGTTATAATAAAATTAGCTTAACAGGTTCGTATGTTTATAAATATCCCAAGGAGGACCCCATGAAGCACTATACGTTACGAAACAGTGGCGTGCAGATCTCCGAAGAAGTCTTCGGGTGCTGGGCCATCGGCGGAACCTATTTTACGGGTGCCGAAGACGCGATGTCCATCGCCGCTATCAGGAGCGCCATCGACCACGGGATCAACACCCTGGACACCGCGCCGGCCTACGGACACGGACATTCCGAAAATCTGGTGGCTGAAGCGATCCGCGGCATGGACCGGAGCGACGTCGTCATCAGCACCAAGCTTCCCCGCTCCCTGCTCGCACGTGAAAACGTGCGTCCGTCCTGCGAAAAGAGCCTCAGGGACCTTTCCACGGACTACATCGACATCTATTTCATCCACTGGCCTTCGGACAAGGGCGACCCCATTGCGGAGACCATGGAAGAGCTCATGAAGCTGAAGGACTGCGGAAAGATCCGCTGCATCGGCCTTTCGAACTTCAGCACCGCCCAGATCATCGAAGCGGAAAAGTACGGCGAGGTGGACGTCCTGCAGCCCTGCTGGAGCCTTCTCTGGCGCTATCAGGACGACGACAGCCTCCGATACGCAAAGGAGCACGGGATCGGCGTCATCAACTACTCTCCGCTTGCGCAGGGCATCCTGACCGGGAAGTTCGCGAAGAACCGCGTGTTTGACGTAAACGACGGCAGAAGCCACGCTTCCCTGTTCCAGCAGCCTTACTTCAACCGCGCGCTGGACCTCGTAGACGCGCTCCGGCCCTACGCGGAAAAGTACGGCGTCACCATGGCGCAGCTTTCGATCCGCATGTGCATGCAGAATCCGGCCATCACGGCGCCCATCGTAGGCGCGAAGTCGGATACGCAGGTGCTCGACAACGTGAAGGCCTGCGATTTCGAGATCTCCGCGGAAGATTACAAGGCGATCGATGCACTCAGCAAGGAATTTACCGATACACTGCCTGCATTCAAGAATTTCTTCTGGCAGTGATCTTCATACATCATACAGAAAAGGGCTTCGGAAATCAATTCCGAAGCCCTTTTTATTGTCTTTTACGGTCAGCCGGCTTATACGTCCAGATCCGCTACGTTCGCGAGCGTCTCGCGGCGGACGACCACCCGGGAGGTACCGTCACGGAGCATGACGATGGGCGGGCGGGGAAGGCGGTTGTAGAGCGACGCCATGGCGTAGTTGTACGCGCCGGTCGTGCAGACGGCAAGCGTATCTCCGCGCCTGATGTCACAGGGCAGCGGGACGTTCTCCTGCAGGATGTCGCCGCTCTCGCAGAGTCGGCCGACCACGCTGAAGCGCTCTGTCTCCCTGGCTTCGACTTCTCCCGCGGAAAAGACCGTGTAGCGCGAACGGTACAGGGCATAGCGCGGGTTGTCGGACATGCCGCCGTCCACGGAAACGTACGAGCGGTAGCCGGGGATCCGCTTCACGGACCCGACGGTGTAGAGCGTCATGCCGGCGTCAGCGACAATGCTCCGGCCGGGCTCTAAGTAGATATAAGGCACTGGGAAGTCAAGCTCATCGCAGGCAGCCTTGACAGCCGCCGCCACCTCTCTGATCTTTTCAGGGATCGAAAGCACGGGATCGTCCTCCGTATACCGGACGCCGTAGCCGCCGCCAAGGTCCAGCACCTCGAGCGTCCTGCCGGTCTTCTCCCGCATGTCCGCCATGAAGCGGAGCATGACGTCCGCCGCGCGCTCAAACACGTCCTCGGCAAAGACCTGGGAGCCTACGTGGCAGTGTATGCCCTTTAAATTCAGGTGACGCATCGTAAGCGCTTTCCTGATGATCTCCTCAGCCTGCCCCGTCGCGATGGCGTTCCCGAATTTGGAATCCACCTTGCCAGTGCTCACGGCTTCATAGGTGTGCGGGTCGATGCCCGGCGTCACCCGGATCAGGATCGCCTGCCGTTCGCTCATCTCCGCGCAGATCTTTTCAAGTGCGAGAAGCTCGTCCATGCTGTCCACGCAGATATACCCGACGCCTGAGCTCACCGCGCAGCGGAGGTCCTCATCGGTCTTGTTGTTGCCGTGGAAGCAGGCCTTATTCACGGGATAGCCCGCCTTCCGGGCTGTAAAGAGCTCGCCGCGGGACACTACGTCGATCCCCGCGCCTTCTTCAGTCAGGATCCGGTAGAGCTCGGTAAAGGCGCAGGCCTTGCCGGCGTAGAAGATATCGGCGCGGCCCGAAAACGCTTCGGAAAGCGCTTTCCGGTAAGTCCGCACGTTCTCACGGATCCGTGCCTCGTCCATGAGGTACACCGGGGTCCCGTACTCCTTCGCAAGGTCCACGGTGTCCATCCCCGCAAACGTCAGGTGGTTCAGTTCATTGGTGCCGATGTTTGTCGCGATCATAATGGCTTCCTTTACAGCATGGAGTGTCTCAGTTCTTCAGAGGACAGGATCGAAAGATCCGCCGGAGCGACGTCGAAGACCGTCTTGCAGCCGGTCATGCCGCGCCCGTGCATCCTGTAGATGCCGCGGGCAAACGCAAGGATCGCGCCGGCAGTGAATTCCGGGTTCGAGTCGAGCGTCAGCGTGTATTCGATGGTTTCCGTATGCTCGTCCTGAAGACCGGTCTTTCCGGAGCGGATCACGCTGCCGCCGTGCGGAAGGCCTGCATGGTTCTTCCGAAGCTCCTCCAGAGAGATAAAGTTGACCGTCGTGTCGTAATCGGCGAAGTAGTCCGGCATGGACTTGATGGTGTTCTCGATAGCCGTGAGGTCCGCGTCGGGCGCCGCAGCAACGTAGCACTCTCTTGTGTGCTTTTCACGGGTAGTGAGGACCGGGTTCAGGCCGTTCCTGACCGCATTGACGGCGGACTCAACGGGCACCGTATACTGTCTCGCGTCCAGAACGCCCGGGATCCTCCGGATCGCGTCCGAATGGCCCTGGCTCACGCCGCGGCCCCAGAACGTGTAGGTCTCGCCTTCCGGGAGCACCGCATGCGCGTACACGCGCGAAATGGAGAACAGGCCCGGGTCCCAGCCCGCGGAGATCAGGGCGATGTGCCCGGTCTCCCTGGCGGCCTTATCGACGTTCGTGAAATGCTCCGGGATCATCGCATGGTGGTCGAAGCTGTCGATCACGTTGAAATTCAAAGCCAGGCCCGGCGTCATGTGCGGAAGGTCCGTTGCGGAGCCGCCGCAGATCACGACCACGTCGATCTTATCCTTATAGTTCAGGATGTCGTCCGCAGCGTAGACCGGAATGCCGGTACGCGTCTCAATACTGGACGGGTCGCGCCTGGTAAAGACGCCCACTATGTTCATGTCCGGGTTCTTCTGCGCCGCTGCTTCCACGCCGCGCCCGAGATTGCCGTATCCGTAAATTGCGATATTCATTTCAGTCTCCTTAACCTGTCAAACGAATCGATCCCTTACATAGAGACCATGCTCTTCATGTCATAAAGGCCCGCGGGCTTCCCCATGAGGAATTCCGCTGCCGCGAGCGCACCTTCCGCAAACAGAGCGCGGTCGTGCGCCTCGTGCTTTAAGGTAAGCGTCTGGGTCCCGGTGCCGATGATCACCTCGTGCTCCCCTACGATATTCTGCATGCGGATCGCGTGGATGCCGATCTCTTCGCGGGTCCGCTTCCCGAAGCCGCTCCTGCCGTTATGGATCGTGAGCTCCGGCCGCACCTCCTTAAGCGCTTCTGCGATCGCAAGTGCGGTCCCGCTCGGGGCGTCAGCCTTACGGTCGTGGTGCTTTTCGATGATCTCGATCTCCGCGTCCGGAAACACCGCTGCGGCCTTCTTCGCAAACTCAATGGTAAGCGCAACGCCTAAAGAGTAGTTCGCTGCAAAGAACAGTGGGATCTCCTTTGACGCTTCAAAGATCTGAGCCTTCTCTTCTTCCGTGTGCCCGGTGGTCGCAAGGACCAGGGGCAGTCGGTTCTTCACACAGAACGAAAGGAGCGCTGCCGTGGACGTGTGGTGGGAAAAGTCCATCACGAGGTCCACTGCGGGATTCGCGCTGTCAAAATCCCTTGCGCAGGGGATGTCCTCGTACGGCGCGCCGTTCGGGTCCACACCGGAGACGATCTTCGCGTCGTAATTCCCGGATCCTGCGACCTTCACGACCTCTGCGCCCATATGTCCGCCGAGCCCGGATAAAAGTATATTCATACTGCTTCTCCTTATTTGATGAGACCGTGTCCGCGCATGAGGTCGAAAAGGACCTTCTCGTGCGCTTCCTCCATGGGCGTAAGAGGCAGGCGGACGTAGTTTTCGCACCAGCCCATCGCCGCCATGGCGGCCTTTACCGGGATCGGGTTCGTCTCTGAGAACAGGGCGTTAATAAGCGGCAGGTACTCCATCTGAAGCGCTGCGGAGCCCAGTACGTCTCCCGCAAAGAAACGATTGCACATCTCCACGGTCTCCTTCGGCATCACGTTCGAAAGGACCGAGATCACTCCCTTGCCGCCCATCGAAAGGAGCGGGACGACCTGGTCGTCGTTTCCGGAGTAGATGTCGAGCTTGTCGCCCACTAAGGCAAAGGTCTCCACGATCTTCGAAATGTTGCCGTTTGCTTCCTTGATGCCGGCGATCATCGGGTGATCAGCAAGCGCAAGGTAGGTGGCCGGCTCGATATTGACGCCTGTACGGGAGGGTACGTTGTAAAGGATCAGGGGTTTTGTGGACGCGTCCGCGATCACCTCGTACATCTTGATGAGGCCCTTCTGCGTCGCCTTATTGTAGTACGGCGTCACGACCAGCATCGCGTCGCAGCCGACCTCGCAGGCATAGGCCGTGAGGTCTACGGCGTAGGCCGTGTCATTGGAGCCCGTGCCGGCGATGATGGGCACCCTGCCCGCAGTCCGTTCCACGGAGTACTTCAGCACCGCGCGGTGCTCCTCGTCCGTGAGAGTCGAGCCTTCGCCGGTGGTCCCGGCAATGACGAGCGCCTGCACGCCTTCTTCGATCTGCCAGTCGATGACCCTGCCAAACGCCTCAAAATCCACGCCGTCCGCATTAAGCGGTGTAATAAGCGCTGTTGCGACCCCTTTAAAAACCGTTTCCTTCGTCATTGTTTTTCCTCCTCCCAATCAAGAAAAAAAGCCGATGCCTCTGCATCAGCTTGCGTGCGCATGAATCCTCCTGCCGAAGGTCCCCCGGCAGAAGCAAATTCACAACCAATACATAGCTCTCCGCAGAATGCGACAGTCAGAAGGATATTGTCCTCCTGCCCAGGCGTGAGACCCGCTTCTTCTCAGCCTTCGGCGATGACCCCTTTCTCACGGACAACGGCCTGCGAAGCCTTTCCCGTCCGCGTTACTTATGGTAACCGCGCCTCTATCCTTTAATTGCAATTTCGGCTATCATACACTACTTCGGTGAAGTTGTCAAGAATAAATTTTGTAATTGTTCAGGAACCACGCCACGAGCTCGTTCACTACCTCCCCGTAGGACTTCGTTCCGCTCTCCTCGGAGAAGGATTTGAGATACGTATCGTTCACCTTGTCCCCGGCGTCCGCGATCGGCCCGTCGTACTTTTCATAGTGCCCGCGCTGGACGTCGGCGTCAGAAAGGACCAGTGTCAGGCCTGCGCTCTCCCGGGAATCCAGAATGGACTGCCAGAGCTTTCTGTCCTCCTTTATGAGCGCGTTGTTGCAGTAAATGAACGCCATGTAATTCCCGGCGTAGCGGAAACGGACGTCGTCCGAATGTGAACAGGCGAGGTAGGCCGCAAAGTTCGCCTCATTCTCCCCGGCGATCCCCAGCCTGTGCGCCGCTTCATGGCACATGGTGAACGGGAGGTCCGAGACCGCACCGTTTTCGGGTACGGAGGCCTCCGCCGTGAAGGGCATGAACTCGCCGGTAAAGCCCTTTGTGAGGAGCCATTCGCCGGTGAGCCACAGCATTTTTACAGGTTTCCGTGAGCCCCTGAAGATCTCGTACCTGTCCGAAAGCTTTTCATAGGACGCGCCGGCAAGCTCCGCAAGCTCATAGAAATCCTGGCGGACAAGCTGTCCGTTTTCGTCCCGCGGGACGCTTTCCGCATCTTCGATCGCCTTATCCAGGTACCACGAAAACGCACCGGCAAGCTCCTCTTTCGTATATTCGCGGATCCCGAGCCCGAGTTCTTCGGAAAGCGGAGGCCCGTAGTGGTTCAGCATCCACATCGCGACCACCAGGAAAGCAAGCGATGCGACTATAAGCGTCACATGGGAGAGCCACCTGAAAAACGGCCGTTTATGGATGATCATGTACACGATGGACACAAGGAGCAGGATGATCAGGATCACCTCGCCGAAGTCCCAGAGGGCGATCTTCGAAAACGAGAAGACCCGGCTGATCCCCTTCATGAGTGCCGCGGAAAACCGCCGGTAGCCCGGGAAGAAAAAGTCCGGGAAGGACTTGAAAAGGAGCATGAGAAGCCCCGCCGAAATAAGAAGCGCGGCGGATACAATAAAGCGTATGATCGTTCCTCTCCATTTTCCTTTCATAAAACTCCTTGCTCCGGGAGATAACACTGCATGTCAGGGGGCACCGGGGATATGATGTCAACAGGCTGTCCGTCCGAAGGGTGCGCGAACGTGATCCTGTGCGCGTGAAGCGCGGCCCGGCCGATGCGGTATTCTTTGGGGAGTACCTCATCAAGCGCCGGATCTCCGTACAGCGGGTCCCCGAGGAGCGGGTGGCCAAAGTCGCTCATATGGAAACGGATCTGGTGCATCCGCCCGGTCATGATGGTCACCCGTAGGAGGGACCAGGCCCCTGACTCATATAGAACCTCGTAGGCAGTTTCCGCGCGGGAAGCGCTTTCGCCGCCCTTTTTCAGGAGAAGGAGGCCGCTCCGGGGGTCCCGGTACTTATCCACGGGCTCACGGATCACGCCGCTCTTCTCGGGAAGGGTCCCGTGCACCGCCGCCAGGTACTCCTTTATATACGTCCCCGCGTACTGCGCCTTCTGGAGCGCCGCGGAGACCATACTGTTCTTCGAAAACACCACCACTCCTGACGTGTCCCGGTCGAGCCTCCCCGCGATGTGCACGAGGAGCTCCGGCGCGGTCCTGTCATAGTACGCGCGGACGATATTCGAGAGCGAATCCCACGCGTGCCCCGGTGAAGGATGGCAGACCATGCCCGCGGGCTTATCGACGGCGAGGACCGATGCATCCTCATAAAGGATCGAAAGCACCGCGGGGTACGGGATCAGCTTCTGTTTTTTCACGGGATCATCAGTGCGGATCATGAGGACGTCTCCGGAAACGGCGCGTGCACGCACATTGACGCGCACGCCGTTCAGAAGCATGCCCAAAGGGTCGAATTTGACGGTCCCGATCCGTCCGGCGGAAAGTCCCAGCCTGTTTTTCAGGAAAAACAGGACTTCCCGTCCGGAGTCCTCAGGACCAACTTTAAGCACCGCGTACCGGTGTCCGTTTTCTTCCGCATCCGGAAGGCGCTCCGTCTTTCCGGTGCCATCCGGACACGTTTCATTCGTCACATTCATTCTTCTTCCTGGAAATGGTCGATATAGCACTGCCTGAGATATTCGGCGGCGCCGGTCCTCACGGCTTTTGAAAATACGGACGTATCGATATGAAGGTCCACAGGCACGGAAAACAGGCCGCCGCTCCTCTTCTCTACGGCTTCCCGGAGCCCTTCCCTGAATTCCGGGCAGTCGACGCTGTACGCATCGTGGAAGATCACACAGTCCGGGTCCAGCACCAGCTGTGTGTTGTAGATGATCTGTGCGAACATCCCGCCGATGTTCCGGACCTCCTCCTGCGCGCGGACGATCCCCTCATTCGCGCGGGCCATCATCTCTTCCACGGATTCAATGCCCACGTTCCTCAGGTACTCATCGTTCCTGACCTTCTCGCGGATATACTCCGGGTACAGCATCGCCTCCGCACAGCCCGTCCGCCCGCAGCGGCAGACTACTTTGGTGTGCCGGTCCACCTGCATATGCCCGAGCTCTCCAAGCACGCCGTGCGCACCTTTTTCGATCACTCCGTTCCGGATGAACGAAGCGCCTATCCCCAGACGGTGCGCCATGATGCAGAGGCAGGTGTCGCCCCTCTTTTCAGGCGGGATGGACAGGTAGCAGGCGTAGCCGCTGAAGGCGCAGAGGTTGTCCATCACGATCACTCCCCGGAACCCGGTCACACGCCGGACGTCGTCCACTACCGGGACGTTTGCGCCCCAGATGACGGGGTCGTTCGTTCCCGTGAAGTTCAGGACCACGCCGCGGGAAGAGTCCACCGTACCGGACAGAGTGACCGCAATTCCGAAAAGCCTGTCGTTAGTAAGACGGTGCTCGGAAAGAAGCGCGGCTACAGCCTGGCCGCACCTTTCCAGAGTCTCCCCGTAGGAGACCCCGAACACATTCAGCCGCTTTGTGTCAACACGCTTTCCCAGGAAGTCGTTGAGTTCGATCATGATTTCGTTCGTCATGACCACTATGAAGATCCCGTACTTGTACTCCGCTCTTAAGGAAAAAGTGGACGGGCGCTTTCCGCCCTGCGGATTGGAGGAGCGTTTGCCTGCGGTGGTGATGATGCCGCTTTTCTTCATCCGCGCCATGATGTTCTGTACAGCGGTCCGGCTCAGGCCCATCTCCCGGGCAAGCTCATTGATGGTATAGGAGTCCTTCTCCGTCAGCAGCCTGAACAGATGGCGGATGTTGCCCTCTCTCAGGTCCTGAGGGCGTGCTACTTCTTTCACGGGTCTTCTGCTCATATCAGTCTCCTTCCGGCCGGATCGTTCCAAAAGATCTTCAGTGTCTCTTCCGTGCGTTGAACCTCAGTGGAGCTTCATTTCGTATTCCGCGAGCCTGTCTCCTTCATACCGGAGCTTCATCGTAAAGAAGCCGCGGTCCCGGAGCAGCTCTTCAAAGAAAAGCCTGTCGCCCTCCCAGATCGGGAGGTCCGCGGCCTTTTCCTTAGGGACCCATTCGAGGTCGCCTTCGTTACAGGGGATCATGTCACCGGTGAAGCCATCGGCGGTGTACAGATACATGTACTCGCCCTCCCAGGTGTCCGAAAGGAACGTGACGATCCCGCGGAGCCTGTAGGACGTGAGCGTGAGGCCGGTCTCCTCGAAGGTCTCCCGGACCACGCATTCATCAGGCGTCTCTTCGTCCTCGAATTTGCCGCCCAAGCCGATCCACTTGTCGTGGTTCAGGTCGTTTTCCTTTTTGACGCGGTGCAGCATGAGCCACGCGCCGTCCTTTTCAATATAGCAGAGAGTCGAATTCAGCATATTACTCTTCCAGCCGCGCGTAGCCTTCCGCGAGGGCCTTCACGACTTCTTCGATGGTCTTATCCTTCATTTCGTTCTTCCAGAGCGTCATGGGTTCGCAGAGGATCAGGCCTTCATAGCCGCGGCTCTTAAAGAGGTCGTACGCAGCCTTCGAATCAATGACTCCCGTTGTCATGGGCATCGCGCGCTCCATGTCCTCCTGCTTCTCCCGGGGCACCCCGGCAATACCGTCGTTCACGTGGAAGTTTACAAGCCGGTCGACGTGCTCCGCGGCGTAGTAGAGGTCGCCCATGTCGCAGTCGTGTCCGGTGTACCAGTGGTAGGTGTCAAAAACAAAGCCCATCCGCGGGCTGACGGCGTCCGCAACGGACAGTGCGCCGGTGATGCCGTTGAAGAACGGATACTTAAAGGAATTCCGGAGCGGCACCACCCCTAAGAATTCAAAGCCGTAGTGAATATTGTACGGGTCCAGCACTTCAAATATCTTCTGCGCGCGTTCGATGACCCACTCCCGCTGCTCTTTATACGTCCTTAAGTTGCTGCCGTTCCAGATGTGGTTGTAGCAGTGCTTCGCATCCGAATCCGCGGTCATATCGGCCCAGCGCTTCAGGGTCTCCAGGCCCTTCGCGAAGTCTTCGTCGGAAAGGTCCTCGGCGAAGGAATCAATGGGCATGTTGAGCATGCCCCAGGTCAGTCCGTGCGCGTGGATGCATTTGTCCGCCTCACGGAACACTTCCGGGGATGCGAGCTCCCGGGACGTCAGATTTACGGCGTTCACGCCATATTTCTCACAGTAAGGTGCGTACTCAAAAACGGTCTCGGTCCTTCCGACCTGTCCGGCGTCATAGATCCTTCTCATCGTGCGTTCTCCTTTCAGTCTCTCCGGGTCATTCATCTTCACCGGGCGCCGTCCCGTGATCCGGGACGTCATGCTTCCACTTAAGGATCGCCTCGAGGCGCTCCTTAGTCTCCTTTTCCTTTCCCTGGTCTGTGGGAAGATAGTAGCGCTTTCCCTTTAAGCTGTCGGGCAGGCACTCCATCTTCGTCAGCTTTTCTTCAAAATCATGTGCGTACTGGTAGCCCTTTCCGTAGTCCAGGTCCTTCATGAGACCGGTCACGGCGTTCCGGATCTGGAGCGGCACGGGCTCCGCAGGCGCATTCTTGATGTCTTCCTTCGCTATCCCGCGTGCCATGTAAAGCGCGTTCGACTTAGGCGCCATGGCAAGGTAGACCACGGCGTGGGTAAGATGGACGTCGCACTCCGGGACGCCTAAAAACTGGCAGGCCTGGTAGACGGACACCGCAAGGGTCAGGGCTGCGGGATCCGCCATGCCCACGTCCTCGCTTGCAAACCGCACGAGCCGTCTCGCAATGTAAAGAGGGTCCTCTCCGCCGTCCAGCATGCGGCTCATCCAGTAGACCGCGGCGTCCGGGTCGCTGTTCCGCATGGATTTGTGGAGCGCGGAGATCAGGTTGTAGTGCTCTTCGCCCTTTTTGTCGTAAAGGAGCGAGCGGCGGTTCGTGCACTCGAAGACCACGTCGTGAGTGACGCGGATCACGCCGTCTTCGCCGATCCCTGCGTTGAACACCGCCATTTCGAGCGTGTTGAGTGCGGTCCGTGCGTCTCCGTTCGCGAAGCGCGCAATGACCTCGAGCTCTTCCGCGGGGACCTCCGTCCGCATGTTCCCGAGACCCTTATCGCTTTCCAGCGCATGGCGGAGGAGCTTTACGATGTCCTCCTCGCTTAACGCCCGTAAGACGAACACCCGGCAGCGCGACAGGAGCGCCGAGTTGATCTCGAACGACGGGTTTTCCGTGGTCGCGCCGATAAGCACGATGCTCCCCTTCTCCACATACGGCAGGAACGCGTCCTGCTGCGCCTTGTTGAACCTGTGGATCTCGTCCACGAAGAGGAACGTCCTGAGGCCCGATTTCCGCCCCATTTCGGCCCGCTCCATCACGGCGCGTATTTCCTTAACACCGCTCGTTACGGCGCTGAAATCCACAAATTCCGCCCTTGAGCGGCGCGCTATGATGCGGGCCAGCGTGGTCTTTCCGACGCCGGGCGGACCCCAGAAGATCATCGACGTGATCTGGTCCCTGTCGATGAGCGTCCGGAGGATCTTGCCTTTGCCAACCAGGTGCTCCTGGCCGGCAAATTCGTCCAGGGTCTCCGGGCGCAGGCGGTCCGCAAGCGGCGTAAGTGCGTCTCTTTTCTGGTCAAATAAACTGAACTGTTCCAATGTCCGTTCCTCTTAAGGGATCACCGGGCCGGCTTCAGCCGGCGCCGGTTTTACATGTCTTTTTCGAAGTATTTCTTAATATCCAGCTTCCCGAGCTCGCGCATGAACGCGCCGGTGATGCTGAGCTTTAAGCCGTCCTCGTACATGCCGTAGAAGAAGCCGCCGTCGTGCTGCAGCTTCCGGTTGATGATGACGAGGCCCTGGTTGCCGTTGCAGTTCTCCTCGATCCACTGCAGGAGGTAGACGTTCTCGCGGAGCTTGATGTAATAGCCCGGGCTCGACCAGGACACGCCGCCGGCGTTGTCCGCCTGGAAAATGGTCCAGCTGTAACTCTCCGGAGCGCTGTACATGTGGATCGAATTCATAGTGTCCGTATAGTTCCAGCAGAAGCAGCAGCCCACGAGTTCATCCGTAAAGTGATGCCTTCTTGTGAACGGCGGCTTCAGATCTCCGTACTCCACCGTGCCGAAATAAACGCCGCTTCCGGATTCCCAGCCGCTGTGCCAGTTTCCGACCTCCACGGTCACCGTGGTCGCAAGGCCGTTAGACAGGTCCACGATCTGGGAGATCGCCTTGAAGTTCGGGTCTCCTGTCAGCATGTGGGTAAAGAAGAACAGGTCCTTGTCGGTCTCAAAGCAGTTGTAGACTTCTTCCTGCCAGTCCGTGCCGGGCAGCCTGTAGCGGAGCCTGTCTGCGGAAAGGAACTCGTATTCGTACCAGAACGGTTCCTTTAAAGCACCGCTCCAGGGCGCCGCCGCATACTTCTCCTGGTCCGGCTTCACGCGGAAGGTCTTTCCGACGAGCTTGTCGGACAGCGGGAAGTTATGGCCGGAGTCCATGATGCCGTCGCAGTTGTCCAGGACGTGGAGGTTCGCGGGGATCTTCCTGACAGCCTCCTCGTGCGAAATGGGCGGATGCATGTCCTTCGGGCGGTAGACGTAGCGCGCGCCTTTCTTTCCCTGAAGGAACGGCGGCAGCGTCCTGTTCTCACCGTTGTCCGAGATCATCTCCATATGCGCGATCACGCCGGTCATCGTAAGCTCCGCCCCGCTGAAGCGCCAGGTGAAGCTGTTGTCCTCTTCAAAGCCGAGCTCGATCCCGCAGGTCTTCATCTCGAAGAGGTCAATGATCTCGAGCCACATCTTGCCGGAGTACTCGGGCTCCCAGCGCGCGAAGATATAGAGCTCGTCGTCAATACGGATGTAGTCCGAGGGGTCGGCCATCGTGATGCCGCCCATCTCCCGCTTTCCGAGCTCGACTATGGTACAGTAGTTGACCGCCGGGCTGAAGCTTAGGAATTCATACCCGTTGTAGAATTTCCAGTAGAAGCCGCGGCCCTCCAGCCGGTTCGTGAACGTGTGCCGCGTCCCGTCGTCTTCCTTCCCGTCTCCGAAGTCCGCACGGCCGAAATAGATCTCGCGCTGCACTTCCCGCGGGATGTCCCGGTAGTAATCCGGCTCCTTGCCGGTAAACATGTTGTGGCCGACCGGCACAGTAATGCCGAACCAGGTCTCAAAAACAGTGAGCGCATTCGTCCTGGTGTCCAGGACCAGGTGGAACATGCCGGTGCTGTCCGGGAGGAGGTGCGAGATCATGACGATCTCCTTCCACTTCCGCGCCGAATAAGGCACGGTCCCGGTCTTTCCGTCAACTGTCACAGTGAGCTCGTCCTTCCCGAATTCATAGGAAAGCTCCTTAGGCGCGAATTCTCCCGTAAGGTACGCGCACATTTTCTTTCCTTCAGGAAGCTCATACAGTCCGCCGTCTGCTTTTCCTTTCTCCAGGACTGCCGCACGGACCGCTTCTTCCGTCAATGGATCAAATTCCGTAAAAAACATACAAGCTTCTCCTTTTCTTATTCATTCAGGAAAAGTTTCTTCCCGTCTTTATTTGTTATTATCATAGCACAACCCCGGGAATTAGAAAAGCACACGGGACGTAAAAAGTACGTCCCGTGTGCTGAAAAATACCGTCAGGCTTTCTGTTCTTTTTCAGGTTCTTTTTCCGTATTCATGCGGTTCATGAAAAGAATGGCCGCAATGAGGAGACCGGCGCCGGCAAGGAGACCGACCCACGGTGTCAGCGTAAAGCCGGCAATTAAATATCCGACCGCGCAGACCACCGCGACCAGCGTCGCGTACGGCATCTGTGTCTCCACATGCCGGATGTGGTTGCACTCGGCGCCCGTGGAGGACAGGATGGTCGTATCGGAAATGGGCGAGCAGTGGTCGCCGTAAACGGATCCCGCAAGGGTTGCGCCCAGCGTCGGGATCAGGTACGCAGCCGCGCCTTCGGGGGCACAGATCATCGTCACGATGGGGATCAGGAGGCCGAACGTGCCCCAGGAAGTCCCCATGGAAAACGACATGAGCGCCGCCACCACGAAAATGAGGAACGGCAGGAAGCCAAGCGGCAGGTTCGAGCCGCTGACAAAGCCGGAGATAAAGTTGCCGGTGCCGATCATTTCACGGCACACGCCGCCCAGGCTCCAGGAAAGGATCAGGATCAGCATGGGCGGTACGATGCTTCCGATACCGTTCACGATATTCTCCATGAAATCCCTGGGCTTCATGAGCTTTCTCGGGATGTACATGACGAAGGCTGTCACGAGGCCCGCAAACGCGCCTAAGGTCAGGCCGGCCGTCGGGTTTTCGCCGATCGCTTCGGAGAACGGGACGCCCTTGAAGAAGCCGCCCACATACGCCATGCCGAGGATCGCGCAGACGATCAGCACCGCGATGGGCAGGACGAGGTCGATCACCTTGCCCTTCGGCTTTCCGTCATCGCCTGCCTGGGCATTCGCGTCCGCCTGCTGCCCTTTAAGAAGAGCTCTCCGCTCCGCCTTTTTCATCGGGCCGAAGTCCTTTCCGGAAATGCTGATAAAGATCACCATCAGAATTGTGAGGAGTGCGTACAGATTGTACGGGATCGTAGAGAGAAACGCGTGGAAGCCGTTGGTCTCGCTGACCTCGCTGGCCACCGCGACCGCCCAGCTGGAAACCGGCGCGATAATGCACACCGGGGCTGCCGTAGCATCGATGATGTACGCGAGCTTTTCGCGGGAAATGCGAAGACGGTCGAAAACGGGACGCATAACCGTGCCCACCGTCAGGCAGTTGAAGCCGTCGTCGATGAAGATGAGCACGCCTAAAAGGGACGTCGCGAGTCCTGCGGACCTGCGGCTTTTGAGCTTCCTGCCCGCCCATCTTCCGTAGGCTTCGGATCCGCCGGATTTGGAGACCAGGACGACAACGGCCCACAGAAGCGCGAGGAAAATGATCATGTAGGCGTTGTCCGAGATCTTTTCAAACATCATGTCAAAAATGTGCGCGATGGCGGCAAATATCGATTCGCCGGCCGAAAAGCTGTAGATCAGCATACCGGACAGGATGCCGATGAACAGAGAGGAATAAACTTCCTTTGTGAGCAGCGCGAGTGCGATCGCGATAAGCGGCGGCAGGATGGATATCCAGCCGGTGTTGATCATTTCAAAACCCATGTGATGCCTCCTTCTTCAGTCTTATCTTTAAGCTAAGTATACTCGTTCCAAGGAATATGTCAATGAACACGTGTTCCTAAAAAAAGGCGTATGGTACCGTGCCGGGCTTTTAAGCCCTTGACATCTCTTTCGAAAACTGTTAAGTTGTCACGAGAACTGTGATATAAAAACATCTATTACATGACGTGAAGAACGTTTATTTCAGGAGGAAGCATGAACGCGGGAATTACAAGAGAACAGGCACTGGATCTTTTGAAGAAATATAACAAAGAGGCTTTCCACATCCAGCATTCGTTTACCGTGGAAGGCTGCATGCGGTACCTCGCGGAGGACCTCGGGTACGCCGAAGACGCGGATTTCTGGGCACTCTGCGGACTGCTCCACGACATTGATTTCGAGGGCTGGCCCGAGGAGCACTGTCTGAAGGCGCCGGAGCTTCTTCGGGAGCTTCCGGTCACGGATGAACTCGTGCACGCCGTCTGCTCGCACGGGTACGGCATCTGCAGCGACGTCGAGCCCGTTCACGAAATGGAGAAGGTCCTCTTTGCCGTCGATGAACTGACGGGCCTCATCGGCGCCGCCGCCCTCATGCGGCCGTCAAAGAGCTGTCAGGACATGGAGCTCTCTTCTCTCAAGAAAAAGTTCAAGGATAAAAAGTTTGCCGCAGGCTGCTCCAGAGACGTGATCCGGGACGGCGCGGAACGGCTCGGCTGGGAGCTCGATACGCTTCTTCAGAAGGGACTGGACGCGATGAAGGCGTGCGAGGAAACGGTCGCAGAAGAAATGAGTATGCTGTGATGATATCGAAAAATCTGCCGGGCGATCCTTCGCCCGGCAGATTTTTCGTATTTTTTGATTTATATGTTGCATTTCAGGTCTCCCGTTCGTATTACCGGTGAAGGAGGAAAAAAACCTATGCGCATGGACACAGAAGAATTACTCCTGAAGTACCAGGACGACGTGTTCCGGGCGGCCTTCGTCATCGGCGGGAACCACGCGGATGCGGAGGACGTCACCCAAGAAACCTTCATGAGGTACCATCGGTCGAAAACGGAATTCGAGTCGGAAAGCCATATCAAGGCGTGGCTCCTTAGGACCGCCATGAACCTTTCGAAGGACCTTCTGAAAAGCTTCTTTCGGAAGAACAGCGTACCATTTGAAGAATACGCCGCGTCCGTCCCGTTCGAGTCCTCGGAGGATTCCGGACTCTTTGCGGCGGTCATGGCGCTTCCCAAAAAGTACCGGGCGGTGATCCACCTCTTCTACTACGAAGGGTACAGTGCGAACGAGATCGCGTCGATGCTCCGTCTCTCTCCGGGAAACGTCCGGATGCGCCTTTCACGGGCGCGGGAGATGCTTCGTGACGCGCTTACGGAAGACGGCGAACCGGTTGGAACGACTTGAAAAGGAGAACTGAAATGAAGCTGGAAAACGATTATAAGCATATGATGGACCAGGTCCGGCCAGAGCGGGAGCTCCACGTCACGGACCTGGAAAATGTAAAGAAGAAACCCGGCGCCGGCAGGTATATTGCGATCCTTGTGCCGGCCGCGGCGATCATCCTGTTCGCGCTGTTTATGCCGAAGGGACTGTTCGGGAATAAGGCTTCTGTGGTACCGGATACGGCAGAGGTGATGGAGATCGCGGACAGTACTTTGGACGTTGAGAAGACATCGACGGTCCCGGAAGAGACGCCGGATGCGGACGTCAGGGAGGAGATCGCATCGGCGGAGGAAGCCGTGGCGGATCATGGAACACCCGAGGATGCGCAGCCGGATGAGACCGGCGGGCTCCTCATTGTGGAAAACAAAATGGACGCCGTCGGCAGCGTCCGCCTGGACTTTGAAGTCCTTAAGAGGGATTACGAAACCCTCTCAGTCACGGAGTTCCTGGCGCTCTACCCGGAGACCGGGGAGGCATACCGGAAGTACTACGACATGCTCTATTCAACGAATCCGGGCTTTTACGCGGAAATGGTCTATACCTGGATCGAGCCGGGCCATCCGGAAGTGGAGGACGGTAATTTCCTGTTAGTGGGCGTCCGGATCCGGAACCACTATGAAGGCCCGTTTGACAGCCTGAATGACGAAGAGCATCCGGATGAGGGCCCGGACATAAGCGGTTGGAGGCCCCCTGAGTGGTCGTATCTCCTCGGGTTTCTCTACCGTTACGACGAAGCCGCGGGCACTGTGACCCGCGTCGATACCCCGAACAATCCATACGGGCAGCTGTATGTCTGTAAGGATCTCACGTTCCAGGCGGAAAAGCATGAAGCAACGTTCAGGCTTGAAGACGGGACGCTCTGCGACGGATACGGGCTTCAGGCTTATTTAAACGAGGATGAGACCGGGTATACCGTCGCCCTCGTGTGGGACAGGCAGGTCCAGAAGGAGATCTTCTTCTCCGTGACGCCCGGGGGAGACGTGGTGATTGAAAAGGAATGTGTCGTGATGGACTCGGCGCATGACTATGCCACGGATACATATACAGAGTCTGCGAGTCAGGCAGACCGGGACGCCTGGGATGCCCTGACATTGTCCCACGGCAGCATGCGGAGCCTCACAGAAGGCGCTGAGTTCCTCAATTGGCAGGTGCTGGATAAAAGCAACTGAGCTGACTGATGAGGTGAATAAAAAGGCCGTCCATTAGGACGGCCTTACCTTTTTCATTCAAAGCTCCCTGCGATCTCCCGTATCGCCTTAAGGATCATTTCGTCCGCGCTCATCCCCGGAAGGAACTCCGCCGCCGGGACGAACGTATCGCTTAATGGATCGATCCCGGCGATCTTAGCCGCCCACATGAGCGCGACCGCGTACCGGCCGTACAGGAAGTGCATGTGGAAGCCGTCGCGCGTGATCGAGACTTCCCCGGACCGGAACGCAGGAAGTTCCCTGATCTTCTGGACCGCTTCCCCGGACCGGATAAGCGGAAGCCCGTAACGCTCCGCTGCAGCTTCATACGCGGCGTTGAGCGCCTTGAACATCTTCTGCTGGTCCCGTTCATACCGCATGAAGTTTCCGTGAGGGCTCGTGACCTCGTAGGCCCAGGTCTCATTGAGGAAGATCTTCGCTTCGGAATGCTTCCTCAGGTAGTCGAGGATCAGCCCGAGGAACGGCTCGTACGTGCAGGCCCAGCCGCTGTCGTGGCTCGCCTGGTGTGTCACGATCACGTCGAACGTCTCTTCAGTGAGCACCTCTTCGATGGACACGTACCGGTCCGTCGGCCGGCCGTTCACCTGATACTGGTACTCTCTCTTGTTCCCTTCTATATTCTGCCAGTGCCGCTCCAGGCTGCACCCGCCAATGTACAGGTTCACCACCCGGCTTTCCACGCCGTTATGCGCGAGGATGTCGTGCAGGAACCAGGTCGCGTCGCTCGAAAAGCTGTTGCCGATGGCCAGGATCTTCAGCATATGAGAACCTCCTCAGTCCAGATAGCCTTCGCGGGCTTTCACCTTGAATCCGCCTTCGATCTCATGCATCATCTCGTCGGTAATCGTGTTGATGCGGGGAAGATGCGCGATCTTCATATAGATCTCCGCGCCTTTTTCAACGGTTTCAATAAGGCCGAACGCCTCATCGAGGTCCTTCCCGGCGCCGTAAATACCGTGCTGGGCCCAGACCACAATGCGTGCGGTCTTCATCTTCTCCGCGGTCACTACGCCGATCTCGTTCGTGCCGCAGAGCATCCAGGGAAGAACGTTCACACCGTCCGGGAAAACGACCAGGCATTCCGTGCACATCTGCCAGAGCGTGCGGGTGAACTCCCGCTCGTCAAGTGTAGGGACAAAGGTCATGGCAAGGATGTTGGACGGATGGCAGTGCATGACCACACGGTTTTCCGGGTCTATGGAAAGACGCGCGACGTGGCTCATCATGTGGGCCGGGAACTCGCTCGTGAACTTCCCGCCGTCTGAAAAACCCCAGAGGAGCTCCGTGCTTTCGCCCTCATCCGTGATGCGGACGATGCCTAAGTTCACGTCCGGCGCATACTGAACGTTCTTGAAATACTTGCCGGTGCCGGTCACGAGGAAGTACTTTCCGCAAAGCTCCGGTGCGCGGAAGCCTGTGGGGATCGTGCGGATGAGGGCCGAAAGGTCGAGGTATTCCGCAAGTTCCTCTTCTTCAAGCAGCAGGGAAATATTGCCGCCGTTCCGCTCGTCCCAGCCATGATCATACATGTTGGCCGTTATGCGGATCATTTCCACCATAAACGGGGCTGTCAGGATGTCTTTCATTTTCTTACCTCCAGGATCTCCTTCTCATACTTTTCAATTTCTTCAAACCATTCTCCGTCGAGCGGCTTTCCGCATTCCCTGCAGTACTCGTCCCAGATCTCTCCGAACGGCAGGGTCTTCAGTTCTTCCTGCACGACCATGAGCTTCGTGAAATTGCCCTCATCCTGAAGCTTCTTAAGTTCATCCGCAGGCTGCAGAAGCGCGTAGAGCAATGCCTTCTCCAGATTCCGGTAACCCGTCACCCAGGCGGAAATACGGTTGATGCTCGCGTCAAAGTAATCGAGTGCGATGTCCACGCGTCCGTCAAGGCCGCCGCAGCGGACGATCTCTCTTGCGATCTCGCGGGTCTCATCGTCGAACAGTACCACGTGGTCGCTGTCCCAGCGGATGGGACGGGTGACGTGGAGCGCGATCTCCGGGAAGAACGTAAGAAGTGCCGGGATCTTGTCGCTCACGACTTCGGTCGGATGGTAGTGGCCGTTGTCCATCAAAGGAATACATTTATCACGGTTGAATGCGGCATAGCTTAGCGAAAACTCGGCCGAACCTGCGGTGTAGGCCTCCACGCCTATTCCGAACACCTTGGATTCGATGCAGGGCTTGACCTTTGTGAAGTCGTAGGGCTCTTTAAGGATCTCGTCGATCGATTCGCGGTACCGGATACGAGGGCCCATGCGGTCGCCCGGGACGTCCTTGAAGCCGTCTCCGGTCCAGATGTTCATGACGCAGGGCTCGCCAAGCTCTTCCGCAAGGTATGAAGAAATACGGATGCAGGCCCTTCCGTGCTCGATCCAGAACTTCCGGGTCTCGGGATCAGGAGAGGAAAGTGTCAGCGGGTCGCATTTGGGATGCGAGAAGAAGGTCGGGTTGAAGTCGCAGCCTAAGCCCCGCTCCTTGCAGAAATCCACCCACTTTTTGAAATGCTTCGGCTCGAGCTTGTCCCGGTCCGCCCATTCTCCGTCTTCAAAGATCGCGTAGCTTGCGTGCAGGTTCATCTTGGGCTTTCCGGGGATCAGGGCGAGTGCCTTGTCGAGGTCCGCCATGAGCTCCTCCGGGGTACGCGCACGGCCCGGGTAATTGCCGGTGGTCTGGATGCCGCCGGTCAGCGGCTTCGAAGGATCTGTGTCAAAGCCGCGGACGTCGTCGCCCTGCCAGCAGTGCAAACTGACAGGAACCTTCGCAAGCTTTTTGAGCGCCGTGTCTGCATCGACGCCGTATTTCGCATATTTTGCCTTTGCTTCCTCGTAACTCATCTGCTCCGTTCCTCCTCAAACTGTGTTATCAACGTTATCAGGCCGGTTCAAAGCCCCGGCCGGTCCCGCACCGCTTATTTCCCGGCCGCCGTCTCGCAGTAAATGCAGCGGTAAACGCGGCGTTCTCTGTCCGTGAGCTTAAACACGTGCGGGAGCTCCTGCTCCGTGCTGGTCACGCACCGCGGGTTTTTGCAGAACAGGACGTTCGTGAGAAGCTCCGGCATGCCGATCTTCCGCTTCTCAACAAGTTCTCCGTCCTTAATGATATTGACCGTAGCTTCCGGGTCCACATAGCCGATCACGGCGAGGTCGACTGAAAGCTCCGCGTCGATCTTAATGATGTCCTTTTTTCCCAGCTTTTTGCTGGTCACGTTCTTCATGATCGCGACCGGCGCGTCCAGGTCGCCTAAGTGCAGGAGCTCATAAAGCTTCATTGCCGAGCCCGCCCTGATATGGTCGATCACGATGCCGTTCTGGATCGAATCTACGTTCATAGTCTTCCGGCCTCCTTCAAAAGCTTCAGGATGAGCGCCATCCGCATGTACTTCCCGTAGAGCACCTGCTTGAAATACGCGGCCCGCGGGTCGTCGTCCACAGCCACGCTGATCTCGTTGACCCTGGGCAGCGGATGCATGACAGAAAGATCCTTCTTCGCGTTCGCAAGCTTCTGCGGCGTCAGGATATAACTGTCCTTTAAGCGGAGATAGTCCTCCTCGTTAAAGAAGCGCTCCCGCTGCACGCGCGTCATGTACAGGATATCGAGGTCCGGCATCGCGCCGAGGAGGTCCGTCGTCTGCGTGTAGGCGATGCCTTTGGCCGCCAGCACGTCCTTTTTCACATAGCTCGGGAGCTTCAGTTCTTCGGGAGAGATCAGCACAAAGCGGACTCCCGCATACCGGGACATCGCCTGGATCAGGGAATGCACGGTCCGGCCGAACTTGAGGTCGCCGCACAGTCCGATCGTGAGGTTTTCAAACGTCCCTTTTTCGCGCCAGATCGTAAGAAGGTCCGCCAGTGTCTGAGTGGGGTGGCAGTGACCGCCGTCTCCCGCGTTGATGACCGGGATGGAGGCGTTTTGGGCCGCCACGTACGCCGCGCCTTCCTTCGGGTGCCGCATCGCGATGATGTCCGCGTAGCAGCTCACCGTCTTCGCGGTGTCCGCAATGCTCTCGCCCTTGGCCGCCGATGACGTATTCCCGCCCGCAACGGAGATCACGTTTCCGCCGAGCTCGTACATCGCCGCTTCAAAGCTTAAGCGCGTCCTGGTGGACGGCTCGAAAAAGAGCGTCGCGAGCTTCCGGTGCCGGCAGGCTTCCTCATAGTCCGCCGGGTGCCCGATGATGTCCTCCGCGACCCGGATGAGCTCTCTGATCTCCTCCGTGCTGAGGTCCGAAATATCGATCACGCTTCGCTTCATGCGTTTCCTCCGATCTAGCTTTCATCCGAAGGGTTATCGCGGAATTTAATGAGGCGCGCGACGTCCTCCGCCTTGATATAGCCCTCTTCCGCCGCGGTCTCCGCTATACAGTCAAAATCGGTCAGGGAGTGGTTTTCCACACAGGCCGCCGCCAGGCGGTCGAGGCCCTTCTTCATGCCGTAGGTAAAGATCGAGACGATCCCGAGGACCTCCGCGCCTTCTTCACGTAAGGCGTCCACTACCTCGAGGACGCTCCCGGCAGTGGAGATCAGGTCCTCCACAACCACTACCTTCTGGCCCGGGATAAGCTTTCCTTCGATCCGGTTCTGCCGGCCGTGATCCTTCGCACCGGAACGGACGTAGCCCATCGGGAGCCCCAGGATATGGCCTGTGATGGCCGCGTGCGCGATGCCCGCGGTGGACGTTCCCATAAGTACCTCAGCCTCATTATAATATTCCCGGACGAGAGCCGCAAGCCCGTTTTCAACGTCTGTACGCACTTCCGGCGCGGTCAGCGTCAGTCTGTTGTCACAGTACACCGGGCTCTTGATCCCGCTCGCCCAGATGAACGGCTCTTCGGGTCTTAAAAACACCGCCCCGATCTTAAGAAGATCCTGCGCGATCAGCTTCTTCAGTTCCATAATAAACTCCTTTCAAAGCCTTCCTCTAAAGGGGAAGATGTCAGTCCTTAGGATTCGCGGACCAGAGTGTCACACAAATTCTCTCACACACCGTTCATACGCCGCCACCGGGTCCGGAGCCGCCGTAATGGGCCGCCCGACCACGATGTAGTCGGAACCCGCGATCTTCGCGTCCGCGGGAGTCATGACCCGCTTCTGGTCGCCGATCTCCCCGTCCCGGAAACGTACGCCCGGGGTCACCGTGAGGAATTCCTGCCCGAGATGCTCATGGACGGACCCGGCTTCAAGCGGGGAACAGACCACGCCGTCGCAGCCCGCTTTCTTTGCATTTTCCGCGTAATGAAGCACCACGTCTTTCATGGGCTTTTCGATTAAGAGGTTCCGCTCCATGGTCTCCTGGTCCGTCGACGTGAGCTGTGTCACCGCAAGGAGGATCGGCCGTGTACCGTCTTCCCGCGTGAGCCCCTCTAGGGCAGCCTGCATCATTGGCACAGCGCCGCCCGCGTGGAGATTTACCATATCCACGTCGAGCCTTGACAGCACCGCCATCGCTTTTTTCACCGTATTCGGGATGTCGTGGAGCTTCAGATCCAGGAAGATCCTGTGGCCGCGGCGCTTAAGCTCCCGGACGATGGCCGGACCCTCCGCGTAGTAGAGCTCCATGCCGATCTTCACGAACGGCTTCACGTCTCCGAACCTGTCCAAAAATGAAAATACCGCGTCCGCGCTCGAAAAATCACAGGCGACGATCACGTCTCTTCCCATCACTTTACCTCCTTCTGAAGCTCCCGAAGCGATTCTATGCCGTACCGGTCCATCGCGTTGGGAAGCGTCTCTATGATCTCTTTACATATATACGGGTCAACGAGGTTCGCCGCGCCTACTTCTACGGCGCAGGCCCCCGCCATCATCATTTCCAGGACGTCCTCCGCAGAACTCACGCCGCCCATTCCGATCACCGGGATCCTTACGGCGTGCGACACCTGGTGCACCATCCTGAGCGCCACCGGAAAGACTGCCGGGCCGGACAGGCCGCCGTAGGTATTCGCGAGGACCGGCTTCCGGGTCCGGAGATCGATCCGCATCCCGAGAATCGTATTGATCAGACTCACGCCGTCCGCGCCGGCGTCTTCGCACGCCTTCGCGATGTCCGTAATACTTGTCACGTTCGGAGACAATTTGATGATCACAGGCTTTTTCGTTACGGCCTTCACCGCCCGAACGACTTCTGATGCCTGACTGCAGTCCGTTCCGAAGCTCATGCCGCCGCCATGGACGTTCGGGCAGCTCACGTTCACCTCAAGCCACCCGACCTGCGGCTCCCTGCCGAGCATTTCACACGTCTCCGCGTATTCCCGGACCGAAAAGCCGCTCACGTTCGCCATCACTTTCTTCCGGAAAACCTTTGAAAGCTTCGGCAGCTCTTCCGAGATCACCTTTTCCGCACCGGGATTCTGGAGCCCTACCGCGTTCAGCATGCCGGAAGAAGTCTCCGCGATCCTGGGGGTGGAGTTCCCGAACCGGGGCTCCCGTGTGGTCCCCTTGAAGGAGAACGTCCCCAGGACGTTGATATCATAGAGCTCCGCGAATTCGTACCCGTAGCCGAAGCACCCGGACGCCGGGATCACGGGGTTGTCGAGCGTTTCCCCGAAAAAGTCAATGCTTAAGCGTCCCATAGGATCTCCTCCTTCCGGAGCACCGGACCGTCCTTGCAGATCCGTTTGTACCCTGTTACTGTCCTGCAGGAGCATCCCATACAGGCGCCGAAGCCGCAGCCCATCCGCTCTTCAAAGCTGAACTGGCCGGAGGTCTTTGTGCTTTTAAACACCGCGCGGAGCATGGGCTCCGGCCCGCAGGTGTAGAAATAACTGTATTCTACCGGGAGGGCGTCCGTCACAAAGCCCTTTTTGTACAGGATGCCTGTACCGAGTGCATTTTCCGTCCCCGGTGCGGCTTCCGTGATCCGCCCCTCTGAACTGCTTTCCGGGATCCCGTCCCTTATGGTCACCGTCACGGCGCACCCGAGAGCCTTGAACTCTTCGGCATAGAACACTTCTTCCGTCGTATTGAATCCGAGCACGCACGTGACCTTTCTTCCCTCTGCCCGGAGTCTTTTCGCAAGCTCATAAAGCGGCGGGATGCCCACGCCGCCACCAAGTAAGAGCGGCGCGTCTCCGGCCTCCGAAAGGCCGTAGCCGTTTCCGAGGCCCGTGAGGACGTTGAGCATCTGTCCCGGGACCATGTCCGCCATCGCCGCGGTGCCCTTCCCCACGACCTTGTAGATCAGGGTCATCAGGTCCCCGTCAAGCTCGCAGAGGGAGATCGGACGTCTCAGGAACAGCCCGTCCAGCTTTATATTCACAAACTGCCCCGGCGCCGTCATTTCGGACGTGTCGCCCGAGAGCACCATCCGGTAAACGGAATCAGTCAGCGGCAGGTTTTCAAGTATTTCAAAAATGCCTTCTTTCATAAACTCCTCATGAGATCAATTACAGGCCGCAGCATGTTTACGCGTCGATCGTAGAGATCGTGAGCGTCGTCTCCTCCAAAACGTCGAGGAGCACCCTGACCGTATCGAGCGACGTAAAGATGGTCGCGTTGTTCTCTGTCGCGAGCATGCGGATCTTCTGGCCGTCGCTGGCCTCCCGGAACGAAGAGATGTCGCGCGTGTTGATCACGTACGCGATGTGCCCCTGCCGGAGCGCGTCCGGGATCTCCTCGGAGCCGTCGCTGATCTTCCCGAGAACGTGCGTACGGATGCCGTTGTTTTTCAGGAACTGCGCCGTGCCGGCTGTCGCCTGGATATTGAAGCCCAGGTTGTAGAAGCGGCGAATGAGCGGCAGGACCTCCTGCTTGTCCCGGTCCGCCACGGTCACAAACACCGTGCCGTAGTTCTGGAGATGCGTCCCGGCCGCCTGCAGCGCCTTATAAAGCGCACGGTTCAGCTTGTCATCGTAGCCGATCGCTTCGCCTGTCGATTTCATCTCCGGAGACAGATACGCGTCCAGGCCCTTGATCTTGCTGAACGAGAAGACCGGCACTTTGACGTAATAGCGCTTTTTTTCTTCCGGATAGAGGTCGAAGATCCCCTGCTCTTTCAAGGACTTCCCGAGGATCACCTCGGTCGCGATATCCGCAAGCGAGTACCCGGTCGCCTTCGAAAGGAACGGCACGGTCCGCGAAGACCGCGGGTTCACTTCGATGATATAGACGTCGTCATTTTTATCCACAATGAACTGGATGTTGTAAAGGCCGACGATCCCGATGCCGAGGCCCAGCTTCTTTGCGTACTGCAGGATAATGCCTTTCACGCGGTTACTGATGCTGAAGCTCGGATACACGCTGATCGAGTCGCCCGAATGGATGCCCGTGCGCTCCACGAGCTCCATGATGCCCGGCACGAAAACGTCGCGGCCGTCGCAGATCGCGTCAACCTCGACCTCCTTGCCTTCGATGTACTTGTCCACAAGCACCGGCTTGTCCTCGTCGATCTCCACCGCGCTCTTTAAGTAATACCGGAGCTGCTCTTCGTCCGCTACGATCTGCATCGCCCGGCCGCCTAATACGAACGACGGCCGCACCAGCACGGGATATCCGATCTCCGCCGCCGCCCGGATGCCGTCCTCGATCTTCGTGACCGCTTCTCCTTTCGGCTGCGGGATCCCGAGCTCCTTCAGGATGTTTTCAAAGCTGTCCCGGTTTTCCGCGCGCTCGATCGCGTCGCAGTCCGTCCCGATCAGCTTGACGCCGCGGGCACGCAGGGGCTCTGCAAGGTTAATGGCCGTCTGTCCGCCCAGGGATGCGATCACGCCCTCCGGCTTCTCGAAATCGATGATGGCCATGCAGTCCTCTTCCGTCAGCGGCTCAAAGAAGAGCTTGTCCGCCGTCGTGTAGTCCGTGGAGACCGTCTCCGGATTGTTGTTGATGATGATCGATTCATAGCCCGCGCGCTTGATGGTCTGCACTGCGTGGACAGTGGAATAGTCGAATTCGATGCCCTGGCCGATCAGGATGGGGCCTGCCCCCAGGACGACCACTTTCTTTTTATCTGTCAGCCGTGATTCGTTCTCCCCGGTGTAGCTCGAGTAAAGATAGGCGATGTACTTCCCGGTGTGGAGCGTGTCCACCATCCTGAATACCGGCGTAATGCCGAGCGCCTTCCTCTTCTGGTAGACTTCGATCTCCGTCAGGTTCCAAAGTGATGCGATCACGCGGTCGGAAAAGCCCATCTTTTTCGCTTCCCGAAGGACGTCGATGCTGTTGATGGACGCCCGAAGCTTTTCTTCCATGTCCGTGATCTTTTTAAAGGACTCAAGGAAGAGCTCCGTGATCATCGTCGCTTCATGGATCTCCGGAATGCCGACGCCCCGCCGGAGAAGCTCGAACACCGCATATACTCCGTCCGCATGGAACTCGCGGACGTAGTCGAGGAGCTCCCCGGTCTTCGCGTTGTCAAAGAGCGGCAGGTGGAAATGGCTCACGCCGGTCTCCAGAGACCGCACGGACTTCAGCATGCACTCTTCGAGGGACGACCCGATGCCCATGACCTCGCCCGTCGCCTTCATCTGCGTGGAAAGCGTGTTCGGAGCTCCGGGGAACTTGTCAAACGGGAACCGCGGGAACTTCGCGACGATGTAGTCGAGGGACGGTTCGATGGCCGCATTGCCGCCGGCCACCTCGATCTCTGAGAGAAGCATACCCACAGCCACCTTGGCCGTCACGCGGGCGATCGGATACCCGGACGCCTTGGATGCAAGCGCGGAGGAACGGGACACGCGCGGGTTCACCTCGATCAGGTAGTACTCGCTGCTTGTCGGATTCAGTGCGAACTGGATGTTGCAGCCGCCCTCTATCTTAAGCTCCCGGATGATCCGGATCGCGGAATCCTGAAGCATGTGAAGGTCATGGTCATTGAGAGAAAGGATCGGCGCGACCACGATCGAGTCGCCGGTATGAACGCCCACGGGGTCCACGTTCTCCATGCCGCAGATCGTGATGGCGTTGTCTGAAGAGTCGCGCATGACCTCGAATTCGATCTCCTTGTAGCCGCGGACGCTCTTTTCAATAAGCACCTGGTGCACCGGGGACAGCCGGAACGCATTCGTCCCGATCTCCCGGAGCTCCTCTAAATTGTCCGCAAAGCCGCCGCCCGTGCCGCCTAACGTGAACGCAGGCCGGAGCACAACAGGGTACCCGATATCTTCAGCGGCCTTTTCGGCTTCCTCCAGAGAATAGGTGATCTCGGAAGGGATGACCGGCTCGCCGATGGAGGTGCACATTTCCTTGAAGAGCTCGCGGTCCTCCGCACGCTCAATACTGGAAGAAGGCGTGCCTAAAAGCTGTACGCCGCACTCCCGGAGAACACCCTTTTTCTCGAGCTGCATGCAGAGGTTGAGGCCCGTCTGCCCGCCGATCCCCGGCACGATCGCGTCCGGCCGTTCATAGCGCAGGATCTTCGCGAGGTACTCGAGCGTCAGCGGCTCCATGTAGACCTTGTCTGCCATCTGTGTGTCGGTCATGATGGTCGCGGGGTTACTGTTCACGAGGATCACCTCGTACCCCTCTTCCCGGAGCGCGATGCACGCCTGCGTGCCCGCGTAGTCAAACTCCGCCGCCTGCCCGATCACGATAGGACCCGAGCCGATGATCAGTACTTTATGAATATCCGTTCTCTTTGCCATGCTTTTCCTCCTCTTCCTGCGTCATTCCGCGGTGTAGACGGTCTTTCCGTCACACACCGTCGCGATGCATCTTCCGTATACTTCCATTCCCGTAAAGGGTGTTGCTTTTCCTTTGCTTAAAAACTCCGCGGGGTCGATCCTGTAAGGGGCTTCGAGGTCCCATACGCTGAAATCGTTCCCGAAGGGGAGCCCGAACCGCTTCCTCGGGCGTACTGCCATGAGGTCCATGAGCTTTTCCATGGACAGGACCCCGGGCCGTACGAAATGCGTGTACATCACGGGGAACGAGGTCTCTAGCCCGACGATCCCGAAGGCGCTTCCGAGAAGACCCTTCGCCTTTTCTTCTGCACTGTGCGGTGCGTGATCCGTGATGATCATGTCGATGGTCCCGTCGAGGATCCCTTCCGCCAGCGCCTCCCGGTCTTCCCTGCCGCGGATGGGCGGGTTCATCTTAAACTGGCCGTCTTCCTGAAGATCCTCATCCGTCATCACAAGGTAGTGCGGCGCAGTTTCGCAGGTCACGTCCACGCCGTCCCGCTTCGCCTTCCGGATGAGCTCGACGCTCTCCTTCGCGGAGATGTGGCAGACGTGGTAGGCTGCCCCGGTCTCCTTCGCAAGCCGGAGGTCCCGCTCGATCATCTTCCACTCGCTCTCCGAAGAGATCCCGGGGTACCCGTGCGCTTTTGCGTACGCTCCTTCGTGGATCACCCCGCCCTTCACAAGTTCGTTCACCTCGCAGTGCGCGGTGACGATCTTTCCGAGCATCTTCGCGCGGATCATGAGCTTCCGCATCATGTCTTCGCTCTGGACGCCCTTTCCATCGTCGGAAAAGGCGCACACATAAGGCGCCATGCCGGGAAGGTCCGCGGGCTCTTCGCCTTCCTCGTTCACAGTGAGCGACCCGTACGGGTGAACGCGGATCACGGTGTCGCGGGCGATCAGGGCGAGCTCTTCCGAGAGGTGCGGGACACTGTCCGGGACCGGCCGTATATTCGGCATCGCGCAGACGTCCGTAAAGCCGCCGCGGGCTGCCGAAAGCGTCCCGGTCCTCACGGTTTCCTTATAAGAAAAACCCGGCTCCCTTAAGTGCACGTGCACGTCACAGAAGCCGGGTAAAACGGTATATTCACGGGAATCATCCTTCCCGAGAGAAAATAAAATACCCGTATCCGGGATAGATGCGGGAATTCTTTCAAACAACGTATGGTCAATTCTGAACATCAAGCCTCCTCTTTCCGGTCTCACGGGGCCGGGTTAAAGATCTCAGTCTCATCCCGTGTATTCTATCCGATAGGCTCGTGAAAAGTCAAGCCCCCGCGGGCCCCTAAATGCATTTTTGACATTGTGACGAAAAAACCTTGCCAAATAAAAATTTATGGTGAATTTTGCACCTTGAAGATTTTTCGCGTCCTATGCTATCCTTGAACTGTCAATCATGAAACCCCATGCTGTGACTGACGGAAACTGCGGAGCACCGCACCGGGAGCAGCATGGTACAGCACTTTGCCGACCGTCTGGGCACACTTGAAATGAATATTTCCGAGTGCGCTCATTTTTATTTTTTTCAGGAGGAATCCCCTTATGAGAAAGGTTGGGATCATCATGGGTTCTGACAGCGACCGCCCGATCATAGAGAAGGCAGTCTCCACGCTGAAGGACTTTGGCGTCCCCTGTACGGTGCACGTATTTTCCGCGCACCGGACGCCTGAAGAAGCCCGGGCATTTGCCCTTTCCGCACGCGAAAACGGGTACGGCGTACTGATCGCCGCAGCCGGTATGGCGGCGCACCTCGCGGGAGCCATTGCGGCAAACACTACCCTGCCGGTCATCGGCATCCCCTGTAAATCTGCAAATTTAGACGGCATTGACGCCCTGCTTTCGACTGTACAGATGCCCTCAGGCATACCTGTAGCCACGGTCGCGGTGAACGGAGGCGTGAATGCCGCCTTGCTTTCTCTTGAGATCCTTGCGGTCACGGATGAAAGGCTTGCCGAAGCACTCGATAAAAAGCGTGCGGCGGACCGGGAAGCCGTCCTTGAAAAGGACCGGCGGATCTCCGCGGAGCTTTCGACTGACTGACGCACGGCAGGACGTTCCGGGATCACCGGACTTCAGTAATATTATCATTATAAAAGGAGACAGCTATGGGAGGATTTTTCGGCATCAGTTCTGACACCGACTGTCTTACAGACGTATTTTTCGGAGTGGATTACCACTCGCACCTTGGCACAAAAAACGGCGGTATTGCCGCGTATGACCCGTTAGTCGGGCTTCAGCGCCAGATCCACAACATTGAAAACACCCCGTTCCGCTCGAAATTCGGGCACGTGCTTTCGGACATGAAGGGTATTGCGGCCATCGGCTGCATCAGCGACTACGATCCCCAGCCGCTTCTGGTCCGCAGTAACCTCGGTAACTATGCCCTCTCTGTAACGGGCGTCATCAATAACTCGGAGTCGCTCATCAGTAACTTCTTAAGCTTCAGCGGCGGTCATTTCAACGCGATGACCGGCGGCCGGGTGAACAGCACGGAGCTAGTGGCGGCGCTCATCAACCAGAAGAGCAACTTCACGGACGGCATCCTGTTCGCGCAGGAGGTCATCGAAGGAACCGCTTCCATCCTGATACTCACGGACGACGGCACCATCATCGCAGCCAGAGACAAGGTCGGCCGGCTGCCTGTCCAGCTCGGAACGAAGCCCGGCAGCACGGCCGTCGCGTTCGAGGCGTTTTCCTATCAGAAGATGGATTACGAGCACCTTCGGGAGCTCGGTCCCGGAGAGATCGTCTCGATCAAGCAGAACGATATCACGGTGCTTTCTCCGCCAAAGCCTAAAAAACGCATCTGCGCGTTCCTCTGGAGCTACTACGGCTACCCCACGTCCACCTATGAAGGAATGAACGTGGAGGCCATGCGCTATAAGAACGGCGCTATTCTCGCGCAGCACGACGAAGGCAAGCCTGAGCTTGAAAACGTGGATTACGTGGGCGGCGTCCCGGATTCCGGCACCCCGCACGCCATCGGCTACGCGAACGAAAGCGGCAAGCATTTCGCCCGGGCATTCATCAAGTATACGCCCACCTGGTCCAGAAGCTTCATGCCTACGGAACAGACCGACCGCGACCGCATCGCGAAGATGAAGCAGATCCCGGTGCAGGAGCTCATCAAGGGCAAGAGCCTGCTCTTTGTGGACGACTCGATCGTCCGCGGGACACAGCTTCGCGAGACCGTGGATTTCCTGTATGAGAACGGCGCCAGGGAAGTGCACATGCGATCCGCCTGCCCGCCCATCATGTACGGCTGCAAGTTCCTGAACTTCTCCCGCGCGACCTCGGACATGGAACTGATCTCAAGGCGGACCATAGTCGAGCTCGAGGGCGAGGAAGGTCTTGACCATCTTGATGAATACGCCGATGCCGGTACGGAGCGCGGCAAGGCGCTGAGGACTGCCATCTGCGAAAAGCTCCACTTTGCGTCACTCGAATTCCAGTCGCTTGAGGGAGTGGTCGAAGCGATCGGCCTCCCGGAATGCGAACTGTGCACCTACTGCTGGAACGGAAAGGAGTAACCCCGTGAACGAACTTTCAAGATCGGATGCCTACAGCGCCGCCGGCGTCGATATCACCGCGGGCTACCGGGCTGTAGAACTCATGAAGTCCTCCATCGCGAAGACCATGACAAAGGGAGTGGTCTCCGGGATCGGCGGGTTCGGCGGACTGTTTGAGCCGGACCTCACCGGGATCAGGCATCCCGTGCTGGTCTCAGGTACGGACGGCGTTGGCACAAAGCTTCGGATCGCGATGCTCATGGACAGGCATGACACCGTCGGGATCGACTGCGTTGCGATGTGCGTGAACGACGTCATCTGCTGCGGCGCAAGGCCCCTCTTCTTCCTCGATTACATCGCCTGCGGAAAGAACTTCCCGGAAAAGATCGCGGCGCTGGTTTCGGGCGTCGCGGAAGGCTGCGTCCAGGCGGGCTGCGCACTGGTTGGCGGTGAGACCGCCGAGATGCCCGGCTTCTACCCGGAGGACGAATACGACCTCGCGGGCTTTGCGGTCGGCATCGTCGATAAGGACAGGATCATCGACCACAATACGATGAGGCCCGGGGACGTCATCATCGCGCTCCCCTCGTCCGGCCTCCATTCGAACGGCTTCTCGCTCGTCCGGAAGGCCTTCGACATTGAAAACGCGGACCTGAATACTCCCCGCGAGGAGCTTTCCGGAAGGTCTTTAGGCGAGACTCTCCTCACCCCCACAAAGATCTATGTGAAGCCCGTCCTCGCGCTGCTTGCCGAGGTCCCGGTCTCCGGCATCTCGCACATCACGGGCGGCGGCTTCTATGAAAATATCCCGCGGAGCATCCCGGACGGCCTGTGCGCCTGCATCGACAGAGCTGCGGTCCGGACGCCCGGGATCTTTAAGCTTTTGCAGGAAGCCGGAAACATCTCCGAGCACGACATGTATAACACCTACAACATGGGCGTCGGCATGACCGTGGTGGTCCGTGCGGAGGACAGTGACCGCGCGCTTGAGATCCTGAAGAAAAACGGAGAGGACGCGTACGTCCTCGGTACCATTACGGAAGGCGGGGAGAAGATTCGGATATGCTGAAAAAGGTCGGATCCGGCATTGCTGCCGGGATCATGGTGTCTATAGGCGGGGCGGTGTTCCTCGCATGTGAATCAAGAATTGCCGGCGCGGTGCTGTTTTCGGTAGCGCTTCTCTCGATCTGCTTCGCCGGCTATTCGCTGTACACGGGAAAGATCGGGTTTATTCCGGAGAAGCATGACAAAGAGGCCGTTTCAGTGCTTCTCACAGGGCTTCTCGGAAATACATTAGGCACCATCCTCTGCGGGCTTCTCATCCGGTACGCGTTCTCAGCTTCGGCAGAGACCGCGGAAACGATCTGTACCGCCAAGCTTGCCCAGACGTTCTTCGGAACACTTATAAGAGGTACCTTCTGCGGCATTCTCATGTATACCGCAGTGAAAATATACCGGGACAACAAGTCGCCCTTAGGGGTCCTCTTCTGTATCCCGGTGTTCATCCTGTCCGGCTTTGAGCATTCGGTCGCGGACATCTTCTACTTCGCGGCGTCGGGCATCGTTTCCGTAAAGGCGTTCGGGTTCATCCTGACCGTGATCCTGGGAAACAGCATCGGCGGCATGCTCCTGCCGGTCCTCACAGGCGTCTTAAGTAAAGGAGACAGGGAATGAGTGAAAAAGCACGGGTAGCGGTCCTGGTTTCCGGCGGCGGCACCAATCTCCAGGCCATCCTGGACGCGGAAGAATCCGGCATCATTACGTCCGGCGAAGTGGTGCTTATTATAAGCTCCAGCAGGAAGGCCTACGCGTTGGAACGCGCGAAGCTTGCCGGTATCGATGCGTACGCCGTAACGAAAAAGGTGTACGGCACTCAGGAAAACGTGGAGGCAAAGATCAATGAGCTTCTCGCGGAATATCAGATCGACCTGATCGTCCTCGCCGGGTTCCTCACAGTTTTAAGTGCAGACTTCACGAAGAAGTGGCCGCGGCGCATGCTGAACGTCCATCCTTCGCTGATCCCTTCCTTCTGCGGGGACGGCTACTACGGACTCAAGGTCCACGAAGAAGCATTGAGAAGAGGCGTTAAGGTCACCGGCGCGACCGTCCACTTTGTGAATGAGATCACGGACGGCGGCGAGATCCTGTACCAGAAGGCAGTGGAGGTCCTTCCGGGCGACACCCCGGAGGTCCTGCAGAAGCGGGTCATGGAGCAGGCGGAATGGATCCTTCTCCCGAAGGCAGTTGAAACTGTATCACGGGAGATCATTGAAATGAAAGAATCATAAGGAGAGCACGCATGGAAATCTACAAGATCAACGACATCGGTGAGCTGATCACCGGGAACTCCTACGTAGGACGCGGCATCGTCATCGGAAAGACCGAAGACGGCACGAAGGCTGCTGCGGCGTACTTCATCATGGGCCGTTCCGCGAACAGCAGGAACAGGATCTTCACGGAAAAGGACGGCGAAGTCTTCACGGAGCCCTTCGACGCATCTAAGGTCCAGGACCCGAGCCTCATCATCTACGCAGCCATCCGCTCATATGAAAACAGGCTGATCGTGACGAACGGTAACCAAACCGATACGATCTACGATTTCGTAAAGGGCGGAAAGAGCTTCACGGAAGCCCTTGCGACCCGCGAATTCGAGCCGGACGCTCCGAACTACACACCCCGCATTTCCGGCATGCTCACCTTTAAGGACAACGACTTCACCTATGAGCTCAATATCCTGAAGAGCATCGATCCGGAAGGCACGGACTGCGCGCGCTACACCTTCTCCTACCCCGCGAAGGCGGGCCTCGGCCACTTCCTGCACACCTACGTCTGCGACGGGAACCCGATCCCGACGTTCCAGGGTGAGCCGGAGCGCGTCCTGATCCCGGACAGCATCGATGAATTTACGGAGACCCTCTGGAACGCGCTGGATCCGGACAACAAGATCTCCCTTTACGTACGCTACACCGACCTTTGGACCGGCGAAATTACGAACCGCCTGGTCAATAAAAACAGATAAGGAGGACCGCAATGAAAGAATTCGAACTGAAATACGGCTGCAACCCGAACCAGAAGCCTGCAAAGATCTATATGAAGGACGGAAGCGAGCTTCCCTTAAAGGTCCTGAACGGCCGCCCCGGCTACATCAACTTCCTGGACGCCCTGAACTCCTGGCAGCTGGTCAAGGAATTAAAGACTATCCTCGGCATGCCCGCGGTCACCTCCTTCAAGCACGTGAGCCCCACATCCGCCGCAGTCGGCCTGCCGCTTGACGAAAAGCTGAAGAAGGCCTGCTTCGTGGACGACGTGAAGGGCCTCGACGACTCTCCGCTCGCCTGCGCGTACGCGCGTGCCCGCGGCACGGACCGCATGTGCTCCTTCGGCGACTGGGTCGCACTCTCCGACCCCTGCGACGTCGTGACGGCCAAGATGATCCGCCGCGAGGTCAGTGACGGCATCATCGCTCCCGGCTACGACCCGGAAGCTTTAAAGATCCTCTGCGAAAAGCGGAACGGCTCCTACAACGTTGTGGAGATCGACCCGGATTACGTTCCGGAAGTCCAGGAGACCAAGCAGGTCTTCGGCGTGACCTTTGAACAAGGCCGGAACAACTTCAGGATCGACGCAGACCTTCTCACGAACATCGTGACAGAGAACAAGGACCTGCCCGAAAGCGCGGTGCGGGACCTCATCATTTCGCTCATCACGCTGAAGTATACGCAGTCCAATTCGGTCTGCTTCGCGGTGGACGGCCAGGCTATAGGCGTAGGCGCCGGCCAGCAGTCCAGGATCCACTGCACGAGGCTTGCGGGGTCTAAGGCGGACACCTGGTTCCTCCGTCAGGCGGACAAGGTCCTGAACCTCCCCTTCAAAAAGAAGCTGGGACGCCCGGAGCGGGACAACGTCATCGACGGCTACATCAACCAGAACGAAGAGGACGTCTGCGCGGACGGCAACTGGCAGAAGTACTTTACCGAGCAGCCCGAGCCGTTCACAAAGGAAGAACAGAAAGCGTTCCTCGCGACAAGGCAGAACGTGGCGCTGGGCTCCGATGCCTTCTTCCCCTTTGAGGACAACATCGAGCGCGCGGTCCGTTCCGGCGTGAAGTACATCGCGGAGCCGGGCGGCTCCATCCGGGACGACGCAGTTATCGACTGCTGCAACAAGTACGACGCTGTGATGATCTTTACCGGCATGCGTCTCTTCCATCATTGATTCCTTACCAAAAAGGAGAGCTCATATGAATTTACTAGTCGTTGGCGGCGGCGGCAGGGAGCACGCGATCATCAAAAAGCTCCGGGAGAATCCGGAAATCGACGTGATCTATGCCCTGCCCGGAAACGGCGGCATCGCACAGGATGCCCAGTGTGTGCCCATCAAGGCAACGGATATTCCCGGTATAGTCGGCTTTGCTGCAGAAAATCAGGTGGATTACGCTGTGGTGGCGCCGGACGACCCGCTGGTCCTCGGCCTTGTTGACGCACTGGAAGATAAAGGGATCCCCTGCTTCGGTCCCCGGAAAAATGCGGCTGTCATTGAAGGCAGCAAGGTCTTTTCCAAGAACCTCATGAAAAAGTACGGGATCCCCACGGCCTCTTACGAGGTCTTTGACGACCCGGAAGAAGCGCTCCGCTACGTTGCGGACGCTCCTCTTCCCACGGTCATCAAGGCGGACGGCCTTGCTCTCGGAAAAGGTGTGATCATCGCGGGATCACACGAGGAAGCAGAGGAGGCTGTCCGCTCCATCATGGAGGAAAAGAAGTTCGGCGCAAGCGGAGATCAGATCGTGGTCGAGGAATTCCTGACGGGCCCCGAGGTCTCCGTACTGGCGTTTACGGACGGCCATACGGTGAAGCCGATGGTGTCTTCAATGGACCATAAGCGCGCACTGGACGGCGACAAGGGCTTAAATACCGGCGGCATGGGCACGATCGCCCCGAACCCCTTCTACACAAAGGAAGTTGCGGACCGCTGCATGGAAGAGATCTTCCTTCCGACCATCAGGGCCATGAATGCCGAAGGCCGGCCGTTTAAGGGCTGCCTGTACTTCGGCCTCATGATCACTGAAAACGGCCCGAAGGTCATTGAATACAACTGCCGCTTCGGCGACCCGGAGACCCAGGTGGTCCTCCCGCTCCTCGAATCCGACCTCTTCACGATCATGAAAGCGGTAACGGACGAGAAGCTCGAAGAGACCGAGGTCTGCTTCTCGGACAAAAACGCGGCCTGTGTGGTCATGGCGTCCGAGGGCTACCCCGTCTCCTACGAAAAGGGCTTTGAGATCACGATCCCGGAAGACGTTCTTCCGTCCGTCTATGTAGCCGGCGCGGCGCTTTCCGACGGAAAGCTTGTGACGTCCGGCGGACGCGTGCTGGGAGTGACGGCCGTTTCCGATACACTGAAGGACGCGCTCGACAAAGCGTACGTTTCTGTCTGCCGCATCCATTTCAGCAACGCCTTCTGGCGCCGGGACATCGGCGCAAGGGCGCTTAAGATCACGGAGGAAGCGTAATGGTTTACCGAGTTTATACAGAAAAAAGGCAGGAGCTTGCTCAGGAAGCGCACGCGCTCCTCTCCGATGCCCGCACGTTCCTCGGGATCAGGGGCTTAAAGGACGTCCGGATCCTGAACCGGTACGATGCGGAGGACTGTCCGGAGGAGCTCTTCTCCTACGCGATCCGCACCGTGTTTTCCGAACCGCAGACGGACGTCACGTACCGTGACCTCCCGGAAACGGACGGTATCGTATTCGCTGTCGAGTACCTGCCCGGCCAGTTTGACCAGCGCGCGGATTCCGCTGCGCAGTGCATCCAGATCCTGTCCCAGGGCGAGCGCCCGGAGATCCGCTCTGCAAAGGTCTATATCCTTTCGGGCGATCTTTCCGGCGAGGACCTTGCGGCCATCAAAAAATACGTGATCAACCCGGTTGAGGCCAGAGAAGCGTCTCTTGAGCTTCCGGATACACTGAAGACCGAATTTGAGATCCCGGAAACCGTTGCGACGCTCGAAGGCTTCCGGAATCTTCAGGGCGATGCTCTTTCAGGCTTCATCGCTGACTACGGCCTTGCGATGGACGAGGGCGACCTCGCTTTCTGCCGGGACTATTTTGTAAAAGAAGACCGGGATCCGACCATTACGGAGATCCGGATGATCGACACCTACTGGTCCGACCACTGCAGGCACACAACGTTCCAGACCATCATCGATAACGTAAAGTTCGAGGATCCGCTTCTGGAAGCGGCGTATCAGGAGTATCTTGACACCAGGAAGGCGCTCGGGCGGACGAAGCCCGTATGCCTCATGGACGTCGCGACGCTTGCGGTCCGGCACCTGAAGGCTGCGGGAAAGCTCCCGAAACTTGACGAATCCGAGGAGATCAACGCCTGCACCGTAAAGATCGAAGTCGAGGCGGACGGAGTCAAAGAACCGTGGCTCCTCCTCTTCAAGAATGAAACGCATAACCACCCCACGGAGATCGAGCCCTTCGGCGGTGCGGCCACCTGCATAGGCGGCGCGATCCGCGACCCGCTCTCCGGCCGCTCCTACGTCTACGGCGCGATGCGGCTCACCGGCGCGGCGGACCCGACTGTCCCCGTGAGTGAGACGATCCCCGGAAAGCTTCCGCAGAGAAAGCTCGTGACCACGGCGGCCGCAGGGTATTCCTCTTACGGCAACCAGATCGGTCTTGCGACCGGCATCGTCGATGAATTCTACCACCCCGGCTATGCTGCGAAGCATATGGAGGTCGGTGCGGTGATCGCGGCGGCGCCTGAAGAAAACGTCCGGCGCGAGCGCCCGGCACCCGGAGACGTGGTGATCCTGCTTGGCGGCGCGACGGGCCGCGACGGGATCGGCGGGGCGACCGGCTCCTCCAAGGCACACAATACGAAATCCGTGGAGACCTGCGGCGCGGAAGTCCAGAAGGGCAACGCGCCTGAAGAGAGGAAGCTCCAGCGGCTGTTCCGGAACGCAGAGGCGAGCCGCCTCATCAAGCGCTGCAACGACTTTGGCGCGGGCGGCGTGTCTGTTGCGATCGGAGAGCTTGCGGACGGGCTTCTCATAGATCTCAATAAGGTCCCGAGGAAATACGAGGGCCTGGACGGCACGGAGCTTGCGATCAGCGAGTCTCAGGAGCGCATGGCCGTTGTGGTCGCGCCGGAGGACGCGGAACGCTTCATTGCGATCGCGGATACGGAGAACCTTGCGGCGACCATCGTGGCGCAGGTCACGGAAGAGCCGCGGCTCGTGATGACCTGGAACGGAAAAACGATCGTCGATATCAGCCGCGAATTTCTGAATTCGAACGGCGCGGAGAAGCATATCACAATTACGCCGGCGGCGCCCGAAAAGGAGCCTGTCGCGGCACCCAGGCACTTCACTGACGCGATGCTTTCCGCAGCGTCCGACCTTTCAACGTGCAGCAGGCGCGGACTTTCCGAGCGGTTCGATTCGACCATCGGCGCGGGCACGGTCCTGATGCCCTTTGGCGGAAAGTACCAGGAGACGCCCATCCAGGCGATGGTCCACAAGATCCCCATGGAAGTGAAGTCTACGGACGACTGCAGCTTCATGGCCTGGGGCTTCGACCCGGCACTCTCAGAAAAGAGCCCTTACCACGGTGCGTACCTCGCGGTCGTTTCATCGGTCGCGAAGCTGATTGCAACAGGCGCTTCCTTTGAAGACGTCTATCTCACTTTCCAGGAGTATTTCGAGAAACCCGGCACGGACGGAAAGCGCTGGGGGAAGCCGCTTGCGGCACTTCTTGGCGCTTTTAAGGCGCAGATGGAGCTCGGGATCGGGGCCATCGGCGGCAAGGATTCCATGAGCGGCTCGTTCGAGGACCTCGATGTCCCGCCCACTCTCATCTCCTTTGCGGTCACAACCGGGAAGACCGGAGACGTGGTCTCTCCGGAATTCAAGGCAGCCGGAAACAAAGTGATCCTGCTTACACCGGAGCTCGACGGGAACGGCCTTCCGAAGACCGCTTCTCTCCTTTCGGTGTTTGACGAAGTCACGCGCATGCTGAAAAGCGGTACGGCAAAGTCCTGCTATACGCTTGAACGCGGCGGCATCCTGGAAGCCGTCATGAAGATGAGCTTCGGAAACGGCTTCGGCTTCCGCTTTAATCCTGAAAAGAGCCTGATGGCACTTACGCATAAAAACTACGGCGCGTTCCTTCTGGAAGTGCCGGAAGACACTGAATCTGGTACCGAAATCGGCTTTATCACAGACGACGGGTATTTCTCCTACGGAACGGACAGAATTGAAACGGAGCGCATTCTGGAGACCTACGAGGGCCGTCTGGAGGGTGTGTACTCGTGCAATATCCCGGACGCTCCCGGTACGGCCGAGACCTTTACGTGGAGCGGCTCCTGCAAGGCGTCGCCTGCCATAAAGGTCGCGAAGCCCAGGGTCCTGATCCCTGCGTTCCCCGGTACGAACTGCGAGACGGATTCCGCGAAGGCGATCCTCCGCGCAGGGCTTGAGCCCGAGATCATCGTCATCAAAAACCGGACGGCACAGGATATCCAGGAATCCGTATCGTACTTCGCGAAGCGGATCTCGGACGCGCAGGTCATTTTCATCCCCGGCGGCTTCTCCGGCGGCGATGAGCCCGATGGCTCTGCGAAATTCATCACTGCTTTCTTCCGCAACGGTGCGGTGAAGGAAGGCGTGACGGAGCTCCTTGAAAACCGCGGCGGCCTGATGGCCGGCATCTGCAACGGCTTCCAGGCGCTCATCAAGCTCGGTCTGCTGCCCGAGGGGCGGATCCGCGACGTGGACGAGCACAGCCTGACATTGACCTTCAACACGATCTCCCGGCACCAGTCGAGACTCGTTAAGACCAGAGTCGCCTCCAACAAGTCTCCGTGGCTGATGCTGACTGAGCCCGGAGAGATCTATACGGTCCCGATCTCCCACGGCGAAGGACGCTTCTACGGCGAGGAGGAGCAGATCCTCCGGCTTGCGGCAAACGGACAGATCGCGACACAGTACGTGGATATGGCCGGCAGCGCGACCATGGACGTCCGGTATAATCCGAACGGGTCCATGTACGCGGTGGAAGGGATCACGTCTCCGGACGGCCGGGTCTTCGGCAAGATGGGGCACAGCGAAAGGATCGACGAAGGGCTTTACAAGAACGTGGAAGGCAATTACGACATCCACATGTTTGAAGCAGCATGTCTCTATTTCAGGTAAGGAGGAATTTCTGCCATGGCTTATTTGACTGATATCGAGATCGCACAGCAGTGCGAAATGAGACCCATTACGGAGATCGCAGCGAAGGCCGGCATCGACCCGGACGCGGTCGAACAGTACGGCAAATACAAGGCAAAGATCAATACGGCGTATATCCCGCAGGATAAAAAGGACGGGAAGCTGATCCTGGTCACGGCCATCACCCCCACTCCGGCGGGCGAGGGCAAGACGACCACCACCATCGGCCTCGCCGACGGCCTTGCGCGAATCGGGAAGAACGTGGTTGGCGCGCTCCGTGAGCCGTCTCTCGGCCCGGTGTTCGGCGTAAAGGGCGGCGCGGCAGGCGGCGGCTACGCGCAGGTGGTGCCGATGGAGGACATCAACCTCCACTTTACCGGCGACTTCCACGCGATCGGCGCGGCGAACAACCTCCTTGCGGCCATGCTTGACAACCACATCCAGCAGGGGAACGAGCTCGGCATCGACGTCCGGAAGATCACCTGGCGCCGCTGCGTGGACATGAACGACCGGCAGCTCCGCTACGTCCTGGACGGCCTGGGCGGACGCACGAACGGCGTGCCCAGAGAAGACGGCTACGACATCACCGTGGCCTCCGAGATCATGGCTGTGTTCTGCCTCGCGAGCTCCATGACGGACCTCAAGGAAAGGCTTTCGAAGATCGTTGTGGGCTACACCTTTGACGACCGGCCGGTGACAGCCGGCGACCTGAAGGCTGTGGGCGCCATGGCGGCGCTCTTAAAAGACGCGCTGAAGCCGAATCTCGTGCAGACGCTCGAAGGCACCCCGTTCTTCGTACACGGCGGCCCGTTCGCAAACATCGCACACGGCTGCAATTCCGTGATCGCGACCCGCACCGCCCTGAAATTGGGCGACTATGTGGTCACCGAAGCAGGCTTCGGCGCGGACTTAGGCGCGGAGAAATTCCTGGACATCAAGTGCCGCATGGCGGGCCTTGTGCCGGACGCGGTGGTCGTGGTGGCTACGGTCCGCGCACTCAAGATGCACGGCGGGCTTTCGAAGAAGGAGCTCGAGAACGAGGACCTCGGCGCGCTCGAAAAGGGCGTCCCGAATCTGCTGCGCCATGTATCCAACATCAAGAACGTCTACCGGCTGCCTTGTGTGGTCGCAGTCAACCGCTTCCCCACGGACACTGACGCGGAGATCGATTTCATCATCGCGAAGTGCCGCGAGCTGGGCGTGAACACCATCCTCTCCACCGTCTGGGCGGAAGGCGGCAAGGGCGGCGAGGACCTCGCGCGCGAGGTCGTGCGTCTCTGTGAGGAGGAGCAGGGCAACTTCACCTTCTCCTACGACGTGAACGACAGCATCGAAAAGAAGCTCCGCGCAATCACGCAGAAGATCTACGGCGGCAAGGACATCTCGATCCTGCCGGCGGCGAAGCGTGAGATCAAGAAGCTCAAGGAACTGGGCTACGGAAACCTGCCGGTCTGTGTTGCGAAGACGCAGTACAGCTTCACGGATGATCCCAAGGTCCTGGGCGCTCCCGAAGATTTCATCGTCAGTGTCAAGGAAGTCAAGGTCTCCGCAGGCGCCGGCTTCGTGGTTGCCCTCACCGGCGATATCATGACCATGCCGGGCCTTCCGAAGCATCCCGCGGCGGAGAACATCGACGTGGACGAGAACGGCGTGATCAGCGGACTGTTCTGAGGATAATTAGCCCTTTTTCAAAAAGACAAAGTATAAATGATCCGGGCACGACGTATAAATCTCATACATCGTGCCCGGATCATTATCAGTATGCCGGCTGTTTACTGCTGATGATCCCGATTCGCCTTCAGCTTATCAAGTATGTCAGCCCGATCCGCCTTTTTTATGTTGCCTATGATCTCATCCACATTATCAGTTTTAATAACACCGGGATAATTCTGCTCGAACCGAATCAGCATTGTCCTGGCCGCTTTCTCTTCGCCTTCAATTTCCTCATATAATTCACCAAAACGGCCTTGGGCCATAACATCTTCAATAAAAGTCCCGGATTTTTCCGGAAGTGAACCCCAGTCTCCATAAAGATCGTTCACTGCTTTTTTGACTCGCTCCAATGTGATCGGCACGCCTTTCCGCTCATGCTCTGCCAGAATTCCCAGAACATCTGAAAGGTCATGTTTATAAAGCCTGCCGGATCGAAGCTTCATGGCAATTAAATACTCTGCAGCTATCGTACGAATGGACACGATATTGGAATATGTCTTATAATAGACAGAAAACTGAGGCAGTTTATCCGAATACAAATCCGTTTTCTTAAAATCATCATTCAGCCATCCGTCAGACAATTCATACTTATCTCTGACAAAATTGATCGCATCCTTCATCCCTGAAGCAGCCCGAATCAGTGCATCAATATCTGTAGTCATATTACGAAAGCCGTAATTGATCAGGATCGATGCTCCACCGATCAGGATCATTTCTGCCGGCATACCCTTGCCAACGAGTTTCCGATATGATTTGGCCAGTTCTTTCAAGTAGATGTCTATATTCTCTTTCGTAAATTCAAATCGTGCCTCAGACAACGTTCCTCACCTCGTTTTCAATGATATTAAAACGTCTGAACTCCGGAATGGCTTCTGCTTCTGCCTCACGCAGGATCTGTTCATTTTTATCAACAGCCGCCAATGCCAATATACCGGATGGATAGAGCGGCTTTTCCAGCCTGCATTGACGAATATCATCATACTCGCTGCATAACGGGATATCGTTCTCCCGGCTCACATAATCCAGCATGGCAAGAAGGTACAGACTTTCCGGATACCAGCTCTCAGCATAATATGTTCGTATTTCCTGACCTTCAAGAGTTTTAATAATAAATTCAACGTCTCCTAGCTCCTTCAATCGGTGGCAGATCGTGCTTTTAAAGATTTCAAAAGCGGGACGCTTTTTCATGAACGGCGCAAGCAGTTCTTCCATGGGAACGTCCAACGCCTGCGCGATCCGATAGATTGTTTCTGCTGTGCACTTTTCCAGCCGGGCTTTTCCGTTGCATATATCGTTTATGGTGGCATATGGCACTTCGCTCATGAGTGCCAGTCTGTACATGCTTAATCTTCTTTTCAGTAGCTCATCCTTTATTATCATTGCTGTCCCTCCCTTCTTATCAGAGAAATTATATCGGTTGACCGTTATATTGTCAATAATAAAAAGAGTCAAATAAAAAACGTCGTCTGGAACTTTCGGCCAAGACGACGTTTTAATTTTTGAAGTGATTCGATATTCTTCCTCAGAGTTCAGTTTTTTCATATAACCTGCATTCTTACAGTCCCGGCACAGTATCATCTGCAACTAATTCCTTAAAGAACCGCGCCTGACGCTTCGTCTCCGTGTATCCCACGGCACGGTAGAACGCGTGTGCGCCGGTACGCGCTGCTCCGGAATTCAGGCGCATGGCCGTGATACCGTTTTCTTTCGCCCACTGCTCTGCGTGGGACAAAAGCGCTCTTCCGATGCCCTGATGCTGTGCGGTCCTGTCTACGGCAAGCCCCAGGATTCGCCATGGCATCGGCGTACAGTACCTGGTACTTCTCCACATGGACAAAGCCCAGGACCGTCTCCCCGGAGACGGCCGCAAACACCTTCTCCCGGTCCGGCTGAAGCTTCATAAAGTTCGCTTTTACAAGTTCCGGGGAACACTCATAGCCGAGTTCTTCCGAACTGAGCCGGCAGATCGCTTCAGCGTCCTCTTCCCGGGCTTCCCGGATGTGTACCGAATCACCGACTACCTGCATCTCTCTCCTCCAGGATCTCCTTTGCCCGTCTCAGTACCGGCACCTCCCGGTTCCCGATCAGCCGCCCGAGCGCGGAGTCCCTGCATCTTTCATATTCACTGACTGCCTCTTCGTACCTGAGCTTCAGGGTCGCCAGGTGATACTCATGGATCTCGTCCTCAGTGAGGCTCCTTTCTCCGAACGAAACCACTCTGCAGAGGAAGTAGTTGTTCAGGTTGTGCCGATGGATCAGGTTGTAGTAATCGCTCACGACGCCGATCCTGCACACCACCTCTACTTCCGCGCCCAGCTCCTCCCGGAGCTCGCGATGGATCGCTGTTTCCGGGTCCTCCCCGGGCTCGATCCCGCCGCCTGCAGTCTCGATGACAAAGGCCCTGCCAAAGTCATCGTCGCGGTCCGCCCGGACAAAATAGAAGTACCCTTCGTCGTCAAATACGATGGCTCGCGCGATCCTTCTGTCGTGATCCGTGTACGTAAACGGCCACTCCGTATCCTCAAGCTCAAGCAGGATGCCGGAGCCTTCCGCATCGATCCTTTCTTTATCCATTCAACAACTCCTCCGCTGACGCGCCATAGAGGCAATCAGCGTTACGATCCTCTCCGGATCACCTGATTTTTCTCACCGGGATGCAGATCTCGCTCACATAATCCTGTGCGGACGGATCGCCGGGCAGGTAGTTCTCAATATCGTACTCCGGGATCAGCTCATAATCCGAAACCGGGAGCCACTCCTTGTAGATCTTCTCCCACATGGCCTGGATCGCTTCCGGCATCGGTCCGACGCACTTAAATACCGCCCAGGTGTATTCCGGGATATGGATGATCTCAAAGCCCTCCGGTACGCCTTCCACGTCAGAAGCCTTGCAGCCGATCCCGTACCTGAATACGTCGTTGTCCGTTTTCTGCTCTGCGCATACGCCAAGATAGCCGGGGATCTTCCGGTATTCCTCGTTGTCAAAGTATTCGTCCCAGAAAGCAGGGATCTCCTTATCACCTGTTTCCGCGTGAAAATCCTTTGCATGTACGAGAAGCTCCATCGCTTCCCATTTTTCGATCGTGTATTCCATGATACAGCCTCCTTCAATTGTGATTTGGACGGTAAACCGGTTCATGAACTGAATGGGGCTGCCCTTCTTTACCTGTACGGGCGACACGCCGTGAAATCTTGTAAAGGCCTTTGTAAAGCTCTCCGGCGAATCATAGCAGTATTTCATCGCCGCGTCAATGACTTTCGCTTCTCCGTTCAAGAGGTCTGCTCCGGCCTGCGAAAGACGCCTTTTACGCAGGTATTCTGCCGGCGACATATCCGTCAAAAGTGAAAACGCTCTCTGAAAATGAAAAGCGGAAAGGTTCACATGCTTCGCAATATCCGAAAGAGTGATCTCTTCGGTGAGATGGCCCTCCATATATTCAATTGCATCGTTGATCGTCCTGACCCAGTCCATTCGGTTCCCCTCCTTTCACAACGGATTATAAGCCGGCTCTTAAGAATATTCCTGTCATGGATTGCTATGTTTTGTCCGAAAGCCGATGATACGCGGAGGATCCCTGCCGGTCCTCCGAAAGCTTTTCCTGCCGGCCTTCTTAGAACATCGGCATCGGATCGAAGTTGATCACCCGGGCAGTTTTTCCGCACGCAAAACGTTTTTCCGGGCTGTAGCACCTATTGAAAAGCTTTCCGTCCGCGCGCTCGGTCGTACTTGCGCCGTGTTTTGCGGCGTAGACTATCTTCCGGCCGAACATACTCTCCATTTCTTCATGATCGTCCGTTCCGGCAAGCACCCGTGCGCAGAGCTCGATGCCCTCGTCGATTACCGAAGGCGGAAGCACCTGGTGTCCGCCGTACATGACGTCAAACTGATCCTGATAGTGTTTAAAGTGAAGCAGGTTTTTGAGGTAGTCTTCGATCGGGAGGGAATTGCCGAAGCCCAGCAGTGTATTGCTGTTGCAGCAGTCACCTGTATAGGCGATCCGGCTCTTTGGATCCACATATGCCACGGATCCTGCCGAGTGCCCGCCGACCCAGACGACTTCTATTGTCCGTCCTCCGAGGTCCAGGATATCCCCGTCATAAAGAGGATATGCCGGAACAGCCTTAAATTCCTGCATATCGAAAAGCTCTGCAAGATCCCGAAGCTCCGGGAAAGCTTCCGCCTGAACGCGTTTCAGCATTTCTTCCCTCGGAGGGAGCTTCGAATCCAGGTAATTCGCGATATCCAGATGATGGATATAGCAGGAATCAAACTCGGTATTCCCGCCGATATGATCCAGATGGAAATGCGTCAGCACAAGCCTGATCGGCTTGTCCGTGAGTGTTTCACAGAATTCCCGCAGGCTCCCGTAGCCGTACATGGTATCAATGAGAAGCGCCGTATCCTGCCCTTCGATCAGATAGCAGTATACATGCTCCTGATCCGTGAATGCGTACTCGATCTGCCAGGATTTTTCCGCGACTTCCGTTGCCTTATAGTATTTCACATCAGACATAAAACTGCTCCTCCATTATTTTTTATTTATTCAATGTACCATGAAACATTTATTACATCCATATCGAAATAGTACCTGCAGACTCCGCCGCTGCCTTCCGCAATATGCTCATCTTCTCTTCTTTGTTTTACTGTTCATGCCCCGAATACGCCGGACGATGTTTGCGCCAATAAATACAAAGGAAAATTCTATGGCAAGGTTCTCCTGATACCGATTTATTTTTTTAACTCAAACTGAATCCCTTGCCGTTCAGTTCTCTTCCAGGATCCTCAGCGCTTCCTTGATATCCTGCCCCAGTAGCTCCTGTGTCTTCTCAAATTGGAACTTTTTATGAAGCCGGTCCTGTACCTTGAAAAAAGCCTTCTTCCCGTATTTCCGGACGTAAAGCGACTGCGCCTTGGCTGCGTTCGCACCGTCGTTTTCGGGGACATAGAACCCTTTTTCACAGGATTCCAGGAGTTCGCACTCGTAGCAGCCGTCAAAGCCCTTTTCCGTGCAGCACACTTCATTCGGACACCTGTGGTCCGGAGAGATCGTCGCGTTCGAACAGGCGTTATAGGCTGACCTGCAGGAGCCGCACCAGGCGCCCAGGAAGCAGTGATTGCAGGACAGGCCGCAGTACGCGAGCGGGTCCACTCCCTTCCGCGCGATCTCGCACAGCCGGTTCTTGATCCGGCGCATCGCTTCGATGTGCATGACCCAGTGCCTGCTGAACGGCATCTTGATGAGGCCGCGCACGTCCTTTCCGCACCAGTAGTCGATGAGCCACGCCGCCTCCTCGTCTTCGCTTACGCAGCCGGTCTTCGCGAGCTTCTCCTTCATGCCTTCCCCGAATTTACGCTTGAGATCCGCATATTCCAGCTGCTCAAGAAGCTGGTCCGAGGACTTCTTCACTTCCTGTGCATAACGGTAAAGCTCTTTGACGTCCAGCTGCTTTGAAAACTCCGCGATGGCATCGCCGGAAAGCTCGTTCCCTGTCGTGATGATGGGCGAGTGGATGCTCTTGTCAAAGCCCTCCTTAAAGAGTACCTGTGTGTCTCCCGCGATCATCTCATGCGCGACGATGTCCTCGATCCTGAAGATATGCCAGATCGAATACGCGAGCGTCTTGCTGTGATAGCCGTCCGCGCCGGCGTACGGCTGCAGAGAAAACGCCTCCGCCGGGTAGTTCCACACGATCTGGGTGATCTGTAAAAACATATCGTCCCTGAACGCGATCAGCTTTTCGATGCCTTCCCGGAAAGTCGCTTCCTTTCCGATGAACTGCTGCATTTCCTTGTTTTTCTCCGACCAGCCCTTATCCATATTTCTCCTTTCAGCGGCTCACCGCCTTGCTTTCCGATGCCTATGTTTTTCGGTGTATCTGTATATGTCTCAATTTCTGTATCTGTTTCAATTTCTGTATCCGTTCCTAAAACAGCTCAGGCTTCTTCGTCCATCGCTTCCAGAAGGAAGCTCACCGGCCGGAAGCCGTCGTTGCACGAGATCATGGCAGACTTTGGATCCTTCATCCAGCCGTCATAGAAGTTTTCGCCGCCGTGGGCAAGCGTCATGACAAACGGGGAAACCGTGTCCCAGGCACTGTCACAGAACCCTTCCGGCTTTTCCCACCCGTTGCAGATGAACGTGTCTCCAAGCTCCATCATACAGGCGTGCTCGATCGGATTCTCGTACTGCTCCATGAGATCTTCATAGCGGGCGATCTTTTTGACTGTGATCCGTACCTTTTTCATGGTCCTCTCCTTCTCTTATGACTGCTGAACATTATCGACAGATTCCGGCGCCTCCACGAGCTTCCTGTACGCCTCATACATCCGCGCTGCGGCTTCGCACTTATTCTGCGGGTGCAGCTCGTACCGCTGCCCGAGGTCGTAAAGATCCGCAAGACTGCAGTGCGGGATCACGGCTGCAGCCCGCTCCTGCGCCGCTCTTAGCCTGTCCCAGTTGTCGGTTTCACGCTCGTCGTCCTCATGGCCGAAATATGGGAGCTCCGCGAAGACGATCGGAAGGTCCGGGGCTTCAAAGCAGTCCCGGACAGAGCCCGCCATGAGTTCCATGAGAAATCCATAATCCTGCGAGAACAGGGTGTTGGATTCCCCCTGGTAGAACAGCATCGCCTTCACGCGCAGCCGGCGGAGCGGATGGATCATTGCGTTGTAGATGCCTGAGGGCCGGTAATTGAAAAATGTGTCCTCCGGGAGAGAAATACCCGGATATTTCTTCTTCCCGTCTTCATAAAGATTCGTGCCAATTCGCCATTCCCACGGGCCGCTAAGAGGGATCCGCACACCCTCGAATTCGAGGAAGTACGGCATTTCCGGGACAAAGCCGCCGGCGCGTCCGAGGGCCTTGACACGGACGGTAAGCGTATTCTCCTTCCTGAGGATCCCCTCCGGCACCGGATAGCGCCTGGGGGGATACCGGTATTCCGTACGTCCGATGAGAGTACCGTTCAAGTACGTTTCATCCGCGTCGATGACCGTCCCTAACACCATCTTGGCCGCACGTCCTGCCATCCGCTCCGGCACTTCGAACCGCTTCAGTACCCACACGCTCCCCCGGAGACTTTCAAGCTCGGGGTATTCGGGAAGGGTCTCCCAAAGTCCCGGCACCGCGAGATACCGTGCCTTCTCTCCGGCCCCAAAAAGGCTGTTTTCGGCCTCCCAGTGATTCTTCCGCCCGTTGTCCGTCTCATCCAGAAAACGGTAGAATTCCGCGTTTTTCCGCGCTTCCCGGGCCAGTGTGGCATCGATGTACGCGTCATCCTTGTCGAGCTGCACCGCATCCTTATAAAAGAACGCGTTATAGTGGTTCCCGGAAAGTACGCCGTCTTTTTCTTTACTCTCTCCCCGCGCCTCCGCTGCCGCGATGAGCTCCCGGGCCGCCGCGAGAAGCCGCTCCTCCGGGATCAGCGCTTCGATCTGGATCCCCCCGAGCGCCGTCTCCAAAAGCCCGACGGGTACGCCCTCGTCCCGGCGGACCTTTTCCGCAAAGAAGAAGCCGAGCGCGCTGAATTCGTAGAGGTTCTCCTGGGTGGCTTTTTTCCACGCGCCTTCGTAAAGGTCAGAGACCGGCCCGTGGAACTCCGCGCGCTTCGGGACCTCAAATGCGCGGATCAGAGGGTCATCGGCGGTCTTCACGTAGTCCGCCGTAAGGTCCAGCGTCCGGCGGACGGGCAGCTCCATGTTGGACTGGCCGGCGAGGAGGAACACGTCCCCTGAAAGGACGTCCCGGATCACCCGTACCCCGCAGGCATCCGAAATACGGATCTCATACGGCCCGCCTGCGGGAAGAGGAGGCAGCAGGAACTCAAAGGAGCCGTCGGCAAAGGACGCCGGCTCTCCCGCAAAAATCACAGCTTCTCCCGAAAGGACACTCACGGATACCTGTCCTTCCGCTTCCGTCCCCCAGATTTTGTTTTCCGCTTCTCTCTGCAGGACCATTCCGTCCGACAGCAGGCTTGAAAGCTTCATCAGTACAGTTCCCTGCCTTTCGCGTCTTCAATGAGCGTTTTCCGGTAAAAATACGAATTGATCACGTCCCGCCACTCCCTGCTGTGCTCGACCTGGTGCCGGAACCGCACCATCATCCGTTCATACGCGTCTTCGTCGATCCGCCCTTTGAGGCCCGCAAAGAGCCACACCATGTCTTCCACGTCCGACACGCCTTCAAAGTGCGTGTCATAGATATGCTGGATGACGGTCTTCCCGGACTTCAGAACGTAATCGTACGGAACCCTGTGGAAGAACAGAAGAAGCTCATCCGGCGTGGTCTCCGGGTTCTCGTACATGGACGCGTTCGGCTCGTGATAGAGCTTTGTGTACCCGGTGCCCGCGCTGTTCCGTTCGACGCCGACCGCCTTCGCCGTCGCCTTGTGGTACGTCCCCCATTTCGAATACTCGTACCCGTCCGGGTCCGGCCCGTAGTGCACACCGGGCACGACCATCCAGCCGATCCCGAGCGGCGCCGTATACTTTTCATATGCCGGCCAGGACATCATGAGGATCTTTTTGAGATTCCGTACGACCTTTTCATCATTTCCGAATGTGAGCCGGATCCACTCCTCCGCGATCTCTTCGGCGGACAGGTCCGGGTCGAACGAAAGCCGCCCGAAGCCATAGAGGTTTGCCGCGGCCAGGTCGTGCCCGGTCCAGTTCAAGTCGTTCCCGGTGTTCGTGACCGCGCACATGCCAGTCAGCGGATTCCCGAAGGTCTTCCCGCCGATGACGTCCCGCACCCGCGACTTCTTTCCGTCTCCGGCGTCCCCGAGGGCGTACGTCTCAAACTCCAGCACCTCCTTGAACCACGGGATCAGGTAGCACACGTGCCTCTGTTGCCCCGTGTATTCCTGCGCGATCTGGAATTCGATCATCTGGTTCGTCTTCGGCATTGCGCCAAAGAGCGGCGAAACAGGCTCCCGGACCTGGAAGTCCATCGGCCCGTTCTTGATCTGAAGGACAACGTTTTCGTCAAAGCACCCGTCGAGGTCATGGAAATAGTCGTATGCGGCGCGCGCCCGGTCGGTTTTGAGATCCCGCCAGTCCTGCTGGCAGTTATAGACGAAGCACCGCCAGAGGATGATCCCGCCGTGCTTTTTCACGGCCCGCGCGAGCATGTTCGCACCTTCTGCCTGGGTCCGCCCGTAGGTGAACGGGCCGGGCCGTCCTTCGGAATCAGCCTTCACAAGGAACCCGCCGAGTGCAGGCGTCTTCTCATAAACTTCGTCGAACTTACGCTCCCACCAGGCTGCGACCTTCGGCTCTTGCGGGTCCGCGCTTTGGATCTCGGGATCCTCCACCGGCGCCGCGTAGTTGAGGCTCAGGAACATCCGGACGCCGTATGATGAAAACAGCTCGGAAAGCTCCCGGACCTTATCGATGTATCTGTCGTTAATGAGGTCACACGCCGCGCCCTTCACGTTCACGTTGTTGACGGCGACGGCATTGACGCCCATGGACGCAAGGAGCCGCGCGTAGTCGCGCGTACGCTCATCAATCAGGACCTCGTCGTTCTCAAAAAAGAACGAATTTCCGGAATAGCCGCGTTCGATGGACCCGTCCATGTTGTCCCAGTGGTCGAGCATGCGGAGGCGGTTTGCGGGGACTTCCGTAAGCTCCTGGAATCCGAGCCGGTACACGTTGATGAACCGGAACGCGCCGTAGAGGAGCCCGGTCTCCGTGTTCGCCTCGATCACATACTTCTCTCCGTCTTTCCGGAGACGATAGCCTTCTTCGGAAAGTGCGGGATCCTCTGTAAGCTTCAGGATCACACTGAGATTCTGAATGCTTTTCGCATGGGTGAGCTCCCAGACAGCATTCCGTAAGAGTGCGCTTTCCTGCGCTTTACAGGCAACGCCCTCATCCTGCGGTTTTTCCGCTGCACCCGTATCGTTAAAAGCACTGCAATCGACTCTTACGTCCACGCCGTTGCCATCAGCCGTTTCATCAAGCCACAGCTTTGTATACATCATTCCCTCCCGGCTTTCTCAATGGCCTCCCACAGGCCGCTTAAATACATTGCGCCTAACGCCCGGTCGTAGAGGCCGTAGCCAGGCATCGCCTGCTCGCCCCAGATCATCCGCCCGTGGTCCGGCCGGATGGGCCCGTCAAAGCCGATATCGTAGAGCGCTTTCATGATCTCATAAAGGTCAAAGCTCCCGTCTGAAGACAGGTGCGCCGCTTCCTCGAAGTCGTCCGGCGAGTTGAATTTCAGGTTCCGGACGTGCGCAAAGTGGATCCTTCCCGGCAGCGCGCGGATCATCTCCGGGAGATCGTTTTCCGGATTCGTCCCGTACGAGCCTGCGCAGAACGTCACGCCGTTGTGCGGGTCGTCCACCATCTCCATCATGCGCCGGAGGTTCCCGATGTTCGTGATGATCCTCGGAAGCCCGAATACGGACCACGCGGGATCGTCCGGGTGGATGGCCATACGGATATCGTACTCGCTGCAGACTGGCATGATCCGTTCGAGGAAATACCGGAGATTTTCAAAGAGCTTCTCATTGTCCACGTCCCGGTACATGTCAAAAAGCTCCCGGGTATGGGCGAGCCGCTCGGGCTCCCAGCCGGCAAGGCGTGCGCCGCCCGCATCCTTCTGCATCGCGTCGAACATTTCGGACGGCCGGATCGCGTCCACCGCCTGCTGGTTGTACGCCATGACTGTAGACCCGTCCGGGCGGACCCGCGCGAGCTCCGTGCGCGTCCAGTCAAAGACCGGCATGAAGTTGTAGCACACCAGATGGATGTCCTCTTTCCCGAGGTTCTCAAGCGTTTCGATATAGCGGTCGATGTAGAGGTCCCGGTCGGGGGTCCCCGCCTTGATCGCGTCGTGGACGTTCACGGATTCGATGCCGCTTACGTGAAGGCCGGCCGCCTCCACCTCCTCCTTCATCGCCCGGATACGCGCAGCCTCCCAGACCTCTCCGGGCTCCTTGTCGTATAGCGTCGTGATCACGCCGGTCACGCCGGGGATCTGCCGGATCTTCCAAAGAGGCACCGTATCAAAGCCATTCCCAAACCATCTGAGTGTCATTTCCATAAAGCTTCAGCTCCCTGTTCTTTCGTGTTCCACGATAGATTCTGATACGAATCGTAATCTGTATATTCCCCGTTGTCAAGTCTTCTCATAACCGCCGAGGGGCCCCACCGGTACGATGGAGCCCCTCTTTGGAAAAATAATCCGCTTTTTCAGGAATTACCTGATGTTGTCCGTAGAGTAAACAGCATCCCAGGCTGCGGTTCTTTCGTCGATGATGTCCTGTCCGCCTGAAGAAAGGTATTCGGCAATGCCTTCGTCCCAGACAGTGTCGAAGTCTTCAACAGCTGCCTTGACGGAAAGGTCGTATACCTGGTCTCTCTTGGAGGAAAGGGTGTCGCCTACGCCGCCTTCAGCCTCGATATCGCCGGTCTGGACATTGATGCCAACACGGGTATCGGTCTTTGCGATCTGATCGGCGCGAAGGATATCCTCGGGATCTGCACCTGCATAGGTGTGTGCAAGAGACTTGCTGGTCAGCTCATCCGTCAGAAGGTGGAGGCCGTTGCAGGTGATGGTGTAGTCGATGTTCATGCCGGAGTTCTGGATCGAATCGCCGGTTGCTGCGATGATCTCGATCGCGCCGTCCTCAAGCACGTTGTGCGTAACGCCTTCTTCGCCGATCTGCAGGTACTGGATGGTCTCCGGATCGGAGATGAAGTCCAGATACAGCATGGAAGCGAGCGGCTCGTCGTTCGTGATGGGGAAGAATACCTTACGGTCGATGGGGCCTGCAAGGAACTTGTTGTGGCCGCCGTTCTGGTCTTCGAACGGATCGATAGCGATGTACTTCGCATCCTCGCCCACAAGTCTCTTCAGGTTCGCGGCAATGGAGTCGTCTCCGCCTCTCCAGGGGTAGTCCCAGTTGTGTGAGAACGCGCCAACATAGCCGGCCTTCATCATATCGTCCTCTGTCGTGTCGCCGGAGCCGTACAGTGCAAAGTCATTCCACATGAGGCCTTCGTTGTACCACTGGTTCAGGAGACGGACAGCTTCCTTCGTGCCGTTCTGGGTCAGCTTTCTGTCATCAAAGCCGTTTACATAGTATTCCTTGTCGGACATATCCGGATCCAGGAAGGATTCGATGAGGGTAGCAGCTCTCCAGCCTACGTCAAAGGATACGGAGTACGGGATCAGCTTGTCTGCGTCTTCGCCAAGGAGCGTTTCCGCATTGTCCTTGAAGGCGACCAGCATATCGTGGAACTCTTCCTTCGTGGTGGGCTCTTCAAGACCCAGCGCATCCAGCCAGTCCTTACGGACGAAGGTGATGACACGGTTCATGTTTGCAAGCTTCGCTTCAATAGCCCAGGTGGTTCCGTCGTTCGGATCGGAATCCCAGTACAGGTTGGTCTCGCCCAGCCAGTTCCAGAGGTTCGGAAGCTCGTCCTTGTAGTTGTCAAGGTAGGGCCTCAGGTCGATCACGGCGTCCATATCCGCATACGCCTTGATGGTCGGATAGGAATAGGTAACGCAGATGTCAGGAGCGGTTCCTGCTGCAAGATGGGTGTTGATATCGTCAACCTCGGTCCAACGGGGGACAGCTACGAATTCGACTTCAACATTGTGCTGTTCAAGCATGCCCTTCTTGATGTACTCTGTGTACGCGTTGTTCGTGGGATCAGAGCCGCCGTCGTTGTTGCGGTCGTAGATCTCTACTGTGATGTGCCTGGTCTCTGCGAACTTGCCGTCCACAAGCTCGGACGCCGCTTCGGCTTCTCCGGCTTCTTCGGCTTCTCCGGCTTCTTCGGCTTCTTCAGCTTCTTCAGCTTCCGCAGGTTCCTGAGCTTCTGCGTTGTCCTCTTTTTCTGCTTCGGCAGCAGGCTCGTTTGAAGAGGGCGTGACGCCGGTCGTGCATGCCGCAAGAGAAAGAAGCATGACGCATGCAAGTATTAAAGCCAATACTTTCTTCATTTCTTTTCCTCCCATAAATATTCTTGGTGTTTATAATTACAGGGCTCCCTGTAGTTACCGTTATTCCTTGACCGCTCCCAGCGTGACTCCGGAGATGAAGTACTTCTGGAGGAACGGGTAGATGCACAGGATCGGGATGGTTGAGAACATCACGATCGCGCATTTGATGGCTTCGCTGAGTCCCGGCGAGGAGAAGCCTTCCTGTGTCGCGACCTCGACCGAGTTGATATTGTTCAGGATGTTGTACAGAAGGAGCTGCAGCGGATAAAGATCCTTGTTTTTGATATACATGAGCGCGTCCGAATAGCCGTTCCATCTGCCGACCGCGTAGAACAGGGCCAGGGTGGCGATGACGGGCTTGGACAGCGGTACGTAGATGCTGAACAGGATACGCGTAACGCTTGCGCCGTCGATCTGTGCGGACTCCCGGAGGGATACGGGGATGCCGTAGAAGAAGCTCCGCATGATGATCATGTTGTAGACGCTCATACAGCTTGGGATCACGAGTGCCCAGGCGGTATCCAGCATGCCGATCCGCTGCAGCAGGAGGTAATTCGGAATGATACCGGCATTGAAGAACATCGTGATCGTTATAAATATGTTGATGGCCTTTCTGCCCTTCAGCTGCTCAAAAATGAGCGGGTATGCGCAGAGCATGGTCATTGTGAGCGAAAGCAGGGTACAGCCCACCGTCAGGAACGCCGTCCAGAAGAAGGCTTTGATGTACTTCGGGTCCTTCAGGACGTGCAGGTAGGCGTCCAGGTTGAAGCCCTTGGGCCACAGGTACACCTCGCGCTTTATGAGGTAGTCCGTGCCGGAAAGGGATTTCGCAAGCAGGTTCAGCATCGGCACGATGCACATGAGCGAAATGATCACACAGACGATTACGAAGATCGCGTCTCCGATCCTGGATCTTGCGGAGTGGATATCTCTTCTCTCTTCCATATGCCGCCTCCTTACCAGATACCGCGTTCGCCGAACCTTCTTGACAGCCAGTTGGCGCCCAGAAGGAAGAACACGTTGACGACGGACTGGAACAGGCCTACCGCAGCCGTCAGGGAGAACTGAGACCCTTTGATACCGGCTTTATAGACGTAGGTCGCGATGACCTCCGCCCGGTCCATGACCAGGTTGTTCGCGAGGGCGAACGGCCGGTCGAAGCCTGAACCGATAATGTTGCCGAGCGCCATGATGAGGAGCACGATGATGGTCCCGCGGATGCCCGGCAGCGTGATGTGCCACATCTTCTGGAACCGTCCGGCGCCGTCCACGCTGGCCGCTTCATAGAGCTCGGGAGAGATCCCGGCGATGGCGGCAAGGTAAATGATGGAGTTCCAGCCGAAGCTCTGCCAGATGCCCAGGCCGATATAGGTTTTGACCCAGTTTTTGGAGGTGCCCAGGAAATCGATGGGGCTGCCGCCTAGTTTCTGGATCAGCATGTTCACATATCCCGTGGACGGTGCGAACAGCTGAAGCGCCAGGCCGTAAATAACGACCCAGGAAAGGAAGTGCGGCATGTAAGTGATGGTCTGAACCACTTTCTTGAACTTTTTAAGCCGGATCTCGTTCAGGATCAGCGCGAAAGCGATGGGTACGGGGAAGCCGCACACAAGGTCCAGCAGGTTGAGGGAAAGGGTGTTCCGGAGCGCGACCAGGAAGTCCTTGCTCTTGAACGCCTTGATAAAGTACTCGAATCCGTGGTTCTTCGCCCACTTCATCTCGATGACCGGGGACACGATGCTGTACTTTTTAAAAGCGATCGTGATATACCACATCGGGATGTATTTGAAGATCAGGAGATACAGGAGTGGGACCAGAAGAAGCAGGTACAGCTGGTAGTATCTCTTGAAATAGGCAGATCCGCCGCTCTTTTTCGGGCTCCCTGCCTTCGAACCTTTAGCCATCTCGCGTTCTCCTTTACTTAAAGAATTCCGGATGCTCTTCGCGCATCCAGGGCTCGTCGAGCTTATATCGTTTCAGGTGCTTGTCTACCAGGGCTTCCGCGGCCTCTTCGTCGCCCGACTTTATGGCCGAAAGCATCTCCTGATGGTCCGTGACGATCTTCAGGTCCTTGACCGTGGAAAGCGACAGCCTTCTCACGCGGTCAAAATGAAGCAGCATGGAGGACCTCATCTCGAACGTGGTCTCCTTATCCGCCGCCACATAGATCAGCCGGTGGAATTCATTGTCGAGCGTAAACAGCCGCTTCGGGTCTCCTTTCTCCAGGTAGAACTGCTGGAGGTGCAGGTTCTCTTCCATCGCGTCCAGGGACTCTGTGTCCGCCACGCGGCACGCCAGTCTGATGACTGCCTTGTCGAGGACGTCCCGGACAAATCTGGCTTCGTCGACCATCTTCTGGTCGATCAGTGAAACATACGAGCCTTTCTGCGGAACGGTCTCTATGATGGACGCCTTGGAAAGATCGATGATCGCTTCTCTCACAGGCGTTCTGGAAAGCCCAAGCACCTGGGCGATCTCATTTTCCGAGATCTGGGTCCCCGGCTTTAAGTCCAGGGATACGATGTTGTCCTTCAGCGTTCTGAATGCAAAATCTCTTGCGGATTCTTTCGGCTGTCTGTCCGGAACAAACATAGTTCAATCCTTTCTTTTTGTCCGTTCGCAGTCCTTATGTGAGCCTTGCTTGTCTTCTTGTCTACTTGTATACAAGTGTATCTGATTCACTTTTACCACAGACGAAACCGTTTGTAAATAGTTTTTTGTGCATTTTTAAAAAAACTCACGGCAACAAAAAACTCCGGAAGCCAGTCAGGGATGATCCCCGTCCGTTTCCGGAGTTTTCTGTGTGATTATCAGATGATCCTGTCCGTCAGACGGACGCTCTGTTCTATTCGTATTGTACTCTCACCGTCACGATCTCAAACGGACCGAACGAAAGCTCCAGCACGCCGTCTTCAAACGGTACCTCGCGCTCCTTCTGTTCCAGAAGGTCCGTGATCCAGGCCCTGCCGCGGAGCGCAGTTTCGACCGTGCACATGCCGGCGGCCTTCTGCGCTTCATAGAACCGAAGGATCAGGTCTCCGCTTCCGTCCTCAGCAGGCTTCACGGTATCCAGGATCACGTTCTTCCTGCTGATATTTACGAGGGGTTCCTGTGTGAACACACCTTCTACAGGCTTTGCAGGGACGTTCAGGTCAAGGCCTTCTCGCACCACATTGCTCTCCGCGAAGGCTCCCTCAAAGGGCAGCGCCGCATAGGTGAACGTGTGGACGCGGTTGTCCGCGCGCATTTCCGGTGCTGCCGGAGCACGGAGGAGGGTGAGCTCGAGCGCGCTTCCGTTCATGCTGATGCCGTATTTGCAGTCGTTTAAGACCGCAAAGCCGTGGCTGCCGTCGTGGAGTGCTGAATAGCGGTGGTTCGAGACCTCGAATCGGTCTTTGTCGTACCGGCGGGACCGGTGCGTCGGACGTTCCACATAGCCGAACTGGACTTCATTGACGCCGGTCTCCGTGTACACGTCCGTCGGGAAGCTGACCTTAAAGAGCCGGTGAAGCTCCTTCCAGTCCACTGTGGTCCGGAATTCGATGCGTTCGGCGTCTGCCGTAAGGACGATCTCCTGCGTGAGCGCTGAATTACCGAGGGTCCCGCGAAGCTCGAGCGCCGCATAGAGCCCTTCCAGCTTCAGGATCCGGACGCTTGCATCTGTAAGTCCCGGAAGCTCCTGGTCGATGTAATTCGAATCGATGTCCCAGGCGTCATAGAGACGCGGGACGTCCTTATAGAGGCGGAATCGGTTCATGACGCCGCCCGCAAATTCACGGCCGGTGTCCTTCCGCCGGATGCTTACGATCTCGCCCGACTGGTTCAGGCGGATAAAAAGAACGTCGTTTTCGAGGATAAAGCCATCCTCTTCCCGTGACGCAAAGGCCTTTGGCCCGCTCTTCTCCCCGAAGAGAGACTCCGGCGTTACGGGTTCTTCCCGGCCTTCGTTTCCGGCAGCCGGGTACAGGGTGACGGAAGCCATCGGCGGAAGATCAGTAAGTGCATACACACCGTCCGCCGTCTTTTCCGTGGGCACCTTCGCGCCGTCCTTTGTGACAGCGCCGGCCGCAAAGTGTTCCGGAAGCTTTACGAGGGCTTTTCTCGGGAACGAAAGCGTGTTGACGACCGATACTGCCCTTTCATCTTCGCCTGCGACTGCCTTCAGATAATCTTCCGTAAGCGCTTCCGCTTCCGAGATCACAGCCTTCACGCGCCTGTCGGCTTCCACATAGATCCGTTCGATGCCGGAGCCCGGCAGGATGTCGTGGAACTGGTGGAGCAAGAGCTCCTTCCAGAGACGGTCCGCCGTGTCCCTTGCGTATCCGTTTCCGCGAAGGACGGCTAAAGCGCCTGAGAATTCCATATCCCGGAGCGCAAGCTCTGCCTTCCGGTTGTTCTTTTTAATGACTGCCTGCGATGTATAAGTCCCCCGGTGCGCGTCAAAATAGAGCTCGCCCGCGTAAGTGTTCTTCGGACCGCCCTTAGCCTCAAGCTCTTCGAAGAATGTGAGCGGATTCCCCTGGCGGATCCTCGGCATGCCTTCAAGGTCGCGCTCCCGCTCCAGGTATTCGATGTGGTCGCGCGCGGGTCCGCCGCCGCCGTCGCCGTAGCCGTAGGGGATCAGGAAGCTTTCAAGGTCCCGCACCTGCGAACGGCCCTGCCAGACCTTGTTCATGCTCTCCGGGTCCGTGTCATACGTGTAGCTGGTGGGCAGGAAGGCCGTGACGCGCGTCCCGTCGATGCCCTGCCAGGTAAAGTAGTGGTACGGGAAACGCTCGCCGTCGTTATAGGACCAGAAGATCTTCTGGGTGACCAGGTACTTCACGCCGCATTTCGCGAGGATCTGAGGCAGCGCCCCGCTGTAGCCGAAGGTGTCCGGAAGCCAGAGGATCCGGCTCTCCGTCCCGAGAACGTCCTTATAGTACTGAATGCCGTAAAGGAGCTGCCGGACGAGCGCTTCGCCGCCCGCGAGGTTCGTATCCGGCTCGACCCACATCGCGCCTTCCGCGATCCACCGCCCCTCTTTTATGGCTTCCCGGATCCGTTCAAAGAGCTCCGGAGCGATGTCCCGGCACATCTCATAGGCGGACGGCTGGCTCTGGAGGAAATAATAGTCCGGGTACTCCTGAAGGAGTCTGAGCTGTGCCGCAAACGTGCGGACGGTCTTTCGTTCGGTTTCGGCCATCGGCCAGAGCCATGCGAGGTCGATGTGCGCGTTGCCGACTGCAAAGAAGTCCGGCGCGGTAGTGCCGTTCTGTGCTTTAAGCGCAGGCGCGAGGGCTTCCCGTGCTGCACGGTAGGACGCATCGCGCGCCTCCGGTGCCTTTTCAAAATCCGCGGTCAGGGTGAACTGCTCGAGCGCCTCCGCGACCTTAGCCGCGCGAAGTGATGACGGGTCGAGTGTCTCGTAGAGCTTCCAGAGCGTATTCGCGTCCATAAAGAGCTGGTACGCGTCCTCGTTCCAGATGCCGTAGGTTGAGAAGCCCAGGGTCCTGCGGTCGTCGTTCTCGATACGGGGCTCATAGCTCCCGGGAAGGACCGGGCCTACCGCGCAGCCGCCGCCGGGAGCCTCCGGGAAGTCGTGCCCTGCGTAGGTCTCCATGAGGACGTCGTAGCAATCGCCAGGGACGCCCGAATCAGTCAGGAAATTGTCCTCCATGTAGTGGTGCGGGTAGCGGATCCACGGCGCACGGTAGGTGCCGAAGCTCCTGCCGTTCACATAGAGCGTGCTCTCTCCGCCGGGCCTCAGATCCATTACGATCCGTTTCCCAAATGCTTCCTCCGGGAGCACCACGGTCCCTTTGAACCAGCAGTATTCCCACACGTTTCCCCACGTAAAGCCCGGGGACACTTCTTCAAACGGAAGCGCTCCGGCATCTTCCGGGGATAACCGGTCCATCGTCCGCGCCGCTTCAAAGCGGATCTCGCCAAGCGGCCTGTAAAAGTCATCCTGAAGCACGCGCAGCCAGTGCCGCAGCCTGCCTTCAAATTCTGTTCCGAGTGCTTTCATGAACGCCTCCCCTTTTATAGAGACAGGGAAGACTCAGTCTCCCCTGCCAGAATGATAAGCTGTGTACCGGAAGGACCTTAAATCCCTCACTGTACGCCGGGCTTTAAAACCATGATCACCTTAAGGATCGCCATCGCTCTCGCCTGAAGGTCGCCCAGACTAATCTCGGGCTTAAAGATCTCGCGCACCTTGTAGCGGATGGTCCTGCCGTCTTCGGAAAGCTCCGCGTCCTCTACGGTCACTTCATCACGGAACGGCTTGAAGGTCTCCGGATGGCGGAACGCTTCGTGCATGGTTCCGGCCGTAAGATAAAGCGGCTTTCCGTCCACCAGGATCTTCCCGTCCACGATCTCCGCGGTATGTCCTTCGCCGATCTTCGCTTCCGCAACAGAATCCCCGTCCCTTGCGGGCTCCACGGAATTCCACCGCATCGCGTACACCTCCCGGAACGGGCCGAGCTTCGTCAGGGCAACGTGGCCGCGTTCGTCAAATTCAGGCGCGACCCGCTTTACGCCGGTGAGGATGCCGTCCGCCCGTACCGGGCCGCCCGGCATGATCAGGTCGTTGCCGGCGCGGATAGCCGGTCTTGACGTATTGCTTCCGCCGTTCCAGTCCGTCATGATGAGGCCGTCGAAGCTCCATTCTCCGCGTGCGATGTTCGTACAGAGGTCGTAGCTGTCCGCCGTGTGCTCGCCGTTCAGGACGTTATAGGAGGTCATGAGTGTGAGCGCATGGCCGTCCATCACGGCCTTCCGGAAGGGCTCCAGATAGATCTCACGGAGCGCACGTTCCGAGACGACTGAATCGTTCATGTGGCGGAGCGTCTCCTGGTTGTTGGCTGCGTAATGCTTGACGCTTACCGCGCCTTTGTTTTCGTTCTGGATGCCGAGGGTGATCTCCGCGGCCATCTGGCCGGCAAGGTACGGATCCTCAGAGAAATATTCGAAATTACGGCCGCACAGCGGGTTCCTGTGGATGTTTACGCCGGGGCCAAGGATAACCGCAACGCCCAGGGCGCGGATATCGGCGCTGATGCCGAGTCCGACCTCCCGCACCGTCTCACGGCTGAAGGACTGGGCAAGGGTGGTGCCCACAGGCCAGGCGATCGCAAAATGGTAAACCGTCTGCTTCTCGCCCGTCTCCACGTTGGTCGCTTCAAATTCCTGGGAAACGCGCACGCCGCCGGGACCGTCCGCAAGGACGATGGACGGCACGCCGTACTTTTCCTCCAGCTTGTGAGTGGTCTCTCCGGCCGCGCCCGGAACGGATTCCGAACTGCCGCCCACAATGGGATTGGCGTCATCCGCAACTCCCCAGCCGGTACCGCACACAAAGTCGGAAAGCTCCTCCGCGGTGAGCTGCGCGATAAACGCGGGAAGGGAGATCCGTCCTGCAAGGAGGTCTTCGTACGTCCCTTCGGTCTTCGGAAGCACCTCGACCTTTTCATACGGCATGGTCGGCTGATAGTCCGGGTCGAAGGTATAGGTCGTGACGGCTCCGTCCGCGTAGGGGGAGCGCCTGTCAATGATCTCAGGCAGTACTTCGGGAGTGAGCACCGGAAGGCTTCCTGCGGCGGCCGCAAGATCATTCCCGGAGGGACCCGTCATCTCGTGAAGCTCCTTCTTTAACGGCAGCACGTGGTCCACCAGGATGGTCTTCACAGTCTCCGGAATGTAAACTGCTGCTGCCGGGACGTTGTCCGCGGAAGAAGTGCCGATCCGGATGATATAATAACCTTTCGACAGGATGTATGCACTTTCACTATAGGAGTACGAGCTCAGGTCCCGGAGGTCGAATGTGATCGTGAGAGTCTCTGTTTCACCCGGCGCAAGAAGCCCGGTCTTTTCAAAGCCCTTAAGCTCCTGGTACGGCATGTCGAGTTCCGTGGAAGGCGCACTCACATAGACCTGTACGACTTCCTTGCCTGCGCATGCCCCGGTATTCGTGACGCGGACCTGCGCCTTCACCCCGGTTCCTTCGAGAGTGACGCCCGCGGTCTCCGTCTTAAACGTGGTATAGGACAGGCCGTAGCCGAAGGGATAGCCCTCTGTCCGGCCAAAGGTGTCAAAGTACCGGTAGCCGACGTAGATGCCCTCTTCATAGAAGGCGCTGTCCGGGTCGGAAAGGAAGGTGCCCGCGCTCGGGTACTCGCTGTAATCGAGGGCCCAGGTGTCGGAAAGCTTTCCGGAAGGCGCGCGCTCCCCGGAAAGGATCTTTGTCACGGCGCTGCCGCCCTCCTGGCCTGCCTGTCCCATGAGAAGCACGGCGTCGGCGCAGGTCTCCTTCACGTCGCGGGCGGACACCGGACCGCCCACGTTGATAACGAGAATGAACGTTTTAAAATGTGCCCGGATGAGTGCACTGTTTTTCTTTTCGGTCTCCGTGAAGCAGTAATCGTTTTCGACCGGCCGATCGTGGCCTTCGCCGGCGTTTCTCGAAAAGACGAACACCGCCGTATCGGTCTCGGAAGCGTACGGGCGGAGCTTCTCCTCCGTGAGCTCCTCCTCCGGGAACATAAAGGACTGCATCACAAGGTTTTCCGCGTTCGCCTTCGCTTCGTCGTATTTTACCGCCCAGGCGTTCAGCATGTCCTCGTTCACCACGGTGAAGCCGGCCTTTTTCATGGCCGGGAGCACGTGGATGTGGTACCTCGGCGACTGGTCGATGTCAAACGCGCCGCCGCCGGAGAGACCGCCGTTGAAGGGGTCGCCGGAGCCTGTACCGCCTCTGACCGTACGGACCGCGCCGTTCCCGAACATCGCAAGCTTCATGCCCGGTGCGAGCGGCAGGGCACCGTTGTTCTCAAGGAGCACCATGCCCTCGATGGCTGCGTTTTCCGCTATGGCCGCATTTGTGATCTCACGTTCCGAAAGCGGGGGATAGATCAAAACTTCCTGCATCGTAAAAACCTCCGTTTTGCCTTATGCTGTGTACTTGATGATTTATGCTTTATGCTTCCTGCTTCTCTGAAGCTTCCTTTCCAGTCTGAGTTTATCCTTTAAGGCACGCGCGTCCTCTCCGTCCTTCGCCTTAAAGAGAATGCTCTTACGGTAGAAGATGGTCATGAGGATCGTACACATCACCCAGCCGCTGGGATAAGCCAGGGAAATACCGTAGAGGTACGTCTCCGTCCCCGCGAACAGGCTTTTGTTCACGAACAGGAACACCTGGCGGAACGCGACGAACGACGCCAGCATGACCACCGTCGGGATGATGGCGTCGCCAATACCCCGGAGCGCGCCTGCGTAGATCTGGTTTACGCAGTTGCAGACGTAGAACGGCGTGATGATCCGGACGAACAGTACCGCGAATTCGATGACCTCCGCGTCCTTCGTGAACATCCGCATGAGCTGCGGCGCGAAGAAGATCACGATAAGCCCGAGAGCGATGGTGATCACCTCGGAAAGGACGAGTGAAGCGTTGACGCCTTTCCGGGAACGCTCGTACTGCCGCGCACCATAGTTCTGGCCGACAAAGGTGGATGACGCGAGGGAGATCGCCTGCATCGGCACCAGGACGAACGCGTCCAGCTTGCCGTAGGTGGACCAGCCCGCCATGCAGGCCGAGCCGAGGATGTTGATGTAGGCCTGGACGAAGACGTTGGAAAACGACGTGACCGCCTGCTGGATGGACGTGGGCAGGCCGATGGACAGGATCCGCTTGAATTCCGTGTATGAGATCCGAAGCTTCCGCCACCGGATCGCGTACGGAGCGTCCGTCTTTGTCAGGACGTAGAGCGTGAGGACAGCGGAAAGGAGCTGCGAAAGCACCGTCGCATAAGCGACGCCCGCAACGCCCAGCTTGAAGACGACCACGAACAGCAGGTCCAGCACGATATTCGTACAGGCGGAAAAGATCAGGAAATAGAGCGGCCTCCGGGAATCGCCCACCGCGCGCATGATGCCGGAAGTCATATTGTAGAAGATCAGGCCGATGATGCCGGCGTAGTAGATCGTAAGGTATTCGACGGCCGCGTCAAAGACGTCGTCGGGCGTCTGCATCATACGGAGCATGGGCTTCACGAGGAGGATCCCCGCAAAGGTGATAATGACCGAAAGAAGGAACGTCACAACGATGGTGGTCTGGACCGCGTCTGAAAGCCTCTTGTCATTGTGCGCGCCAAAGTGCTGCGAGATCATGACCATGGCTCCTGCGGACAGGCCGGAGCTTAAGGAGACCAGCATGTTGATGATGGTGCCGGTGCTTCCGACCGCGGCCAGCGCTTCCTTGCCCACGAACTGTCCCACCACTATTGTATCCACGGTGTTGTAAAGCTGTTGGAACACGAGCCCGATCATCATGGGCACCGCAAAGTTCAGGATCTGGCGCCACACCACGCCCTGTGTCATATCCGAATCATGCTTTTTACTCATATAGCCACCTGTAATCGTTTCCCTGATGCGGTTTTCCGGAGTATTGCAGGGACCGGGAAGCGAACGCCTCCCGGTCCCGTTTCAGCTTGGTGAATTATTTACAGAATCCGTGTGACCGGACGCTCTCCCAGACTGTCGGGTCCTCCTGGCTCAGGCGCCAGTAGGCCAGTCCGGCCACATCGTAGCCCGCGATGATACCGATCCTGATCTCCGAGGATTCCGGATCCTCGAACCAGATCTCGCGTAATACGCCGTCGACGTCCGCGTGCCCGTGCCAGCAGCCCTTGTCCTCAAGCCATTCCTTATCCTCTGACGACTCAAGATAGACAACGCTCTTCTTCATGTTGATCTCGCTGCGGCTCCATGTCCCGTCATCTTTCGTCGCCCATCCGCGCGTATAGAACGGCACGGCGATGATAAGCTTTTCCTTTGCCGTCACTTTAAGCGACTCTTCACAGCAGAAGGTGATGAAATCCTTGTCCGAATTCGGGCCGGGCGTATCCCAGGATTCGTCGTAGCCCATGATGATCACATAGTCGAGGAGCTTCGCAAGTTCCGGAAGATCATACTTCAAATTCCAGGAGTACGGCGCGTACGTATCCGCGGAAAGGACCACGCCTGTGCCGTTGAGCTCCATGGAAAGCTCGCGGATGAATTCGAGGTAATGAGGAACGCTTTCGGCAGTCAGGCTCTCAATGTCCAGATTGATGCCATCCACCTCAAGCTCCTCCACCTGAGCGATAAGATTCCTGATCAGGTTTTTCCGCGCGCTCCGGCTTGAGAACAGCTCCATGCTGCTTACATGCCCCGTGATGTTTTCGAGCATCACCCAGACCTTGAGCCCGTTCCTGTGCGCAAGCTCCACATACTCCGGGTCCGCGCAGGAAGTGAACTCCCCGCCTTCCCCCTGAAGCACGAACCAGGTGGGCACCACCACGTTCACGGCTTCCTTTGCGGAAAGGTGCAGCTTCAGCATGTCGAGTCCGTAAGAGATGTCGTCGATATAATCAAAGCCCGCGGATACCTTCCCGGACATCTGGTCCGTTCCGTATTCCTGCTCCTCGAAAAAGGCGCCGGACGTCTGGATCATGACCGGTTCGCCCACGCTCTTCTTGGGGACGTAGCCGATATGTCCGTCTCTCGCAAACACCCTGACCCACTTCCCCTCATCCTCAATCGGAATGAAGGAGCTGCCCTCCCTCTCCTCAGAGACTACAGGGTGATTATACCCCGCGCCGCTCCTAAGATTGACGGAGCTCTGGGCGTACCGGTACGGGATGTCCGTATCAAACAGCGTGCGGAACCAGATCCTGTTCGGCTTTTCAAAGATCTCGTACGAAAGTCTCGTATATTTCTGGATGATCTCCAGGCTCAGGTATGAAACGCCGTCCCGGATAATGAAAGGTGCGGACGCCGCAGCCATTGAAACGCCGCCTTCCGAATAAGTCTGCTTCTCCGCGGTAAATTCATCCATGCGGTCCGGAAGCGTGTACAGCACGTGCCCGCTCTCCGGGTCTTCATAGAACCGTTGATTGAGGTATTCATTCACGGAAGCGAGCGGCAGGTACAGCCTGCCCTCTTCCCGGATGATCCGGATGTCCGTCTGCTCCGTGTCCACAAAGACGATCGTATCGTCCTCGGAGATGCCGTAGTAGGCGTAGAGATCGACGGGGTTGTTGTTCGGCAGGATCTTCGGCAGCGCGAGCAGGATGAAAAGAAGCAAAAGTATCCCTACTGCCAGGATGATCCACCACTGCTTTGGCAGAATACTGCCTATTTTATCCAGAAAACGCTTCGGACGCTCTTTCATGTCTGCCAAAAATTGCTCCTACTCGTGTATATGCGGGCAGCCGGCGTTATCCGTCATCTGCCGTTTCTGTTTTCATAGATACCGTTCGTCAGGTAATGCTGAACGTACAGCATCAGGTTGCTGCCGAACGCGTTCTGAAGGTCCGCATAGCGGTCGCGGTACGCGGTCACGCTGAACGCTGCGGTCGCCTGGCGGCCTTCCGAGATCCCGTACTGGATAAAGTGTTCAAAGGCTGCCCATGTATTCGTTCCGAACGCTGCCTTGAGATCCGGGTATTTCGAAAGGTAATAATCCGGGTTGAATACCGGCGCATAATCCAGTCCGTTGTAAACGTAGATGCCGGCCTGCGTGGGGGTATCAGGCTCCTCAGGCTCTTCCGGCTCTATAGGCTCAACAGGCGTCACTTCCTTCGCGGGAACTATCGCATCAATGCCCGCGATCGCCTGGTTTCCTTTACGGTCTATAACGTAGATATGGGTGAAATACGTTCCGGATTCATTCCTGTGATCCGATGCCTTCACGTAATACGTCGCGGCGTTTCCGACCACCTCGGCCTCATGCCAGATGAGGTCGTCCTGGCCGTTCGCTTCGGTCCAGGTGGGCATCAGTACCTGTGCGACACCCTCCGGCGCATTGAAGACTGCAGTCACACGGTAGCCGTCGGATGTGAGCTCCGTTACGGCGGCGTCTGCGATCATCAGCTTGTTTTCAACTTTTTTAGGAACAGTCACGGGGACTGCCTGAGCCAGGTAACTGCCGTCCTTATTGTAGACGTAGACGTGGGTCATGTAATTGCCCGTCTCGTTATTGTGGTCCGAAGCCTTTACGTAGACCTCGGCATGATCGCCAATGATGGGCGCTTCATACCAGATGAGGTCATCCTGCCCGTTCGCCTCCGTCCAGGTGGGCATCAGCACCTCTGTGACGTTCCTCCACTGAGTAAAGTATACCTTGACCAGGTATCCATCGGAAGTGATATCATACGCGCGGGCATCCGCGATCTCGAACGGCTCAGGCTCCTCCTCCGGAAGGTCCGCAGTGACGCCGGCGATGATCTCCCCGCCGTTCGTATCTCTCACATAGATATGAGTGATATACTTACCGGACTCCCGGTTGTGATTCTTTGCCTGTACGTAAAAGGCGATCTGATTATTGTCGTAGGGAGTCGCCTTGTACCAGATGAGATCGTCCTGCCCGTTCGCTTCCGTCCACGTAGGCAGCAGGATCTCCTTCACGTGGTACGGCGAATTGAACGACGCGATGACCGTATATCCGTAACAGGAAACGTCCGTCACCTCGACCCAGGTAAATTCAAGCTTCTCTTCGGGCTCTATGACCGGTTCCGGTACCTCCGCCGTGGTTCCCCGGATCATCTGCCTGCTCTGGAGATCCGTAAGATAAACATGGACGATGTACATTCCGGACTCATTATTATGATAAGCCGTTTTGATATCCACGACTGCAGTATTGTCATTGATGACCGTCGCAGTATACCAGATCAGGTCGTCCTGGCCGTTCGCTTCCGTCCACACAGGCACCTGGATCATCCGTACGCCCGCCTCCGCGGTAAACTGGACGGTGACCCGGAAGCCTTCGGAAGTCACATTGCTCACACTGATGTCTTCAATGACCGGCTCCGGATACGGGACAGGCTCCGATTCGATGGGCTCTAAAACATACCGGACGTTCGGCGTCCAGTTGGTGCCGTGGTACGTATTATCCACGCACACGCCCATCTTGGAATTATAAGCCTCCACGCGGAAGATCGGATTGTACGGGCCGGACTGCGCGCCGGACTCCGTCGTCATGTCCGTACCGAGGAGCGTGTCCTCCAGCCAGATGGGGCATACACCCGAGATCTCGCCCGTATTTAAGAAGCGGGACGCAGGAACGCCGTAGGTCTGTTCAAGCTGTGAGGCAACATAAGCTTTCGTATTCGCGATGATGGTGTTCCGGTCGACGGCAGGATCCAGTCCTTCGTCCTGACGGGCAAATTCGCCTAAAGAAACACAGATATGTCCCGAGGACAGACCCGGAGCGATAAAGACCATAATGGTGCCGGGCTTTCTGACGTAGGCTTCATTGCCCTGAATAGCAATATTCTTCGCGACCAGCCGGTATCTGATAAACGTGCGCGAGCCGTAGAACGTCAGCACCTCTCCGACGCTGCAGCCCTCAAGAAGCTTGTCCCAGTAATAGGTCGAAGCCGGCACGTTTTCAGTGATCCCGAGATCCCTGAGACATCGCTGCACAAGGCTGCTGCAGTCATAGTAATTAACGGAATAGCGGTCCGCCTGGCTGTAGCCCTTTCCGCACTTGTCGAGCATGGCTGCAATGAAGGCATTTACGTCAAGCGGCGTCTTCCCGGCCACATTGACGTTTCCCGTCCCGGATAAATACGCGACGGACGTGACGACCTCCTGAAATTCAGCAGCACCTGCATCTCCCTCCGCGTCCATATCCGTGCCGTCCGCACGCACATGCGGTGCATAAGACGCAAGCAGTGACA
>JAFRVD010000005.1 GCA_017441825.1 Lachnospiraceae bacterium
CTAGTTTCCGCCGCCCCCGGCGGCGCATCTCCCCGCTGCATTCAACCCGCCGGTAGGGTAAAGCTAGTTTACGCCGCCTCTGGGCGGCCCATCTCTCCGCTGCAATCAACCCACCAAAAGAATCAGGCTTGTTTCCGCCGCCCCCGGTGGCACATCTGTCCGCTGCAGTCAACCCGCCGGTAGGGTAAAGCTTGTTTACGCCGCCCCTGACGGCTCATCTCCCCGCTGCAATCAACCCACCGGGCGGATCACGCTAGTTTACGCCGCCCCTGGCGGCCTGTCTCGCCGCTGCAGTCAACCCGACAGCATGGTAAAGCTAGTTTACGCCGCCCCCGGCGGCGCATCTCCCCGCTGCAATCAACCCACCGGGCGGATCACGCTAGTTTCCGCCGCCCCTGGCGGCCTGTCTCGCCTCCCGCTTATAAAAAAGTGAAAAAGCCCTTGAAAAAACTTTCTCTTCTGCTATAATGATCATGGTCATATCAACATATCTTGTATCGTTATTTGTGCAGCTTTTTTCTCGATCCAGCCATTTTCCGGTCATTTGACTCATCAATTCACTTCACGACGGTACTGCCAAATCTGCCTGCCTTTCGTTCCTGCACGCCAGTCACTGTTTACCCCATCCAATACAAACACTCTTCTTTTCGAATATACCAGCATCTCATCTCATGGCAGTACCGTCGTATCTTCTCATCATATATTCTTTGTTATTCAATACCATATTCTTCTATTCTATCGATTTGCGGAATACCAGCCTTTATGATGCTCTTTTACCACAATCACCAGATATCTCTATCCAATACCAGAACATCCTGCCTGTCCCGCTAATTTGGGACTTATATCCTGTTTTCCCTGTCCCTCTTCAGCCACTTTTCCCCATCACTTTCTTTCTCTTCCCCCTCGCCCCCATAGAGACCTATCCAAATTCTTTACAACACAAATCGAATATGTTACGATGTTGTTGAACCTGAGGAAAGGCTCATGCATGTGATTCATGCGGCATTTCCATTAAGGTTCCGGCATCGTTTCCATAAAAATCAAAAGGAGAGATGCTGTTATGAGCAAACGCTACGAAGACCTTGGGTTCACAGATGATTTTATCTTCTGCAAGACCCTCGAAACCAACCCGGACCTGGCAAGGGAGCTAAGGTATTCGTGAATTCACAGGGGACGTTCGAAAATGCATCAGAGAAGCTCCGGAGCTTTCTTCTGTACCTTCAGGACCGGCAGCCGCGAGATACATTTACGGAGAAGCTGGAAGTAATGGTGCGTGAGATCCGGGCGTCAAAGAAATGGAGATATGAGTATATGACGCTTGAAATGAAGCTGAAAGAACAGTTTTTCCTGGGGAAACAGGAAGGAATTATAGAAGGTCAGAGAGAAGGCCGTGAAGAAGGACTCAAAGAAGGACGGAATGAAGGTCTGAAAGAAGGACAGTTAAAAACTGTTTATCAGGCAATTGCTGACGGCGCTCTTTCCGTGACTTATGCCGCAAAGATCTTGAATATCTCCGAAGACGAAGTGCGTAAGAACGCTGAAGCTTATTCCAGAGAGAATATGGCCTGAGACCCGTGGCAGCGTAAATTGCTGATTGCAAGATTAAGAAGCGTGATCCGATTACAAATACAGGCGCGTACCCGCCCAGGCTTCAGCCTGCGGCGGGTGCGCTGTTTTTACGCCGCTTTTCTCCCGCAGGAGAGGCCCTAAAGCCTCAAAAAAGCGTCAAAAACCTCCCGGGATGGTCTGCACGATACTTTTTCCGCAAACTGTCCCGGGAGGGATAAAACAGGCTTATTCAGTTTTCAGGAGCCGAGCATACGGCTCAGTTTCCGTAACGCTAGGCTACAGCCTTACACCCTGCGTCTCTTAAAGCCAAGAAATGCAAGTGCTGCCGCAGCGGCGAGCATCATAACTGCCCAAAGACCCATATTGCTGGAGTCACCTGTGGGCGGAACTTCCGGAGTGACCTTCGGAATCACTTCCTCTTCGGTGTGCTCAGGATCGTTCTTGCAGACGCGGACCTTCTTGCCTTCCTTCTCTTCGGTAGCTTCTTCTACGACCTTCCACTCGCCCCAGGTATGGCCGGTTGCCGGGATATCTTCCGTCTTGGTCTCACCGCAGATGGTGCAGGTGAATGTCTTTATACCCTTCTCTGTGCAAGTAGGCTCCTTAGTAACGACACCGTCGTTCCATTTGTGCGTATGCGGAGGAAGCTTATCAATTTTCTCAGTCTCTTTGTGTGTAGGATCGTTTAAGCAGACACGCTCCTTTAAACCCTCTTCTTCAGTGGTAGGTTCCTTAACGGTCACCCACTCGCCCCAGTTATGACCGGTAGCCTTGATATCTTCCGTCTTGGTCTCACCGCAGTTGGTGCAGGTGAATGTCTTTATACCCTTCTCTGTGCAAGTAGGCTTCTTAGTAACGACACCGTCGTTCCAGTTATGGCCGGTTGCCGGGATATCTTCCGTCTTGGTCTCTCCGCAGTCGGTGCAGGTGAATGTCTTTATACCCTTCTCTGTGCAAGTAGGCTGCTTAGTAACGACACCGTCGTTCCATTTGTGCGTATGCGGTTCGGGCGCAGTACCTTTGACATTTACCCCGCCGGCAACACACTCGAAAGGTAACTTCTTGTATGCATTATTAACGACGTTGCCGGGCTTATCATAGGAAACAGATACTTCCGATAAACCTGCAGGGGCATTCGCTTTAACTTTGAACTGAAGGCTGAAGATAACAGCATCTCCGGTAAAGTCAGTTGTATAATTGTACCACTGTGCCGGGGTGTTTACTTCAAGGTTGTAGGTCTCCGGAAGGCTGCCCTTCGTAATGCCGGTCCATTCCAGAACGTTCGAGTCATAATTGACGTTCAGCAGGAAAGCGGCGATGCCGGGATTGTTCACCATGCTGACCGTAAGTTCAACACTATCTCCCGGTTCCGCCTCCTCGGTGGAGACCCTGAACTCGGGATTTGATTCTGCTGCCAGAACTACGCCGGACGTTGAAACAAGCATAACCACGGCGAGTATTATTGCAAATATTTTCTTCATAACTCCTCCTGATTAATAAATAACGATTGTCGGGTCTTTCAGATATTTACCAAGCACCAGCACGTCTATCATGTCCACTTCGCCGTCGCCATTGACGTCGCAGGCAGCTTCAATGACTCCGTCATCGATTCCCCTGACGAACTTCGCCAGCATGAGCAGATCGATCATATCAGTGTCTCCGTCTCCGTTGATATCGCCGGGAATATGCCCTGCAGTCACATGAATATAGAATTTGACTGTCTTCGTGTTGCCGTGGCCGTCACTGATATTGCACTCGATCAGGCGCTCGCTCCGAACATTTTCAATAACGATCGTATCGCCTGTGCCAGCAAGCTGGGTAGCTCCTTCATACCACGCAAATGTGGGATTGGATATATCCGACGTGGAAGCGATGGGTGCGAGCACGACCTTCAGCGTGACATTATCTCCTGCCTCAGGGAAATAATGTCCTTCCGGAGGATAGTGGCCGTTGTCCGGATACATGTGCCCAACCGGCTCCGTGCCTTCCGCCCAGGCATAGAACCCGCTGATCACATCGTTCGCGGCTGTCACAGCTGCACCTTCTTCAAAGCCCTCTTCTTCCGCAAACGCTGTAAGCGGGAGGGTCAGCACAAGGATCAGCGCAAAAAGCACACCCAGAATACGTTTTCTTTCATTCATAATCTCATTCTCCTTCTGTTGATCTTCATGAACTGATCTCCAACAGATTTTGGACCATACTTAGCGAAGTCTGACCCAATAACTATGTTCTATACTAAATTAGAGCGATTGTCAATAATTTAATTAAAATTAAATCAAATTTAACAGTTTTATTTGATCATAAAGGGCCAAATCAGGTGTTTTTGCCATCTCCGGGCTCCCCCGCCCTCTCATACGCCGCCGCAAAGCACACCAGCGCGATGGGGATGACGATCGGCGTCGATGGCACCACCATCGCCTGGATCATGCAGCACGCGAACGGCAGGAAGAACAGGAACGCGGACTCCCGGCGGTTCTGTACGACTTCCCGGACACCCAGCGCGATGCCGGAGAGCACCGCAAGAAGCCCGAGTATCCCGCCCGTCAGCAGGTAATAGAGCATGAAATTATGCGGCGAATCAAAGATCTGGCCGGCGGCCTCCATCATCCGGGCCTCGCCGATGTTCGCGGTGTAATACTGCAGCAGCTTGTCCGGGCCCACGCCGAAAAGCTTTTGTAAAATCGGGGCGTCCGCAAAGAGCCGTAAGGACTCTTTCCAGATGAATCCACGGTTGCTTGCGAAGCTGTCCGTAACAGTCAGGGCCGTGGCCAGGACGCCGGTATTCGAAAGGATCATAACGACTGCGCCGGCGGCAGCTGCCGCCGCGTATATGATTCCGTAAATTGTCCGGAACCGCGCATGAGGATCAGTGCCTTTCCCGGAAGCCTTTCCTTTTCCGGCGCCTCCCGAGGCGCCGCCCGCCTTCTTCACCTTCCCCCGCATCCTCTTTCCCCACACGAGCCACGAAAACACGGCTGCCGCGGCCAGGACCAGCGCGATCATCACCGGCCACTTCATGAGCACCCGGACGATCTGGTCGCCGCGGGCGCCCACGCCAAGCACGGTGAACTCAAACAGGAGCTTGCCGAAGAGGCACGCAAACGGGAAAGGCAGGAACGCGAGGCCCAGCCGCCTGTACGCGCTCTTTTCCCTGATAAAAAACGGCGCGAGGCTCACCGCGAACAGGAGCCCGATGAACCCGCCCGACGATGCCGAAACGATCAGCCCGACGTAGCTCAGGAACAGGAGCCCGAGGAGAATGTACGTGCTTCTGTCCAGCCTCCGGAACGCTTCACGGAGCACATTTTCGGCGCGCTTTCCCTGAGAACTTCCCTTTGCCCCCTGTCCCGCCGGACCCGTCAGAAGCTTTGCGATCTCCATCGCCGCCACCATGGAAACATACTGACTCAGGTAGTTCCCGTAGCCGATGGTGGAGAGATACCGGCCGCGCGCGAACTTCGGGACGGCGGAGACGAAGCCTAAGAAATCGACGCCGCAGAAATTCAGGACGGCGATGCACACCACCACGGCCTCCGCTGCAAACGTACCCCACACGAGCACCTTGTCACGGACCGTCACATTCGTGAGGACAAGAAGGCACACCGCGCACGCCGAAAAGAAAAGGACCCCCATGGACCGGCCGCTGCCCATGGAGAAGCCGCCGCCGTAGGGGGACAGTTTTAGTGATATGGTGGATAAGACTATAAACGCGAGTGCGCACAGGACCACAGGGTTCAGCCTTAAGAGCTTCCCCGCCTCCTTGATGAAAATGAACGTTATCAGCGCGATAACGCCGGAAGAAATCACAAAAAACCAGCTTTTTGTTGCGGTTATATTTGCATAGTAATCCGTGACGATCAGCGGGCTCAGGATCAGGATCGCCTCAATATACCACTGGACAAATATACAATAATACTTCTTCATAGATCAGTCTGCCCTCCGGCGTCCGGCCCGCGTCTTCCCGTCCTTCCCGGTCTCATTTTCTTCCCCGTCCGTTTTTCTCCTGCGCTGTAAACTCGGCGCCGTACTGCCGGCTGTACTTTCCGTACTTCCTGTGGCCCGAGCCCGACACCTTTACATTATTCAGGATGGCGCCCAGGATGGGCTTCCCCGTCTTTTCGAGCTGCGCCTTCGCTTCCTTCGCCATCTTTACGCGCGTCGCGCCGCTGGACAGTACCAGCACGCTGCCGTCGCACACGTCGCAGATGACCGCCGCGTCGATGACCATGCCGATGGGCGGCGTATCGATCAGGATGAAGTCGAACAGGCCGCGGAGGTCCGCGATCATGTCCCGGAAGATCCGGGACGCGAGAAGCTCGGACGGATTCGGCGCGAACGGTCCCGAAAAGACCATGCGGAGGTTTTCGACGTTGGTCGAATAGACCGCGTCCTGCGCCGGATTCTGCCCCGAAAGGACGTGGGACAGCCCGACCGTGATTTTGTCCGCGGAAATGCTCGCAGCGCCCAGCATGCCCGAATTTCTGAGGTCTGCGTCCATCACAAGGACCATCCTGCCGCTTTCCGCGAGTGACAGCGCCAGCCGGAACACGGTTGACGTCTTTCCGTCTCCGGCAAAGCAGGACGTGAAGGCGATCACTTTCTTATCGAGCCCGCAGAATATCAGGTTCGTGCGGATGCTCTTGAACGCTTCATTGTTAAAAAAGCTCATCTCGGGCTTTCTGATCGTAATTTCCTTCATTTGCTCCGGCCTCCCGCGTCTTTAGGCACGCTGCCCAGAATGCTCAGGTTAAGCGTCTTCTCCGCTTCCTCTTCAGTGACGATGCTGTCGTCCAGGAAATACACGAACAGGCAGTACGCGAGCGCCAGGGCAAGGCCCGCCGCCGCTCCTATGAGCAGGTTTCGCCGCATGTTCGGGGAATAAGGGGAGGTGGGAACGTCGGCCACGTCCACTACATTGACGGCTTCGCTGTTCATCACGCGCTTGATCTGCACCGCCGCGGCCTCGCGCACCAGATTTGCGAGTGTGCACGCCATCTCCGGGTCCGGATCCGTCACGCTGATCGAGAGAACGCGCGACGTATTCTGGACGGAGACAGTCATTTTGCCCGACAGCTGTTCCGGCGTAAGGCCGGAATCCACCTGGTCCGTCACTTCCTTGCGCACGGTCTTGCTGCCTATGAGCTCGACGTAGTCGTTCGAAAGCAGCGTGCTGGCCTGAAGCTCGGAGGTCGTGATGTTCTCATTGCCCGGGTTTTTCGCAAGCACGTAAAGCCTGGTGGTAGCCCTGTACTGGGGCGTGATGAAAAACTTGGTGACAACAAAGCTCACGCACACGCCAAGGGCCATGCATGCCGCAATAATATGCAGTTTTTTGACGATCAGCTTCCAGAGCTTTGAAAGATCGATCTCGTCCGTATTCTCGTACATGTAGATCCTCTATTCTTCTTCCAGTATGCCGTGCGGGTTGTACGCCATGAGGTCCCGCATATATTCATCGTTGTATTTTCTTGCAAGATACCGTGCGCATTCCGCGAACCTGCACGTGCGGGTGTCCGTATTGTGCGCATCGCCCGCGACGTAGGTGACCAGGTTTTCGCGGATCAGCTTCCGCGCGGTTCTCCGTTCGATACCCTTCCCGACAATGCTGTCCGCGTTGACCTGGAGTTCGGCACCCATCCGTGTCAGAGAGCGCGCGCTGTCCACGTCCTCCTGGATCACTTCGTAGCGTTCCGCGTGCGCGACGATGACACTCACCCCCATCGACTGCGCCTCACGGACGCGGTCCTTCATGTGCCGCACGGAGTCCCCGTTTCGAAATTCCATGAGAAAATTGCGGGAGCCGGCCAGGCACAGGGGCTCAAGAGAATCAAAGGCGTCAAAGAGCGATCCGCTTGCCTGAACTTCAAACCCCAGGTACAGGCTGAGGTCCGGGAAGCGTTCCCGGGAAGCGTCCTGAAGAAGCCGGAGCTTTTCTTTGAACACCGTGAGGGGAGCCTGCTCGCGTGACATATAAAAATGCGGTGTCAGAATGACGTCCCTGACTCCGCTCCTGTATTCCTGCTCCAGCATGAGAAGAGACTCATCAAGGGTCCTTGCGCCGTCATCGACACCAAAAAGGATATGCGTGTGTATGTCTGTGAAGGTGTGCACTGGGGTACTCTTTATCCTGGTATATATTCCGGTAAATTAGTGTTAAATTTAACTTAATTCGGTACATATTTTTTCGAATTTATATTACTATCGGAGGGGAGGAAAGTCAATATTATTTTACATTTTGCCCCACATCCGGCGCTGTTCCGCCCCTTATCCGGCTGCTGTTCCGCCCCTCATCCGGCGCCTCCGGCGCCACCTCGGCGGGGGAAGGCTGTCTTGCATGCGCGCACTCTCCGGCCTTATCGCGCAAAAACACCCCCGCCGAAGCGGGGGTGTTTCCATATACCCGGCACTGAGATCAGTCCATAATCCTGAACTCAGTCCTAAATCATATTAACACTTATCAGCTGTTTCTGTACGGGTTTCCGTCCGTGTCCGTATACTCTTCGCTCTTTGCCTTCGCCTTCCTGTTCTGGGTGACGATCAGGACGATGACTGCTGCGATAATACCGAGTGCCGCGGCCGCAAGCACGATCCACAGAACGATGTTCTTCGCGCCCGTCCAGCGGTTTTCGGGCTTCGTGACGGTGAACGTGGCCTGGTCGGATTCGATCTTGCCGTACACGAAGGTGACCTTGTGCTCGCCCTCGGACAGGGTGTTCAGATAGTCGGGCTTGAGTTCGACTATCGTCGACCCTGCAGACACCGTGTAGTTCTTCTCCGCGACCGCAGCGCCGTCGACCTTAAGGCCGGTGAAGCTGAAGTAGTCGCCGTCGCAGGTGATGCTCACACCCTTCTTGCTGCCCTCTTCCCAGGTGCTCGCGTTTCCGCCGATGATGCTGGGCGGCGCCGCCGGGATCTTCTCAAAGAACGCCTTGATCTCTACGTTATCCGAGCCCATCGCGAACTTGTTTCCGGAGATCTTCACGCCGCCGGAAAGGACCTGCCACTCCTTGAAGCGGTAGCCCTCGTTCGGGACTGCGGTCAGGGTGACCGTGACTCCCGCGGAAGCCGTGCTGGGGCTTGCGGAGGCTTTGCCGTGTCCATCGTCGGACAGGCTGATCATGTATTCACGTACGGTGGGCCGCTTGGATTCTTCCGTGGGCGCCACAGTGACCGGTACAGGCTGCGATTCCGTGGACTTTGTGGGCTCCGTTGCAGAAGGCTCTGTCTCGGAAGGCCTGGTCGGCTCTTCCGTGGACTCCTCTGTGGATTCTTCCGTGGATTCCTCGGTGGATTCTTCCTCAGTCTCCTTCTCTTCTTCGAGGCCGCAGCGGATGCACTTGCCGTCTTCGTATTCATGGCCGAGCGCTTCAACCACCCAGCTGTCTTCCTTGATTTCTACGGTTCCTTCTTCATCCATGAAGAACAGGCCGCAGGTCTCGCACTCCCAGTAGGCGGCATTGCCGTCTTCGGTGCAGGTCGCTTCCACTTCCTCGTGGGCGATCAGCTTGTGGCCGAGCTTTTCGATGACCCAGCTGTCCTTCTCGATCTCTTCCAGACCTTCTTCATCTGCAAAGAATTTGCCGCAGCCTTCGCACTCGTAATAGGCGGCGTAGCCGTCGTCCGTGCAGGTCACGTCGATCGCCTCGTGCTCGATCATCTTATGGCCCGGGGCCGGGATGACCCAGCTGTTCTCTTCAATTTCTTCTTCAGCATCCGCGTCCGCGAAGAACTTGCCGCAGGCTTCGCAGGACCAGTATTCGGTGCCGCCGTCCTCCGTGCAGGTCGCGTCCTTCACCTCGTGTTCGGTGAGGGTGTGCGGGATCTTTTCGATGATCCAGCTGTCCTTCTCAACCTCTGCCGTGCCGGCTTCGTCAGAGAAGAACCTGCCGCAGGTTTCGCACTCGAAATAAGCGGAATTACCTTCTTCCGTGCAGGTCGGAGCCTTCTCCTCATGGGCGATCATCTTGTGGCCGAGCGCGGGCAGGAGCCAGCTGTCCTTTTCGATCTCCTCTGTACCTTCCTTGTCGCTGAAGAACAGTCCGCAGATCTCGCAGGTATAGTACGCGCTGCTGCCGCCTTCGGTGCAGGTGGGGTCTTCCGCTTCCACTTCGGTCAGCGTGTGGCCGAGGGCCGGGATGACCCAGCTGTCGTCTTCAATTTCTTCTTTACCATCGGCGTCGCCATAGTTCACGCCGCAGACTTCACAGGTCCAGTAGGTGTTACGGCCGGCTTCCGTACAGGTGGGCTCGTGTTCGACGTGCTCGTGCATGGTGTGGCCTTTTGCTTCTAAGTTCCAGCCGTCCTTTTCGATCTCCGCCGAGCCGGCTTCATCACTGAAGAACCTGCCGCAGACTTCGCACTCAAAGTAAGCGGAATTGCCGCCTTCAGTGCAGGTGGGTTCGACCGCTTCGTGAGTGATCATCCGGTGTGCCGCAAGAGGAACAAGCCAGCCGTTCTCCGCGATCTCCGCGGTGCCGGCTTCGTCGTTGAAGAACTTGCCGCAGGTCTCGCACTCCCAGTAGGTGGTGCTGCCTTCGCTCATGCAGGTGGCTTCCACTGCCGGGTGCTCGGTGAGCTTGTGGCCGAGGGCCGGGAGGACCCAGCTGTCCGCTTCGATCTCTGTCTTGGCATCGGCGTCGCCGAAGTTTTTGCCGCAGACGTCACAGGACCAGTAGGTATTCCGGCCGGCTTCCGTGCAGGTCGGGTCATGAGCGACGTGCTCGTGCAGGGTGTGGCCGAGCGCCGGGAGGACCCAGCTGCCTTCCTCGA
>JAFRVD010000047.1 GCA_017441825.1 Lachnospiraceae bacterium
AAAGCGGGCTGCCCTTCCGGGCAGCCCGCTTTCTGTGTACCTCATATGTCTTAAAGATTCCCGAGATGCAGCACATTGATCAGCAGCACCCAGGCCATGCCGTAGTACGTGACCACGGCGATCAGGTCGTTCGTTGTGGTGATGAGCGGGCCGGAAGCGACGGCCGGGTCCACGTTGAGCTTGTGGAACAGCATGGGCACCACCGTCCCGACAAGGCTCGCGACGATCATCGCGATCCAAAGCGACAGTCCCACGCAGGCGGAGATCGTAAAGCTGTAGCCTAACGGATACCCCTTCAGGAAGTGGATGTACAGCCCTACAAGGAGGCACGAACAGCAGCCCATGATGGCACCGTTCGAAAGTCCCACGCGGAACTCCTTAAACAGGAACTTCGCCTTGTCCGCGCCTGTGAGCGCTTCGTCCATGAGCACGCGGATGGTCACGGCCAGCGACTGCGTGCCGGTATTTCCGGCCATGTCGAGGATGAGCGACTGGAAGCAGACCACCAGCGCGATCTGCCGGACCACGCCCTCAAATACACCCACTACAGTAGATACCACCAAACCGAAGGCCAGAAGCACCACAAGCCATGGCAGCCGTTTCCGGATGCTCTGCGGCAGTTTTTCATTGAGGTCTTCCTCTGCGGTCAGACCTGCCAGCTTTGCGTAGTCTTCACCCAGCTCGTTATCGACGGCCTCGACCACGTGGAAGGCGGTGATGACGCCCAGGATGTGGTCTTCGTCGTCAAGGACCGGGATCGAATCCTCGGAATATGCGCGCAGGCGCTCGATCTCATCGCTGATCAGTGCTTTATGATTCACGTAGGGGTACGAGGTCTGCGTAAAGGTCTCCGGGTCCGTGTCCGCACGGGCGCAGATCAGGTCCTTTAAGTCGATGGCCCCGTAGAATCTATCGTCCTGGTCCACCACATAGAGGGTGGAGATGTTGTCGTTTTCCGCGGACTGGCGGATCAGCTCGCTCATGGCCTGCTTGACCGTCATGCCCTTTTTGATGACCACGAAGTTCGTGGTCATGAGGGAGCCGATCTCATCGTCGTCATAGGACGTGATGAGGGCGATGTCCTCCTGCGACTCCTCGTCCATGCGGCTTAAGAGCTCGTCCCTCTGCTCCTCGGGCAGGGATTCCAGGACGTCGATGGCGTCGTCCGCGTCCATCTCTTCCAGGATATCCGCGCTCTTCTCAACGCCCAGCTCCTTAAAGTAGTCCTCAACGTCGTCCAGGTAGGAGAACACGTCCGAAACGCGTTCGAGCCCCAGCGATCGGTAGAGGATCTGCCTCTCTTCGGGCGTCAGCTCCGGCAGGATCTGTGCGATATCGTTGTCATGATAATCGTCCAGCTTTTCACAAAGCTCTTCCTGGGTGAGACCGCTCCGCATGACGTCAAGAAGTTCTTCTTCGATCACATCATTGTATTCTTCGCGTTCTTCCATGTTCTTCTCCTTTCCGATGAGAGCACCGGGGAAGCCTCTCCGATGCCAGGCGTCCTCACGGCCGCCTGTACACCCATTCTAGCACTCAAAAAGGCCCTTTTCAAGCCGTTCCAATTCGTTGTTGAACTCTTTTCCGCATAAAGCTATACTGATAGTTGTAAGGTAAAATACGAAGGGAGAACAGGCACACCTTTTCTATGGAAAAACGGTTCAAAGGCGCATTCGAGAGCGGGTTTTTCATCTTTCTCATCTGCGCGGTCACCGGCTGGCTCTATGAAGAATTCTGCGACGTGGTCGTGATGGGCCACCCCTGGTACAACCGCGGCTTCCTGTGGGGGCCGTATCTCCCCATCTACGGGACGCTGGGTCTCGCAATGTGGCTTCTCTTCGGAAAGCTCGCAAAGAAAAAGGTCTTTTGGAGAAAGCTCAACGTAATGCCGGTCCTCCTGTTTTTCCTGACCGCCTTCGCGAGCACCTTGGCCGAGCTCATTACCAGCTACCTTCTGGAAGCCGTGATCGGGCACAGCCTCTGGAACTACAGCTTTTACCGCTTCCACTTTGAGGGGCGGATCGCCGTGGTCCCCTCGCTTCTTTTCGGCCTTCTGGGCGTCCTCTCGCTCTACCTCCTGATCCCCGGGATCCTGAAGCTTTACGAGAAGCTCCCGAAGATCCCCCGGACAGTTCTCATCTACGGCGCCTTCCTCATGATGCTCACGGATCTCGTGATCCGTATCGTGGGGATCGTCCGCGGATGACTTCTGATTTCAGAAAACACGGCAGTTTACAAGGTTTTTTATTTGTGCTACGATAATTGTAACTTTGTTTTTATGATCCGCAGCCTCCCGGAGGCGCGGGCCGTCCCGCGCATACCGGGCAGGCAGAAAGGCAGCATATGCAGAAAACCATCTCTGATATCCACAGCAACATTAAAAAGGTCATCATCGGAAAGGACGACACCATCACGCTGATCCTCGCGGCGCTCCTTTCGGGCGGCCACGTCCTTCTGGACGACGTTCCCGGCACCGGCAAGACCATGCTCGCGCGGTCGCTTGCACGGTCTCTGGACTGCTCCTTCTCAAGGATCCAGTTCACGCCGGACCTCCTTCCTACGGACGTGACCGGCCTCAACTACTTCCACCAGAAGGAAAACGACTTTGTCTTCAAGCCGGGTCCCGTGTTCACAGGTGTCCTCCTCGCGGATGAGATCAACCGCGCGACGCCCAGAACACAGTCCGCGCTTCTTGAGTGCATGGAGGAAAAGCAGGTCACGGTGGACGGCGTCACACGCGCGCTGCCGCGCCCGTTCTTCGTCATCGCCACCCAGAACCCGGTGGAGACCACCGGCACCTTCCCGCTGCCGGAAGCGCAGCTCGACCGTTTCCTTGTGAAGCTGTCCATGGGCGGCCTTACGAAGGAGCAGGAGGTCGAGGTCCTGAACAGCCGCATGAAGGACGCCCCCATTGAGGACATCGGTTCCGTTGCGACCGGCGAGGATATCGTCAGGGCCTCCGAGGCGCTGAAGGACGTCTACGTCCACCCGCTCCTCGTCTCCTACATGGTCGACATTTCTCAGGAAAGCCGCAGGGCGCCCGGCATCCTCTCCGGTGTAAGCCCCAGAGGCACTCTCGCGCTCCTCAACATGAGCCGCGCATTTGCCTATATCCACGACCGCTCGTACGTGGTCCCGGAGGACGTCAAGGCCGTAGCAGTGCCCGTCCTCGCGCACAGGCTCGTGTCAGACAGAAGCGCCGGCGGCACAGAAGCATCGGCAAACATCATCCGCGGCATCCTGGACCGCGTGACCGTACCCACGGAAGACTGGAGCAGATAAGGGGTTCCCATGGTAGTTCTCATCGTACTTCTGGGCGCGGCCCTGATCTACGTCCTGGAACGGTTCATCTATAAGAAGTACTGGAACCGGGGCCTGGATATCCGCGTTAATTTTGAGGGAAGCTCCGCTTTTGAAGGGGAGACGGGAGAGCTTGTGGAAGTCCTGGAGAACAGAAACTTCCTGCCGCTTCCGTTCGTCCACGCCAAGTTCCGGATCGGCTCCGGACTGGTCTTTGAAAACCGGGAGAACGTCAGTACCTCAGACCAGAACTATAAAAACGATATCTTTTCCGTCCTGTTCTACCAGAAGATCACAAGACGGCTTCCTTTCCGCTGCGCAAGCCGCGGGTACTATGAGATCACGGACGCCGATATCGTCTCCTCCGACCTCTTCTACAACCAGCACATGGTGACCAGCATAGACCAGCACACCGTGTTCTACGTGTATCCCGGCCGGGTGAACACCGCGCGTCTCGAGCAGCCTCTTAAAAAGATCATCGGCGAAATGACCATGCGGTCGTTCCTCTATCCGGATCCCTTTGAATTCCGCGGCATCCGCGGCTATACGCTGAACGACCCCATGAACACCATCAACTGGAAGGCCAGCGCGAGAGCCGGCGAGCTCATGGTGAACCTTTACGATTCCACGACCTCGCGGAGGATCGTGATCTTCCTGAACTTAGAGGACGAAACCGTGGTCCGCCACCCCACTCTTCAGGAGGAAAGCATCCGTATTGCCGCAACACTGTGCGCAAGACTCCTCCAACAGGGGTACCCTGTGACCATCAAGGCGAACGGAGTGGACTTCACTCAGGAGTTCTCCTATGAGGCCATCAGCGCGAACGGCGCGGCGCAGCTCCAGGAGATCTACAGGATGCTCTCAAGGCTAGACCTCACCAGGATCTCCCCGGACCTCACTCCGCACATTACTGAGGAGCTTGAGAATCCGGACATGCGGACCGCAGCGTACGTGCTCGTATCGAGCAGCATGAAGGAGGAGATCCAGGATGCCATCGCGCGGATCTCCGAAGAAGCGACGGCGCTCTGGGTCCTGCCTCTCTACCGGAACATGGACACCCATATCGGAAGCGTCGGCAGCACGGAAGTCGTGAGATGGGAGGTGGAAGGACATGCCTAAAAAACTGATCCTCTTTCTTCAGTATCTCCATGGCGTCCTGGTCTTCACCGCTATCTTTGCGGGGCTTTCCCAGATCTTCGCCCTGTTCCAGCCGGACCAGACGGCTGTTTTCCTGCGGATGTTCATTATCTTCCTGCCGTTCTTTGCGACCTCTTTCGCGGCGCGGCATGTGAGAAGCATCTTCACGTTCCTCCTCATCAGCCTTATATCCATGGTCCCGGTCTTCTTTGTGGCCTTGACCATTATTGAAAAAGTCGTATTCCTGCTGATCTCCATGATCATTATGATCATCCGGATCGTGGGCCGGGTGCGCGAGGACTCCTACGACGCGCTCATGAACCCGTTCCTGGGCATACTGGCGCTGTTCGTCATCCTGTACATCGTAGGCGTGCTCTCGAAAAACGACCTGAACAGCACGGTGAATTACTACCTGGTCTTCGGCTATACCATTCTGATCATCATTTATAAAAACGTCACGCAGCTCGAGGGGTATCTCGAATACAACAGCAGCGTGGAAAACATTCCGACACGGCAGATCCGGAAGAACAACCGGCTGATCATCTCCGTGTTCCTCGCAATGGTCATCGCGGCGATGATCTTCCTGCCCATGACAGGTGCTTCGCAGCTTATCGTATACCTCTGGTACGGCCTCCGCGCAGTGCTCCGGTTCATCGGGAGCCTGTTCTCGGGCGGATCCGAAACGACCGATATCCCGCCCGAAACGGAGACAGCCCCCGCCGAAGAGATGACGCCCGGCATGATGGACGTGACGGAGACCCCCGCATGGCTCACAGCGCTTTACGACTCGCTTTCTCTGGCGCTTGGCGTTGTGGTCGGGCTCCTGATCCTGGTCGCCCTGGTCACTGCCATCTACAAGCTGATCAAGAAGTTCTACCGCCCGTCGTTCGACAATAACGACGAGGCCGTCTTCCTGGATCCTTTAGGCGGCTCGGATTCCATGGACCGCATGGGCAGGCGCGAGCGCCCGCTCTGGCTGTCCTTTGACCCGAACGCAGTCATCAGGAAGCAGTACCGGAAAATGATCAGAAAAGGAAAGAAGCTCATCGACAGAAGCGCCTACACACCCACGGAGCTCGAGGAATACGCGGAGATCCCGGAGAGCGAGCACCGCACCCGCCTGCACGGCCTTTATGAAAAGGCCCGCTACTCTCAGGAAGGATGTACGAAGGAAGACGTTCAGTCTTTAAAGGGATAATCATATATAATAATACAGGGGACGGTTCTTGACTCTTCAGGGACCGTCCCTTGCCGGCTTATTCACAAATAACGAGGTAAGATCTATGAGAGAATGGACCAGAGAGGAAAAGTACCGGTACCTGAAGAATCCCCAGGAGCTTTCGGACCTGTACGCAAAGGTTTCTGCTTCCGCATGGCGGCAGAAGTATCACAACCAGCCGGTCACGGGGCTTATGAACGACCCGAACGGCTTTGTCTGGCATGACAACCGGTGGCACCTGTTCTATCAGTGGTGTCCGTGGGGCGCCGTACACGGACTCAAGTACTGGTATCACATCGTATCGAAGGACCTCACGGCCTGGCAGAACCTGGGCGTCTGCCTGATGCCGGACCAGGAAGACGGCTATGACAATAAGGGCGCCTACTCGGGCTCCGCCATGCCGATCGGAGACAAGATCTATCTGTACTACACCGGGAACCACCGCGATCCGGACTGGACAAGGCATGCGTACACGTGCCTCGCGCGCCTCGGGAACGACGGGTGGCCGGAAAAGTACCCGCTGCCGCTGTTCGGCGCGCATCCCGACTATACGGAGCATCAGCGGGACCCCAAGATCATCCGTGTGCCGGGCCGCGAAGGCTGGTATATGATCATCGGCGCACAGACGAAGGCAAAGGACGGCTGCGCGCTGGTGTACGCCTCCGAGGACCTGCAGCACGGCTGGACGTTTGCCGGCGAGCTTAAGGTGCCCGGGTACGAGCATTTCGGCGACATGTGGGAATGCCCGTCCATCGAACACATCGGCGGGAAGGAAGTGCTCTTATTCTGCCCGCAGCACCTCACGCTTTCGGGCCGCGGCGGGAGCCAGAACCACAACGGCTATATCCTGGGCAGCATGGACTGGGATACGCTGACCTTTACCCCGGACGGACAGTTCCACGTGCTGGACTTCGGCTTCGATTTCTACGCCGCAGCCTGCGCGAACAATCTGCAGGAGACGGACAAGGCCATTCTGATGGGCTGGATGGGCGTGCCGGATGTTTCGTATCCCACGGACGACGAAGACTGGGCGGGCTGCCTCACGCTTCCCCGTGAGCTCACGGTCCGCGGGCGGAGGCTCATCCAGAGGCCGCTGCCGGAGCTCAAAAAGCTTCGGGACGAGCGGCTCACGCTTAACGCGAACGAAGCCGGCTGCTATGCCCTTCCGGAAGCGGCGGAGATCGAGATCGACTGCCGGCCGGGAGACGTAGAGCTTGACTTCTTCACGGACAGCGCGGGACAGGGAGGCGTCAGCATCCGTTACGATCACGAAAAGCACGAGATCTCCGTGGACCGGGGCGGCATGCGGAATACGTTCAACTTAAGCGAGGGTTCATCGCGGACCCGGCCGCTTGAGGACGGGCTCAACCATTTCCGGATCTTTGTGGACGCGAGCTCTATCGAGATCTTTGTAAACGACGGAGACGCAGTGTTCACCTCCCGCGTGTTCCCGACGGACGGAGAGCACTGGTTCCGGATGCATGGAGACGTGTTCCCGAGACTCTGGACCATGAAACGTGCGGTGAGGGACCAGTTCCTGATCTGACGGGATCCGGACGGTTTACGTTGTCCAGAAGCAATTTTGAGAGGAGTTACAGTATGAACCGGAAACTGATTTTTCTGGACGTTGACGGGACGCTGACGTCTCCGGGCAGCAACGTCCCGCCGGAGAGCGCCATGGAGGCGGTCCGGAAGGCGCAGGCAAACGGGCATCTCGTGTTCTTATGCACCGGCCGGAACCCCGCCATGCTGGCCCCGGTGTTCGCCCTCGGCTTTGACGGCGCGGTGGCCGGCGCGGGCGGCTACGTCTTCACAAACGACGAGGTGCTCTTTGACTGCCCGATGAAGCAGGAGGAGTTTGAGACCGGCATGCGCCTGCTTGGAGAACAGGGCGTGTTCCGGACCATCGAAGCGAAGGACGCGACCTGGGGCGACGAAGATCTGGGCGACTTCCTCGCCTCTCAGAGCGAGGGCAACAGCGAGCTCATGCGCTGGCGCAAGGCGCTCGCGGAGCAGCTTTCGATCCGCCCGATGAGCGAATACGACGGCAGCCCGATCTACAAGATCGTCATCATGTGCCATGAGATGGCTCAGCTAGAGCCTGCAAAGCAGGCGCTCGAAAAGGAATACAATTTCGTGATCCAGGACCTCGCCGCGCATCACTGCCTGAACGGCGAGCTCATCAACCGGAAGTATGACAAGGGCCGCGGCGTACGGCTTGTCGCGGAGCATTACGGCATCCCGCTCGAGGATACCATCGGCTTCGGGGACAGCATGAACGACCTCGAGATGATCGAGACCGTGGGCTATGCGGTCTGCATGGCGAACGGGAGCCCGGCGCTCATGGAAAAGAGCGACCTCGTCTGCCCCGCCGTGGAGGATGACGGCCTTTATAAGGCGTTTGAACAGCTCGGGCTTCTCTAAAGCCCCGGGCTCTGTCGGTACTCAAAAATGCCTGTTTACGGAATCGTTTTTATCCAGTATACTGAAAACACATTACGGAGGGAAAGCCTCCCGGAGAGTAACCCGTATCACGCAATTAAAAAATGATGATAGGAGGGAACCCAAAAATGGCTCTCGATTACCGGAAATGCGCGGAGGAGATCTCCGCCAACATCGGCGGCGGCGCAAACGTGATAAGCGCGGCCCACTGTGCGACCCGACTCCGTCTGGTCATTGCTGACAACAGCAAGCTGAACAAGGCGGCCCTTGAAAACGTGGACGGCGTCAAGGGCATGTTTGAATCGAACGGTCAGCTGCAGCTGATCATCGGCACGGGCACCGTCAACAAGGTCTACGATGAATTCCTTGCAGTGACCGGTGTATCCGCAGCATCCAAGGACGACGTCAAAAAGGCTGCGGCCAACAAGATGCCCCTGTGGAAAAGATCCTGAAGACCCCCGGCGACGTGTTCGTCCCGATCCTGCCCGCCATCGTGGCCTCCGGCCTGATGATGGGTCTCGTGGAAGCTTTAGGTAAAGCGATCCCGTCCTTCGCGAACAGCGGCTGGTACGGCTTCCTGGATCTGGTAGCCAATACCGCGTTCGCTCTTCTGCCCGTACTGGTTGCGGTCTCTGCGGCGCGCGTCTTTGGCGGAAACCTGTTCTTAGGCGCGGTCATCGGCCTCATGATGGTCCATCCGGCTCTCATGAACGCATGGACCGTCACACCCACGAACCAGCCTGCGGTCTGGGACCTCGGGATCCTGCAGATCTCTCAGGTCGGCTACCAGGGACACGTCATACCGGTCATACTGGCCGTGCTTCTCATGAGCGTCATAGAGAAATGGCTGCATAAGCACGTGCCGGAGATGATCGACCTGTTCGTGACGCCGCTCGTCACGGTACTGCTCACCGCATTTGCGACCTTCGTCGTGATCGGACCCATCTTCTCCATCCTTGAGAACTGGGTGCTGAAAGGTGCGGAATGGCTCGTCACTTCCACCGGCGGAATCGGCGCACTCATCATGGGTGCCCTGTATCCCTGGACCGTGGTCATGGGCCTGCACCACATGTACAACGTCATTGAGGCGGGCATGCTGTCCGGCTCGCTCGGTTTAAACATCTGGATGCCCATCGCATCCGCAGCGAACTTCGCGCAGTTCGGCGCCTGCCTTGCAGTCGCAATCAAGTGCCGCAACGCGAAGCTTAAATCCGTGGCTCTGCCGTCCTCGCTTTCCGCTTCCCTGGGTATTACCGAGCCGGCCATCTTCGGTGTGAACTTCCGCTTCATGAAGCCCTTCATCGCGGGCGTCATCGGCGGCGCTTTCGGTGCCCTGTTCGGATCCCTCACGGGTCTTGGCGCAACCACGTACGGCGTGACCGGCATCCCCGGCCTCCTCGCCATCAACAACATTCCGATCTACGCCATCGAGCTTCTGATCGCGGCCGGCATCGCCTTCGTGATCACCTTTGTGATCTGGAAGGAAGAACAGCCGGAGGCAGCTCCTGCCGGCGATATCTCCGCCGCGGCAGCCGCCGCTCCGAAGACTGCGGAGCTTGAAGTACCCACCGTTTCGGTCATCCGCTGCGCGGCAGGTTCAGTGCTGCAGCCGGTCAAGGGCAAGGTCATCGCAAGGGAAGACATCCCGGACGAGACGTTCGCTTCCGGCGTCCTGGGCGACGGCGTAGGCATCGAGCCCTCGGACGAACTTGTAGTCGCACCGTTTGACGGCACCATTTCCTCCGTGGCGGAAAGCCAGCACGCAGTCGGCGTTGAAGCCAACGGCATGGAAATGCTGATCCACGTAGGTGTGGATACAGTCAATATGCAGGGCGATGGCTTCACCTGCCTCGTAAAGGAAGGCGATGAAGTGAAGGCCGGCCAGCCGCTCATCCGCTTCAGCCGCGAAAAGATCAAGGCCGCAGGCTACAGCGACACCGTAGCCGTACTGCTGACGAACTCCGACGACCTTGAAGGCGTAGAGTGCGGAGCAAAGTAATTTAAAACTGATCCGCGCACGCGGACAATATAGAAGGAGGAACACGAATGAAGTCTTTTGAGTACACCATTACCGACCCCGTTGGTATCCACGCACGTCCCGCCGGGATCCTCGTAAAGAAGATCAAGGAATTCAATTCCACAGTGACAGTCACGAAGGGCGAGAAGTCTGTGAACGCGCTGAAGCTGATGGCTCTTATGGGCATGGGTATCAAGCAGGGAGACACTGTGCAGGTAACAGTAGAAGGTGCGGATGAAGACGCCGCCGCCGCTGCTATTGAAGAGTTCATCAAGGCAAATCTGTAATCTGACCACAAACAAACGGCTGTCATTACGACAGCCGTTTGTCTTTCACATGGATAAAGACGGAGGAAAAAAGAATGATCCTGATTCAAGGCAAAGGCGTCTCCAACGGCGTCGCGCTGGGACCGCTGTATTTTTATCAGCGGGCAAAGGCCACCATCACCCGTTATGAAGTGGAAGATCCCGAAGCGGAATGGGCCCGGTTCAAGGCAGCCCAGGCCACGGCCATAGAGCAGCTTGGCGAGCTTGCGGAAAAGGCCAGGGAGGAAGCCGGCGATGAAGCCGCCCTCCTCTTTGAAACACATCAGATGATGGCGGAGGACCTGGAGTATGAGGAGTCCATCCAGGCAGCCATCCAAGAAGAAAAGCTCAACGCAGAGGCGGCTGTGACCGATACCGCGGCTCAGTTCGCGGAAATGTTCGCGTCCATGGATGACCCGTATTTCCAGGCCCGTTCCGCAGACGTGAAGGACGTTTCCTCGCGCATCATTGCCGCGCTGACCGGTGTGGCGCAGGGCGGCATCAACTCTCCCGTCCCGGTCATCCTGGCTGCGGACGATCTGGCGCCCAGCGAGACGGTCCAGCTCGATAAGAGCAAGATCCTGGGCTTTGTGACCGAGGCCGGCTCGGGCTCAAGCCACACGGCCATCCTGGCCCGGACGATGGGCATTCCCGCCATCATAGGCGTGGGCGACCAGCTGAAGCCGGAATATGAGGGCCGCGACTGCATCGTGGACGGCGCCACCGGCACCGTTATATTGGACGCCGACGAGGCCACAAAGGCCGTGATGATGGCCAAGCGGGAGGAACAGCTGAAGCGCCAGAAGCTGCTGGAGCAGCTGAAGGGCCAGCCCAACGTCACCAAGGACGGCCAGAGCATCAAGGTGTTCTGCAACATCGGAAACCCCGAGGACGTGCCCGTGGTGCTGTCGAACGACGGCGGCGGCGTGGGCCTGTTCCGCTCCGAGTTCCTGTACCTGAACTGCTCCGACTATCCCAGTGAGGATTACCAGTTCGAGGC
>JAFRVD010000048.1 GCA_017441825.1 Lachnospiraceae bacterium
CGTGCGCCGTATTCCGGGAGGCTCGACTGGGACAGCTTCATAGAAGGGCTCAGGGACATCGGCTTTGACCGGACGCTGTCTTTCGAAACGTTTGCCGCGTGCAGCAAGGTCGACCCCGAGCTGATCCCGGAAACGCTTCGGTTTATTTCCGCCTGCGGGCGGATGTTCGCGCGGCGGGCAGAGGCGTAATCTGCCTGTTCCGTCAGTTTTTTTGGAGAAGAAGATGAATATCTTAGTGTTGAACGGCAGTCCCAAAGGGGACAACAGCATCACGCTGCAGACGGTGCTGTATATTAAAAAGCACTTTCCGGCGCACACGTATACCGTGCTGAACGCGGGCAGCAGGATCCGAAGCTATGAGAAGGACTTTACGGAGGCGGCTGCAGCTCTTCGGGAAGCGGACCTGATCCTCTTCGCGTACCCCGTATACACGTTTCTGGTACCGTCCCAGCTGCACCGGTTTATTGAACTCATCAAAGAGAACGGAGTGGACGTGCGCGGCAGATACGCGACGCAGATCACAACGTCCAAGCACTTCTATGACGTGACCGCGCACCGGTTCATTGAGGACAACTGCGAAGACCTCGGGCTTCGGGTGATCCGCGGGCTGTCCGCCGATATGGAGGACCTCCTCACTGAAAAGGGGCGGAAGGACGCACGGGAATTCATGAGTTATGTGGAGTACTGCGTCGAAAACGGCCTTATGGAGCCCGTGCGGCAGACATTTACGGAGGCGAAGCGGGTACCGGTGAACGCGGCGCCTGCGGGTGAAGGAACGGATGACGGAAGTGGAGATGCGCCTGTTGCGCTCAGGGATAAGCCGGGCGACGTGGTCATCGTCGCGGACCTCAAGCCCGGAGACACGCAGCTTGAAGGGATGATCAGCCGCTTTATGGCGGTGTCCCCGCGGAAGACGCGGCTTGTCAATATTCAGGCGTTCCCGTTCGGCGGCGGCTGCATCAGCTGCTTCAACTGCGCGGCGGACGGCACCTGTATCTATAAGGACGGGTTTGACAGATTCCTTAGGGAAAACATCCAGACCGCGGAAGCGATCGTCCTCGCGTTCTCCATCCGGGACCATTCGATGGGCTCGCGCTTCAAAATGTACGATGACCGCCAGTTCTGCAACGGACACCGTACGGTGACGATGGGGAAGGCGTTCGGGTATCTCGTGAGCGGGAACCTCGGCGAGGAAGAGAACCTGCGCCTTGTGATCCGCGCGCGGGCGGAAGCCGGCGGTAATTTCCTCGCAGGGATCGCGACGGACGAAAAGGATACGGACGGGGAGATCGATGCGCTCGCGAAGCGTCTGGACTACGCCGTCCGGAAGCAGTACGTCCAGCCCGCGAACTTCTACGGCGTGGGCGGTATGAAGATCTTCCGCGACCTGATCTGGCAGATGCAGGGCCTCATGAAGGCGGACCACAAATTTTATAAGGCGCACGGCCAGTACGATTTCCCGCAGAAGAAGCGCGGGCGGATGCTCGCGATGTACCTGGTTGGCGGCATGATGCAGAACGAAAAGATCAAAAAGAAGATGGGCGGAAAGATGACGGAAGGCATGCTGATGCCCTATAAAAAGGTACTGAAAAAAAAAATCTGTAAAGATATTTGTGTCCGAAGGCAGAACGGAGATACAGTATGAAAGAGATCATGAAGACAGCCGTTGTCGGGATCGGGAGCCGTGGAAGCTCGCTGATCCCGGACGCCATTCTCCCTGCGGGCGAGGAGTTCGGCGTGGAGATCGCGGCGGTCCTCGACGCTTACCGCGATCGGACGAAGCTCGGCGCGGATATCGTGGAAGAGCGGACAGGGAAACGGCCGAAGGAAGCGGCGTCCTATGAAGAGATTCTCAATGACCCGGACATCGACGCAGTCATTATTACGGCCGCGTGGGAGCCGCACATCGACCTTGCAGTCAAGGCAATGAAAGCCGGAAAATACGTGGCGTTCGAGGTGGGCGGCGCCTATTCCGTGGAGGATTGCTGGAGGCTGGTTCACACCTTTGAGGAGACAGGCGTTCCCTGCATGCTCCTCGAAAACTGCTGCTATGACAGACGTGAGCTCATGACGCTCCGCATGGTACGGGAGGGCCTTTTCGGCGAGATCGTCCACGCAGGCGGAGGGTATTGCCATGACCTTCGGGAGGAGATCGCCTTTGGCCGCGAAAACCGGCACTACCGGCTCCGGAATTACATGAACCGGAACTGCGAAAACTACCCGACGCATGAGCTCGGGCCCATCGCGAAGGTGTTCGACATCAATAACGGCAACCGGATGATGACGCTCACGTCCACAGCCTCCTCCGCGAAAGGGCTCCACGACTACGTGCTCAGGAAGAAGGGGACGGACGATCCGCTTGCAGACGTCGATTTCCTGCAGGGCGACGTGGTGACCACGGTGATCAAATGCGCGAAGGGCCAGACCATTACGCTTACCCTCGACACGACGCTTCCGAGGACGTATTCCCGCGGGTTTACCGTCCGCGGAACACGCGGCGCGTATTTCGGAGAGACGGACAGCGTCTTCCTGGACGGGACGCACAACGCGTTTGAGTTTAAGGGGAAGGCGCTCTGGGGGAACGCGGCGGAGTATGAAGAAGCTTATCAGCATCCGCTCTGGAAGGAATATGACCCGCGGGGCGGCCACGGCGGGATCGATTTCCTGGTGATATGCGCATTCTTCGAGGCGCTCACTGCGGGGACGCGGCCGCCCATCGACGTGTACGATGCGGCAGCATGGATGAGCATTACGGCGCTCTCAGAGATCTCGATCGCGCAGGGCGGCGCTCCTGTGGAGATCCCGGACTTCACGCGCGGAAAGTGGTATATGAGAGGAGACATCGACGGAAGTCTCCGGTTCAATCTGGACCGGGCGGACGTGTTCGAGGGGTTTTATCAGAAGAAATAGGAAAGGAAGGAACTACTTATGCACATTACCCGAAACACTCCTGAACCTGAACTTTCAGGCGTAAGCCTTGTGAGCCAGCGCATCCTTGCGCTCAGAATCAAGGAAGGCTGGATCGAAGGCGGGATCCAGGTCCCGTACGTCCCGGAAGAGGGCGAGACTCTCGAAACGGACCCGCGTGTGCCGGACCTCGTTTGGATCGTGAAGGACGGCGAACGCATCGGCATCAAGGTGCCGGACCCGCGCTTTGGCGACAAGCGGTTTCCGCTCGAGGAAGTCAAAGGCGACCTGCTGGACCTTGCACGCGCGGAGAGCCCGGAAAGCTATCTCGTGAACGGAAAGCACCCGGCGGAGGTCTTCCGGAAATCAAAACCCGACGACTACGCTGACCGGCGCGACTCGCTCTTCGGCGACCCGCTGGTACACCTGACGGACCGGAACGAATATCAGGACGGCCACAAACGCGAAACGTGCCTCCATGTGATCTACCTGGTCTGCGGCGATGAAATTACACCGGGTCAGACGGTCTCGCTGTCTTTCCCGAAGGGACTCTTTGATCAGGAGACCGCTGAATTTGTCTTTGAACCTGAAAAGTGCTTCTCGGAAGCGGTCCACGTTTCACAGGTCGGCTTCCGCCCGGACGATCCCGCAAAACGCGCGTACCTTTCGCAGTGGATGGGGCTTGGCGGCGGGATCTCCTACGAGGGGATCGAAAAGTTCTTCCTGATCGATGAAGCCGGCAATGCTGTCTATGAAGGGGCGGTAAAGCTCCAGCATGACGACACGCCGGCGATGGTCGGATCGGAGCCCGTTTCATGCAGCAGCGCTGTCTGGGAGATGGATTTCACGGATTTCAAGAAAGAAGGGACCTTCCGCGTGATGGTGCCGGAGCTCGGCTGTTCGTTCCCGTTCCCGGTCAGCCGGGAGGCGAGCTGGCTCCGCGGCTTCAAGGCCAGCATGAACGGCCTGTTCTGCCAGAGGAGCGGCATCGAAAACAAGGAGCCGTATACCCGGTTCCGCCGGCCGCGCTCGTATCATCCCGACGACGGAAAGAAGGTCTACCACAGCGAGTCGACCATCTTTGAGAGCGGCAACGGCCTGAACGCCTACGGTACGGACAATGGCAACTTCGGGAATCTCGTGCGGAAGGGCACGGATATCGAAGTGGAGAACGCCTGGGGCGGCTACTTTGACGCCTGCGACTGGGACCGGCGGATCCAGCATCTTAAGGCCACGCTAATGGGTGAAGAACTCTATCTCATGTTCCCGGCGTACTTTGACGCGCTCAGGCTGCCTGTGCCGGAGAGCGGAAACGGTATTCCGGACATCCTGAACGAGGGCATGTACAACCTGGATTTCTACCGGAGGCTGCAGATACCGGAGGGCGGCATCCGCGGCGGTGCGGAGCAGGAGGAACATCCGATCATTGGCCAGTGCGCCTGGCAGGACACCTGGAAGACCTACACCTACAAGCCTGACTTCTGGGCTTCCTGGTACTATGCCGCGTGCGCGGCACGTATGGCCTGTGCGCTTTCAGGGAGCAACTCTGCGCTCTCGGAAGTCTACGCGGGATCCGCGGTGCGCGCCTATGACTGGGCGGAAGCGGATTACGCCGAACAGTACGCGAAGAACTGGCACCGGTGGACCAAAATGGCACGGACGCGACTTCTTTCGTACCGGGAGCTGGCTGCGGCAGACGTGTTCCGGCTGACCGGGCGGGAGGACTGCGACAGGCTCTACCATGAGATCCGGACGCCGATGAACTACGAGGCGGCCTTCATTTACGCGACCTTGCCGGAGGGCATGGGAGATGCGGCTCTGAAAGCGGAGTGCCGCGAATCGATCGTCGCGGCTGCGGACCGGGCCGTTGATTTTGCCAACAACACGCCGTACCGGCTGACCACCGGCGACCCGCAGGCGACCCGTGTGGGCCCGTACTCGAGCTTCTATACGATCCCGCACAACGTGGAGCTTCTCCGTGCGCATTACCTGACCGGAGAAGAGAAGTACCTGGCGGCGGCCATCGACGCCGCGCAGTTCGCGGCGGGGGCGAATCCGATCAACCTGTGCTATACGACGGGTATCGGCCCGCGCTGCCCGGAGAACGTCCTGCATCATGACAGCCGGATCACCGGACAGGAGGCGCCGGACGGCATCACGGTCTTCGGCCCCTGCGGCTGGAGCTTCCCGAACGGGGAAATGATCCGCATGCTGCGGGAGGACAACATCTTCCCGGGCGCTTTCGCGTGGCCCGCGGCGGAGAGCTACCTGGACGTCTACCGATATCCCTGCCAGACCGAATATACGGTGCAGGAGTCCATCGGACCGAACGCCTATCAGTGGGGATATCTGGCGGCGAGGGCATAAGAAAGAAAATGAAAGGCCTTCCCGAAGGAGGGCCTTTCTCAATTTTGATCAGTTTTTATTCGTTCGATTCGCTCAATTCTTTCCTGAGCGCCTCAAAAGTTTCCTTAACAGGAGCGATCCTGCCGGCTTCAGCATCCTTTTCGGATTCTGAAAGGACATTTCTTAATTCATGTCTCATGCGGACTGAGCCGTTCTCCTGATTCTCACGATATTGCCGGTCTTTTTCGATCCATTGAACAATTCTTTGGAAATCGACGAAAAGCGCTCTGCCAAAGATTCTAAGCGGCTCGGGACGGGTCATATCGGAAAATGACGGCTCCTCAGGAAAACCATAAGGCCGGACGTCCAGAATTCCGTTGACGGGATCTATCATCCAGTATTCACGGACACCGGCTTTCTGATATTTTTCGGATTTCGTGTAAATATCTTTTTTCTCTGTGGTAGGAGAGAGGACTTCCAATATAAAATCCGGCGCGCCGAATACGTCACGCCCTTCAAATTTCTCCGGGTCACAGACTACCAGGACATCAGGCTGGACCATGGTTTTGTCATCACGGTCCAGCTGAACACTTACAGGCGAAACCGCAGGCATGCAGGAGCCGTCATGATCATAGATAAAATTAGCGATCTGACGGTATATTTCCCCTACGATCAGCTGATGCGTCCAGGAAGGAGCCTCCATATAGATCAGCTGCCCGTCGATCAACTCCGCGCGTTCTCCATGAGGGAGCCTGTAATAATCTTCAACCGTGAAAGGTCCGGGATTTGTGAGAGCGGAAGTACCGTAATTCCAGGCGGGTTCAGCAACCATCTGCGCGCGCATCGGGCGATAGTCATAATAATTCTCTGCTTTTTTCTCCTGTCCGCGATACCAGGGCAGATCGGTATTTTCCCGAAGGATCCGGACATCCAGCGAGTGGAACACATCCTCAAGGGCAGCGAGAGTCGCATAGCGCGGATGTTTCGTTTCACCGGTGAATACTTTTTGCACCGTACTTAATGGAAGGCTGGTCATCTCAGCAATCATGGCGTTGGTGAGACCGCGTTCTTTTTTCAGCTTTTTCATTTCATCAATCGTCATATAATTCGCCCTCCTTGTAACATGTTTCTATGATATCATTATAGTTGATTTCTTTCTGAAAGTCAAGCAAAATACCCGTTAGATACCCGTTAATCCTATTTGAGGTATGTTTTTTGTTGGATTCAGTCCTGCAAAAACCCGTTAAAAACCCATTTCGAATCTTTGAAAATCCTTGAAACCAATCTCACCCTCTCTGCGACATCATAGACAGAGGGGACCTTCTTGAATCCTGCCCAACGATCACACAAAGAAAAGAGCTCACCTATGGAAGACCGTACGATAATCGCCAAATTTGAAAACCGTGAAGAAGACGTGCTGGCAGAGTGCACGTCCAAATACGGCGCATATCTTCGAAAGATCGCGATGAATATCTTAAGGAACCGGGAAGACGCGGAAGAGGTGTTGAACGACACGTGGCTTCAGGCCTGGAACGCGATTCCGCCGGAGAGACCCGCGAATCTCCTTGCGTTCCTCACCGTGATTGCCCGTGCGAACGCCATTGACCTGTACCGGAAAAAGCACTCTGAAAAGCGGAAGCACTTTTTTGAGGCCCAGCCGCTTTCAGAGCTTGCCGATATTATCCCGGATACCGGCGGAAGCACGGAAGAGAGTGCAGACCGGCTGCTTCTTCAGGAGACCATTAACCGTTTCCTGAAGGATGAACAGAATGACGCGCGGGTCGTTTTCGTGATGCGGTATTTCTACATGGATTCGATCCTGGAGATCAGTGAAGCGACCGGTTTCTCTTTGGGAAAGGTCAAAACGCTGTTATTCCGCACACGAAAGAAACTGAAGCAGAGATTGACAGAGGAGGGCTACAGCATATGAAACGTGAAGACCTCATAGACGCCATCGGCGGGATCGATATACATATTCTCGAGGAAACCCAGGAGCTTCGTGAGAAGCGCGGAGGAAAAGCGGTCCTGTGGCCGGCTGTTGCGGCGGGCATCATCTTTTTCCTCGCGGTGGCGATGGTCATTTACATGATCGGGAACAGCGCAACATCGGCGCAGCCGGAGGATGCCGGGACAAACGATACGGAATCTTTGGAAATCACAGCGGAGGACACGGAAACCGTAGACGTCAAGGCAGAAGACACGGAAGCAGAAGACAGCAAGGCACCTGAAGACACTGATAAAAAAACGGGCGAAGAGCACGGATCCTCCGATGAAAAGCCTTCCGATCATGCAGTATCCCCCGAAAAAGCAGCGCCTCTTGATGAAAATGATCCGCAGACAACGATCATCCGGCTCACTCCGTACGCGGATGCGTCTGACCGTTACGTGCTGTATACGGATGATCATTATCATGTATGCAGGATCGGGTCCCCGTACGGCGGACCGCAGGCATTCATCATGCTGAAGAATGACGGCAGTAGCTGGCAGACGGCGGCTCACATTACTTCGGAAAAGACGACGATGTCGGACTGCGTGGACGAACTGAAGGCAGCCGCGGGCGAATTCTGGCAGTATTACAAAACGGTATATCCTGTCACGGAAGAGTGGATCAAAAAGGCAGAAGTGCAGATCCGGGAGAACAACATTGCCGTCGAATCTGACCCTGCTCAAACGGACTCTGCGGAGACCTTCTCCGAAGAAGAACGACAGCTGCTCCGGGACCACGTCGTCATTTCCTACGATACCCTGATGACGGAGGCTTTTGTTCCGGACTTTATCGCCTGGGAATTTGCGTACGCGGATCACGGGTATGTGCGGTTCTTAGAGCCCATCTTCGTAATGAAAACGGCCTGCCCGGAGACGGAGGACCTCGCATTGAACCAACTGATCGAGAAGGACTTCGGATCGCGGAAGGTGGAGTATTACTGCATGAGCGCGCAGGCTGACCTCAATGGACAGCCGAATGAAAATGTCATGCGGGCAACACCGGGCATCCGGGAATTCTTTGATGAAACGAATCCGGGCTGGGAGTGGGTGAACGGGACCGGAGACAAAGTCAAAATCGCCTGGAATCCCGTTTTTTCGGTTTCCCTTCCGAACTGCAGTATCGTAGACCACTGCGGCGAAAATGAATCCATAGATGTGGTTCGATGCAACGGTGAAAAGATCAAAGCAGATCTTGAGATCTTTACCGGCACGGACAGCTATGTTTCCTGTTCGCTGATCATTCTTAGAGACGGCGCGCCGGCAAGCTACACCATCGACGGAGAAAGCTGTGATTCCTATCACATTTATGTCTCCGGACCTCGGAGGCTCACTGTGGAGATCGAACCGGAGTTTGACCTTCATATCGGACGCCTGGAGTTTTTCCTCGTGAATGATCAGCGGAAACCGCATGAGATCATGTGCCGCAATTGGATGTTTGTTGTTGAACAGGATGAGGAGCCTGTCATGCCGGAGGAGCTTCATGAAACTGTTCATCAGAGAGAAATGGTCCTGGGCGGGTTCAGAGGGAATGCAGTCTGTTCATGGCTCTGGAAAGCGGATGACGAGGACCGTGAGAAGACGACTGTCGGTCCATATACAATCTATTACCATCCGGGAGACGATCTGATCCTTGAGGGGGTCTCCGGCGAACCCGGCTATTACCGTACCGTCCTGCTTTCCGGCGGAAGATATGCCGGGGTTTATGAAAACGGACAGAAGATCCCCTGGATCGACTGGCAGAGCACTGGAGACGACATGCTTGAATTCACCTTCTGCCTGAATGAAATGAGAGATGAGGAGGAAGTTGTCGCGATGATTACGACGGATCTCAGCGAAGGAAGAGAACATCAGGCTCAGTTTTGCGAGTTTCCTTCAAGACTGATTTATGAAGAGTAACAGGCTGCGGCAGAACCTGAGTTCAGTACGAGGAGAATAAAGAGCGGAGGATCGGACATGAAATACGTCACTTATTACGCACTGGTCATAGGCATCCTATGCCTGCTCCTTTCCGGCTGCAGGGCCGTGGATAAAGACAATGTGTTCGAGATGCCTGAAGAAGAGCTGGAAGCCATGACAGTCGATCCGGCCGAAGATACGGAGAATGAAGAGGGCATGACCGAAAAAACGCAGGAAGAACCTGAAACGGGTCCGTCTGAAATGCCATACACTGCCGAACTCACGGCTTTAAGTATTGACCCCGCCTATCCTTACGGGAATATGCAGAAAAACCTGCCGCCCGGAAGTTTCATGGAATACGAGAACAGGATCCTCTTCACCCATATCGACGGAAAGCACAGCAGGCCCTGCCTGTATGAGATTGATATGGATACACTTGAGGTCACGCCATTCTGCAAGGACGCGACCTGCAGCCATCAGAATCCGAAATGCACGGCTTTAGGCGTGGAGATGAATCTCGAGGTCTATGACGGTAAGGTTTATGCCTTGAAATCCGAGATCGATCCCCGGAGCGGCGCAAGGACATCGAAGGTCATGCGGCTTTCAGGAGATCACTTTGAATGTATTCTGGAGGGAGATTGTGAGCTCTTCTGGCACGCGGATCATCATTTGTATGTTACGACAAGCGACAGATCTCTTCTCGCGTATACAGAAGAAGATATGAGCTCTCCCCAGGTACTTATGGATGAGTATACCTATTTCTGGAATACGAAATTCGGATCAAAAATATACGGCACCAATGTTGTAAGCGGGGTATACTGTACCGACTTGTCCGATCCGGAGCCGGAATCGAAACAGCTGCCCTGCCCGGGTGTTACCGGGATCACCGACGGCAGGTATATTTACAGCATCGATCAGGATAATTACCTGTACTGTTCGGACATGAACGGTGAAAATATCGAAAAGCCCTATGACGTTCCGATCCTTCTTGCCAGCCTGAACTTCGATGACGATTATATCTATTTCCGGTATTTTGGGGACGGGATGTACGGAGAACAGTCTAATGAGGTATACAGAGCGCCGAAGACGAACCTTGCCGAGCCGGAGAAGATCGCGGAAGTCTCCGGATATGCCTATACGATCTATACCGTGCCCGGCTATGATACGATTTTTGTGCAGACTTATGGCGCCAAGTCTGATCAATGGGGCAATCCGATCCCGGATGTCTGTGCGGTGAAAAAGGACGGTTCCGGGCAGGTGATGCTCGAGATCCCGGATTTCTGAGGAAGTGAAAGAATGCGATCCGAGGAATGCCGAGCATTCCGCATGAGGAGTGTTGAAAAGATCCCCTGTTTTTATGAAAGAGAGGAACTCTTGCATGAACCTTTCCGTAAAGAACCTTACGAAAAAATACGGCAGTAAAACGGCATTAGATCAGGTGTCTTTCTCTCTGGATCCGGGGATCTACGGCCTCCTCGGGCCGAACGGCGCGGGAAAGTCCACGATGATCAACATGATCGCAGGGATTCTAAGGCCGACCGCTGGCGAGATCCTATGGGACGGGGAGGAGATCCGGGAACTGGACAGGAAGTATCGGGAGATCCTGGGCTTTCAGCCGCAGCAGCCGGGTCTTTACAGAGACTTCCGGGCGAAGGAATTCTTACGTTATATGTCCGCAGTAAAGGGACTCAGGCAGACACGGAAGGAAATGGATAAAAACATTGACCGCGTGCTGGACCTGGTGAACCTGAGAAAGGATGCCGGGTCAATGATCGGCGCGTTTTCCGGCGGGATGAAGCAGAGGCTTTCGATCGCCCAGGCGCTTCTCAATGACCCGAAGCTGCTTCTTTTGGATGAACCGACGGCGGGGCTGGACCCGAAAGAACGCATCCGGCTTCGGAATACCATTGCCACCATTGCGCTCGATAAGGTCGTGCTGTGGACTACGCATATCGTTTCGGACATTGAATACATCGCGAGAGAAATCCTGATCCTGAAGGAAGGAAAGCTCATGCGGTCGTCGGAGCCCGCGGACCTGGTTCAGGAAATGGAAGGCAAAGTTTTTCTCGTCCCGGTGCGGCCGGAAGACGTGCCGGCATGGGAAGAGAACGCGCTCATCGGCAACGTCCAGAAGCGGGAGCGGGACGTACTGCTGCGCGTGATCAGTGATGAGTATCCCGGCGGAGAGAATACGGAGCCGGCTCTTGAGGACGTGTATCTCTATTATTTCCGGGAACGGGCGGAGGAAGGCGAAAGATGAACTTGACGCTATCGCCGAAGTGGTTATTTTCCGGAACGGATCAAGTGGAGGGTGAGTGATATGAGGATTTTCTGGTTTGAACTGAAGAAAGTATGGAAAAACCGCCTGTGCCTGCCGCTCCTCTTTGTACTTTGTGTAATCACTGTACTATTGCTTCTGGAAGAGGATCCGAAAGGCGCCGCAGGGAGAAGAATGGCGATCTCGTATCTTACCGAAGACTATACGTTTTACGCGTCTCTTTCTGACAGTGAAAAGGAGGAATTCCGGCAGGCGATGGTCGAAAAATACGGCGAGGACGTATTTGACTCCTATGGGGTCCCGGATGAAGTTTCCCTCAGCCCGCCGGGCTATTTCGGAGAGAATCAGGCGGATTTTAACTTTATCAACGTGGTGACAACACTTACGAGGTTTCAAAATAAAATTGATGAGATCCGGCGGAGCGTCGTGGAGGCGGCAAAGGCGTTCGGCAGGGACGCGGTCAGAGAAGGAAATGATTACGAGATCCGGCGGAACCTGGACGTGATCCGCCTTTACCAGAAAGCACGGACGCCCCTGACGAACGAGATCCGGAACTGGAACCGGTTTCTATTCACGCCGTATCCGGTGCTCCTCGTCCTGTTTGCGGTCTTTTTCCTGTGTTCCGGGATCTTTTCCAAAGAGCGGGATTCCAATGCGGTCATTCTTCTTGCGACCTCTGCAAACGGGAAAGGTGAGATCGTCGTGGCGAAATACGCGGCTGCGGCGGTCTCTGCTGCGGGTTGTTTCATACTGATCCGAGGAGTCAGCCTGCTGACTGTAGCCCTGAACTTCGGGCTTTCCGGCTGGGATCAGCCGGTCTGGGGAATCGAGGAGCTTGCTTACTGTACGCATGACCTGACAGTTGGTCAGTACGTGTTTCTTGCAATGGGCTGCGAGTTGGCCGCGGTACTCGTCATCGCCGCTTTGTGTACGTCGGTCTCCGCGCTTTCTAAGAGCAGTGTGATCAGCTTCCTCATCAATGCGTTGGTCCTGGCGGGTTGTGTCGGCCTGTTTTTTCTGGAGCCCCGAGAGGAACTTCTCAAAGGACCGCTGGCGCTCGCAACACCGCTCCGGTATTTTGAGTCCTATTATACGGCGAACGTCCTGACTTATCCGATCCCGTGGATGCCGCTTCACATGATCCTGTGGGGGCTTCTGTGTACGGCCGGGGTGTTTTTCTCGGGACAGTATTTTTCAAGGGTGCGGGAGAGGATTTAGAGCTGTGGTTCTATTTTTGCCGGCGCAGGAAAGAATATAGATTCTGCAGTCTGTTTCCTACTGGATAGAGTGGGTCGGAGGCGCGTTCATGCTGTTCTGTTTTGAACTTAAGAAAATGCTGTTTACCAGGAAGGGGATCTTTGTCCTAGCGATCTGTCTCATCCTGAAAACAGCATTTCTTTTTGCTTTTCCGAAGCTCATCGACGAAAGGATCCGGCTGTCCAGAAAGCAGTATGACAAGTATCTTGGTATGGTGCAGGGAGAGAGCTCGGACGAAAAGAACCGCTTTCTGATCGAGACGTATGAACAGTGCAAAGAGACTTTAGATTCCCGGGACAGGATGCAGGAAGACTACTGCACCGGGAAGATCACGGAAAAGGAGTGGCAGGAGTACTGCACGGAATATGATCAGGCAAATCTTCACGAGAATGCGCTGGAGATCCTGCATGAAAAGGCAGAGGCGTTTTCGTATATGGCGGAAGCGGCGGAACCAACCCTCCCGAAACCCTGGTATATGGATGAATACGGCTGGCAGACAGTTTTTACCCTGCTTCGTTTTCCGGATATTTTCCTTCTGGTGTTTGTTCTTCTTTCGGCAGTACAGGCCTTTTCTTCCGAAGATGCATCCGGCATGCTGCCGATTCTGATGAGTTCCGCAAAGGGGCGGAGAGAGCTGTATTTATGCAAGGCTGGGACACTTGCCTTGGTGACTTTTGCTGCAGCTGCTTCGGTCGAAGCACTCGAATTTTTGATATTCCATGTGAGGGGCTTCCTTGCGGATGGCGGAGTGCCGCTCTATTCCATCAAGCTTTTCAGCAGGACATGGCTGGATCTGACACTCGCTCAAGGGTACCTGATTTGTCTTTTAGTGCGGTGTGTTGTGCTGACGATGTTCAGCCTCCTGATATTTGGCGTGTCCGTGTGGATCCGCGGCGCCGGGAATCTGATCGTGCTGGCTGTGCTGCTTCTTGCTGTTCCTTTCCTGTTTCTGACGTCCCGGATCGTGCTGTTCACTTATCCGGTACTCGCGAGCGGGACGGAGATGCTGAAGCTTTCTGCAGAGTCTGATATTCCGGTCAGTGTGCCTGTGATGACGATGAGTCTATGCAGCGTGACGGTGGTATTGTTTGGGCTGGTAAGGTATGAGGAGTAGTATCTCATGTGACGCAATGCTGCTGCCTATTAGGCTGTCATTTCAACCGAAAGATGATGAAAAGCTTGTTTTAGCCGCCTTTTACGGCTTTTCTTCCCTTTTTTATCAACCAAAAAGCTGGCAAGTATAGTATTCGGCCGCCCCGGACTCTTCTATGGAGCCAAAAGGGCGGCCGAAACAAGCTAATTCCCTCCCGCAGGTTGAACGCTACAGGGAGATGGGCCGCCAGAGGCGGCTGAAACAAGCTAATTCCTCTATGCAGGTTGACTGCGGCGGGGAGATGGGCCGCCAGGGGCGGCCTATCTCCCCGGAATGAATAAAACCAGCCGCCCCTTACTTATTCCTCCGGATCAGCGCCTTATAATAGTCCACCGCACCGGGCAGGCTGTACGTGTCCAGGTATTCGTTGAGGCCGTGCATGCCCTTCATCTGCGCGGGGCCGTACACGACCGGAGAGAAGCGGATGCAGGCGTCGCATATTTCCTGGAAGAAGCGGGCGTCCGTGCCGCCGGTCATGACGTACGGGACGACCGGGAGGCCGGGGAAGACCTCGCGGATCACTTCCTCAACGAGCCCGAAGGCTTCGCTGTGCGCGTCCACGGGCGCGCAGGCCGGATACGCGTCGATGACCTCCGCCTGAAGCCCGAACTTTTCCGCGCGGGCACGGACCGCGGCATTGCTTTCATCCACATTCTGGTGCGGAATGTACCGCAGGTTCAGCGTGAGGGTCGCCTCCTGCGGCAGCACGTTGCAGCCGTCCGAGCCGGTCTGCATGGTCGGCGCGACGGTCGTATGCAGGAGCGCGGCGGCCTGAGAGGAGATCGACGGCATGAGCTTTTCAAGAAGCGGCTTGAATAGCCACAGGTTCCCGAAAAGGTATCGCATCCAGAAGGGGCCGTACGGCGCCATGTTCTCAAACATTTCCTTCGCCTGCGTATTCATCCGGGTCTTCATCGGGCTGTGCTTCGTAAGGTCCGTCAGGAATTTCGACAGCAGTACGATGGGCGAATTCTTGGGCGGGAAGCTCGAGTGGCCGCCGTTTGAGCGGGCGATGATCCGGAGGTTTCCCTGGCCCTTTTCCAGCACGCCGATCATCGCGTAGTTCCCCTTAAGGCCCGCCATGGGCTCGGTGACGATGGACCCGCCCTCGTCGTTCACGATGAACGGCTGCACGCCCCGCCGCTTCAATTCCCTCACGATCTTCGGCCCGCCTTCGCCGGCCACTTCCTCCGTGTTTGAGGACGCGAGGTACACGTCCTGCTCCGGAACGAAGCCCTCTTTCAGCAAATCCTCGACCGCCTGGAAAAACGACATCACGGAGCACTTCGTATCCGCGCTGCCGCGGCCCCAGATACGGCCATTTTCGATATCGCCGGAGAAGGGCTCGTGCTCCCACGTCCCTTCCGCAGGCACCACGTCCTGGTGGCCTAAAAGGACCACCGGCTTATCATGTCTTTTCCCTTTCCAACAGAAGAGGAGCGCCCCGTCGATCTCCGTCTTTTCGAGCTTTTCATGAACGAGCGGGAAGAGCTCTGCAAGAAGCTTATGGAACCCTAAAAACTTCTCCCGGCGGATCTCGCCCTTCGCGGAGACCGTCTCGTATTTCACCATTTCCGAGAGCTTTTTTGCATATTCCTGTTCCCGCTCCGGGTCTTTTTTGGGTGTCCATTCCGAGGTCTTTGCAGGCGTGAGGAGCGTCTTCACAAGCGCCGCAAGGAGCAGAAGGACCAGCAGTCCAAGAAGCCCCAGCACAATATAAAGCACGATCATTTCTGACCCCCTTCCTGCGCCTTTTTCTTCCTAAAGCTCATATAGGACAGCGCGATTGCGAGCGCGCCGCTCGGGATCACCATCATGCTGGTGGAGCCGATGAGCGACGGCACCAGCGTAAAGAGGAGTGTCATGACCGCAAGCACCACGAGCGCGACCTTTTTGTCCGCCCGGTAATACTTGCACGCCATCGCGCCGAAGAGCGCCGGAACCACGTTCTCGAATGCGGGCTGGAGCGTGGGCGACTGCAGCACCGGCTGCAGCGGGATCATGAGGACGACGCCCAGGGCCAGCACAAGGATCGTCACGAGGGACGAGGTGGCGATGGACAGCGTCGATATGATCTCGTTCTCCGGCGTGCCGCTTTTTACGCCCACAATGTCGCGCGCGTTGATCGCGCACGGGATCTTCATGTTGATCAGGTTGCCGGTGATGAACGCGAGGTAGCTGCCGCCGGCGCCTAACATCGGCACGTAGATGAGGTATTCGACGATCCCGCTCACGAGGTACACGAGGCCGACGCCTAAGAAAGCCTTCATGGCCGCCGGGATGTCCGGCATCGCTTTAAGGTAAAGCCCGATCACGAACGGCGCCGCAAGGAGGAGCAGGAGTACCACAGTGGTCAGGATGCGGCCGAAGAAGTGCGTCCGTTTCAGATAGCTTTCGTATTTTCTGTTTTCTTCCATAACGCCCTCCTTACACGAGCTTCCCGAGGAAGATCGCAGCCGTCATCGCGACCAGCATGCTGCCCGCAACGGAGAAGCTGTCGAGCCATTCCGCCCCGAACTTTTCCTTGAGCTTGATGAAGACTGCCATCGCGAGTGCGGAGACTACGGCCACCGCGAGAGGCAGCCAGCTGCCGGTGAACGTGAAGACGCCGCTGCCGGAAATAATGGTGCCGATGTAGCTCGCGATATACGCGGAGACGAGGCCGATGAACATCGCCGTCATGGCCGTATCGCCGAAGCCCGCGAGGTCGAGCCCCTTCTTTTTGCCTTCCTTTTTTTCTTTCTTTTCCTGAGGCGCCTGCAGCTTCTTTGTGTAGGTTTTCCCGTTAAAGATCATGAGGACCATGCCCCATATAATGCAGAAGCTCATGAGGAACGCGATGGTCGTGAACGCGCCGGGCGTCATGTTCGCGATCGAAAGCCCGCCGGTCCCGGCCGCCTCCGCCGCGGCTTCCGCCACCTGCGTTTCATAGTGCAGCGCGCCGATCACGGAAAGCCTGAGCCACGGCCACGGCGTGCCGAGGCTCCCGGAGAGCGCGATCACGCCCAGGAGAATGCCCACGCTCGGCAGCACCGCGAACGTCGCGCTTGCCGTAATGACGCGTTTCATTTTACCGACGTCGATGCCCATCGCCTTCCCCATACGGTACGCCCGGACCGCGAAGACCACGCAGATCACGGCCACGAAGAGGACGATCCCTCCGCAGATGAGGTAGAGGACGGGGCTGTTCAGCTTGGATAACAGTTCCATAAGTCAGGTCTCCTTTCGTTGGGTTTATTATACATTGTTTCGCGGGGATGAAAAGAAAAAATTATGAGACAGGGCCCCTCATCCGGCGCCTCCGGCACCACCTCGGAGGGGGAAGGCTTTGTGTATGGCGCACACGCCCCAACTGTGCTATACTGAAGATACTATGGAACGGATGTATATCGCGATTGACTTGAAAAGCTTCTACGCCTCGGTCGAGTGTGTCGACCGGGGCCTGGATCCGTTGACCACGAACCTTGTGGTGGCGGACCTTTCCCGCACGGAAAAGACGATCTGCCTGGCCGTTTCGCCAGCTCTGAAGAGCCTGGGGATCCCCGGGCGGGCGCGGCTCTTTGAAGTCGTGCAGCGGGTCCGGGAAGTGAACGCGGAGCGGCGCACGAAGGCGCCGGGCAGGAAGCTCACGGGAGAGAGTGTTTTCGCCCCGGAGTTAAGAAGCGATCCGTCGCTTAAAGTAAACTACATCGTCGCGCCGCCCCGTATGAAGAAATACATGGAGATCAGTGCGGACATCTACAAGATCTACATGAATTACGTGGCGCAGGAGGACATCCACGTCTATTCCGTGGACGAGGTCTTCATGGACGTCACGGCGTACCTTCGGGTCTCCGGCATGACCGCGCACGAATTCGCGATGCATGTGATCCGGGACGTGCTGTCAAAGACCGGGATCACAGCCACGGCGGGCATCGGCCCGAACCTGTACCTCGCGAAGATCGCGATGGACGTGGAAGCGAAGCACATCCCGGAGGACGAGCAGGGCGTGCGGATCGCCGAGCTCACGGAGCGGAGCTACCGGGAAAAGTACTGGAGCCACCGGCCCATCACGGATTTCTGGCGGGTCGGGGCGGGGTCCGCGAAGCGGCTGGCCTCGCGGGGCCTCTACACGATGGGCGACGTTGCCGCGTGCTCGATCCGGAACGAGGACCTGCTCTACGATCTTTTCGGCGTCAACGCCGAGCTCCTCATCGACCACGCGTGGGGCTGGGAGCCCGTCACAATCGCAGACATCAAGGCGTACCACCCCGAAAGCTCCAGCTCGAGCCTCGGCCAGGTCCTGAAGACGCCTTATCCCTTTGACAAGGCAAAGCTTGTGGTGAAGGAAATGACGGACGCCCTGGTGCTCGAATTGGTCGAAAAGAAGCTTGTGACGGACCAGATGGTACTTACAGTCGGCTATGACGTGGAAAACGTGAAAAACCCCCAAAATCAGGGTAAAAACGTCACAGTCACGGAAGACCGCTACGGCCGCAAGGTGCCCAAAAGCGCACACGGGAGCATCAACCTCGAGAATTTTACGTCGTCCACACGGCTCATCACGGACGCGGTGATGGAGCTCTTTGACCGGATCGTGGATCCGGAGCTTACCGTCCGGAGGATGTACGTGGTCGCGAACCACACGAAGCCTGTCGGGACGGTCAAAGAAAAGTTCGAGCAGTTCAGCCTGTTCGAGGACCCGGACAAGCTCGAGCGCGAGCGGGAAGAGAAGGAAGCGTTCCTCACGAAGGAGAAAAAGCTCCAGGAGGCCGTACTCTCGATCAAGAAAAAGTACGGCAAAAACGCCGTCCTCCGCGGGATGAACCTTTCGGAAGGCGCCACGGCGATGGAAAGAAACGCCCAGATCGGCGGGCACAGGGCCGGAGAAACGGAGGAGAGCGAATGAGCGCGTACGAAGACATCATCGGGCTCCCGCATCACGAGTCCCGAAAGCATCCCCACATGCCGGTACACGACCGCGCGGCGCAGTTCATGCCCTTTGCGGCGCTGTCCGGCTACGAGGACGAGATTACTGACGCCGGGCGGGCCGCGGAAGAGGCGGCGGACTTTCTGGACCGGGTCACTTTCGACGAACTGGAAAGTGCACAGGACGAGGGGTTTTCTGTTGCAAAAGAGGACCCTCCTTTGGTATAATATTTTCATGAAAAAAGCGGTCATCACCGGACCGACCGGCGCCGTGGGCGCCGCGCTCATCCGGAGACTTTTGAAAGAACGATATCAGGTTTATGCCGTGGTCAGGCCGGGGTCCCTCCGGCTTAAAAGTATTCCTATGGATCCGGGCGTTACGGTAGTCCCGTGCGACGTCTCGGACCTTTCGAGCCTCCCTCTGAAGATCACGGAGCCCTACGATGCCTTTTTCCACCTCGCATGGATGGGAACCACAGGCAGGGACCGGAACGATACGGCTCTCCAGGACCGGAACATCTTTTACGCCAGGGAAGCGCTCAAGGCCGCGGCCGCGCTCGGATGCAAAGTGTTTCTTTTCAGCGGGTCGCAGGCGGAATACGGACGGCCCAATGAGCCGCTCCGCCCGGACACGGCATGTCACCCTGAAAACGAGTATGGACGCGCGAAATGCGAGGCCGGAGTGCTTTTACGGGAAGACGCGAAGGCCCTCGGGATCCGCATGGTCCACGCCCGCATTCTGAGCGTTTACGGCCCGTATGACGGAGAGAAGAGCATGATCTCCTCCGTGATCAGGAGCTGCCTTAAGGGGGTCTCGCCGGAGACCACGGAAGGCGTCCAGATCTGGGATTACCTCTACGCAGCGGACGCAGCTGAGGCCCTGTACCTTCTTTCACTTTACGGCAAAGACGGCGGGATCTACCCGCTCGGATCCGGAACCGGCCGGCCGCTTCGCGAGTACCTCGAGATCCTCCGGGACGAAGCCGCTCCGGGGCTCCCGATCCTCTTTGGCGCCATCCCGTACGGAGAAAAGCAGATCATGTTCCTGCAGTCGGACAACACGGCGCTTCTGACGGACACGGGCTTTACCCCGAAAACCGATTTCCGGACCGGGATCCGGGAGACCATCGAATATATCCGGCGTGAGGATGCCATCGCCGCAGCACGGAAGGAACAATGCACGGAAGACTCCGCTGCACCTGAAAAGGAACCTTTAAATGGATAAGAAGAGAGAAGAAGCGATCGAAAAAGTCCACCAGGGGCTGTATCTGGTCCTCGGGGAGATCGACCGCATCTGCACAAAATACGATATTCCCTATTACCTGGAGGGCGGGTCGATGCTGGGCGCGGTCCGGCACAAGGCCATCATCCCCTGGGACGACGACGCGGATATTTCCATGTTCCGTTCGGATTACGAACGCTTCCGGGCAGTCGTCCGGGACGAGCTCCGGCCGGGCTTTGCGTTTACCGAGCCCGGGGACTGGGGCGAGCATTTCTATGACTTCATCCCCCACGTGATCTGGCTGGATTCAAAGATGCGCGCTGATACGCCTGAGGAGCAGTATAACGGTGAAGGGATCCTGAACCACATGATCGCGGACATCTTCATAGTGGAGGACTGCGCGGATTCGGACCTTCGCCATAAGTGGACGCTCATGAAGCTCACGCTTCTCTACGGGCTCACGATGGGCCACCGCTACCGGGTGGATTACAGCGAGTATAAAGGTGTCTCGGGCCTCGCGGTCCGGGTGCTTTCAAAAATAGGCAAGCGGATCCCGCTGAAGAAGCTCCTCGCGGCGCATGAAAAGGCGGGCGGGAGCGAGACCGGGAAAAATAAGGAGCGCGACAGATTCTATTACAGCAACTACCTCTTTGAGGATCTCCACGTCATCCTGCCGGGCGAACGCATCCGGAAGAAGATCCGCGTTCCCTTCGGGGAGCTGGAGCTCCTGATTCCTGAAAAATACGACGAGTGGCTCACCGCCTACTTCGGCGATTACATGCAGTTCCCGCCGGAGGACAAACGGGTGCAGCTCCACATGGACGAACCGGAAAACGTGTATCTCACACTTCCGGAAAACTGACCGGATCAGAAAACCTGATATGAGAGGACGCCGCCCTCCGGAACACATAAAGGACCCGTTTTATGAGCTTCACACACCTTCACGTCCATACTGAATATAGCCTGCTGGACGGCTCCGCGAAGATCGGGGAGCTGGTTTCGCGCGCGAAGGAGCTGGGCTTTGATTCTCTCGCGATCACGGACCACGGCGTGATGTACGGTGTCATTGAGTTCTACAAGGCGTGCAAAAAGGAAGGCATCAGGCCCATCATCGGCTGCGAGGTCTACGTCGCCCCGCATTCCCGGCTCGACCGGGAGCTTTCCGGCGGCGAGGATCGCTACTACCACCTGATCCTCCTCGCGGAAAACGACCAGGGCTACGCAAATCTCATAAAGATCGTGTCCCAGGGCTTCAAGGACGGCTTCTATTACCGTCCCCGCGTCGATAAAGCCACCCTCCGGACGTATCACGAAGGCCTGATCTGCACCTCCGCGTGCCTCGCCGGGGAAGTCCAGCGCGACATCGTCAAGGGCTTCTATGACGAAGCGAAGAAGACCGCGCTTGAATTTCAGGAGATCTTCGGCGAAGGCAACTATTTCCTCGAGCTCCAGGACCACGGCATCAACGAACAGACGCTCGTGAACCAGACGCTCCTCCGCATGCATCAGGAGACCGGCATCCCGCTTGTTGCGACCAACGACGTCCACTACATCCACGCAGAGGACGCGGAAGCGCACGACATCCTTCTCTGCATCCAGACCCAGAAGAAGGTGACGGACGAAGACCGCATGCGCTACGAAGGCGGGCAGTACTACTTAAAGACCGAAGAAGAAATGCGGGCGCTGTTCCCGTACGCCAGGGAAGCGCTCGAAAATACGCATAAAATCGCGGAACGCTGCGAGGTGAACATCGAATTCGGGGTGTCCAAGCTCCCGAAATACGACGTTCCTTTAGGCTATACCGCTTACGAATATCTGGAAGAACTCACTGTGGAGGGCTTCAAGCGCCGCTACCCGGATGCGGATAAGGCGCTCTGGGACCGGCTCTATTACGAGCTCGGGACCATCCGGGACATGGGCTTTACGGATTATTTCCTGATCGTCTGGGACTTTATCCACTACGCGCGGGCACACAAGATCCCCGTGGGCCCCGGAAGAGGCTCGGCCGCAGGGTCTGTCGTGTCCTATTCCCTGGAGATCACGAACATCGACCCCATCCGCTACCAGCTTCTGTTTGAACGCTTCCTGAACCCGGAGCGCATGACCATGCCGGATATCGACGTGGATTTCTGCTACGAGCGGCGGCAGGAAGTCATCGACTACGTGGTCGAAAAATACGGGCGCGAGGAGGTCGTACAGATCGTGACCTTCGGTACGCTGGCCGCGCGCGGCGTGATCCGCGACGTGGGCCGGGCGCTCGACCTGTCCTACGCGTTCTGCGACCGTCTTTCGAAGATGGTCCCGAACGAACTTAACATTACGCTTGAGAAGGCGCTTAAGGAATCTCCGGACTTCCGTTCGGAATACGAGTCTGACGAACAGGCGCGGCGTGTGATCGACATGGGCATGCGTCTGGAAGGGCTTCCCCGCCACACGTCCATGCATGCGGCAGGCGTGGTGATCTCCGGCCGGCCGATGGACGAATACGTCCCGCTGTCCCGGACTTCGGCGGATTCGCCGCTCACGACCCAGTTCACGATGACGGTCATCGAAGAGCTCGGGCTTCTCAAAATGGACTTCTTAGGCCTCCGGACGCTGACCGTGATCGACGATGCAGTGAAGAACGTCAGGGAGTCCAGAAACATCGACCTCGACATCGAAAAGATCGATTTTGACGATAAAGCTATCTACAAGTACATCGGCACGGGCGACTGCGACGGCATCTTCCAGCTGGAGTCTTCGGGCATGCGCGCGTTCATGAAGCGGCTGCAGCCGGACTCCATGGAGGACATCATCGCGGGCATTTCCCTGTACAGGCCGGGGCCGATGGACTTCATCGACCAGTACATTGAAGGAAAAAGGAACGCGGCGTCCGTCACCTACGCGTGCCCGGAGCTCGAGCCCATCCTGAAGCCGACCTACGGGTGCATCGTGTATCAGGAGCAGGTCATGCAGATCGTGCGGGACCTGGGCGGCTATACGCTCGGGCGGTCGGACCTCGTCCGCCGCGCGATGTCCAAGAAAAAGCACGACGTCATGAATGCGGAGCGGCAGAACTTCGTCTACGGAAATCCGGAAGAGGGCGTGCCGGGCTGCGTTTCCCGCGGGATCCCGGCGGAGACTGCGAACCACATCTTCGACACGATGACGGCTTTCGCGAGCTACGCGTTCAACAAGTCGCACGCGGCGGCCTACGCAGTGGTCGCTTACGAGACCGCGTGGCTCAAGTATTACTACCCGAAGGAGTTCATGGCGGCGCTTATGACGAGCGTCATTGAAAACGCGGGCAAGGTGGCCGCGTACATCTACACCTGCCGCCAGATGAACATTGCGCTGCTGCCGCCGGACATCAACTTAGGGCGCGGTGAATTCTCCGTGCAGGACGGGAAGATCCGCTACGGGCTGAATGCCGTGAAGGGCATCGGAAGGAACGTGGTGGAGGAGATCGTCCGGGAACGCGAAAAGAACGGGAAGTTCCGGTCCGTCCGGGACTTCATGGAGCGGCTTTCGACCCGCGAGGTGAACAAGAAGACCATCGAAAGCTTCATCAAATCCGGCGCCTTTGACTGCTTCGGCTACACCAGGAAGGAGCAGATGGCGCATTATCCGACGCTTCTCCAGGAGGTCGAGCGGATGAAGAAGGATTCGGTGTCCGGGCAGTTCAGCCTGTTCGACATCGTAGAGTCCCTGAAGGATGAGAGTGCTGCCAGTGCGGCGTATCCGAAGCTCGGGGAATACGACAGGCAGCTTCTCTTAGCGTTTGAAAAGGAGGTGCTGGGCGTCTACATCAGCGGCCATCCGCTCGAGGAAAACGAACAGCTCCTTCGTAAGAACGTCACCGCTATGAGCGGGGACTTTGTGGTGGACGAGGAGACCGGCCAGGCGAAGGTCGAGGACGGGTCCCACGTGACAATAGGCGGAATGGTGACCGCGAAGACCGTGAAGACCACGAAGAACAACCAGCTGATGGCCTTTGTGACAGTGGAGGACATGCTCGGGTCAGTCGAAGTAATCATTTTCCCGAAGGACTACGAGCGGTACAAGCCGTGGCTCAACGAAGACGAGCGGATCCTGGCCTCCGGGCGCGTGTCAATCGGCGACGACCCCGTTGGACGCCTGGTTCTCGAGAAGCTCACGCCGTTCTCCGAGGTCCCGAAGGAACTGTGGCTTCAGTTCAGGGACCGGAACGACTATGCGGCGCGCTGGCCGGTAGTCGAGCGGACGCTTGCGCCGTACGACGGGAACGACACGCTGGTGGTCTATCTGAAGGCGGAAAAGCAATATAAGAAGCTGCCGCCGTCCAAAAACGTCTCCGCGTCGGAGGATGTCATCCGGGAAGCCGGGAGGCTCCTCGGGGACGAAAACATCAAGGTGAACGTACTGAGAAAAGCATAAAAATTTACATAAATAGAAATAAGAGAAACGCTGAAGGCAAGTCCAGGAAAAAGGAAGGAGCAGACGATGGACAAAAAGATTCAGGAAGCATACGAACGGTGGCTGAAGCTTGCCGTTCTCGACAGTGACCTTATCGAAGAGCTTCGGGGGATGGACGAGGACGCTATTGCGGACGCGTTCTACCGGGACCTCGAGTTCGGAACAGGCGGACTTCGCGGAGTATTAGGTGCAGGCTCGAACAGAATGAACGTCTACACGGTCGGGAAGGCTTCCCAGGGCCTCGCAAACTACGTGCTGAAGCACTTCCCGGAAGGGGAGCGCAGGATCGCGGTGAGCTACGACTCCCGCATCAAATCGATCCTGTTCTCGAGGACCGCCTCCGCCGTATTTGCGGCAAATGGCATCGAGACCGTGATCTATAAGGACCTCATGCCCACACCGTGCCTTTCCTATGCGGTACGCGCATTAAAATGCAGCGCCGGCATCATGGTGACGGCGTCCCACAACCCCGCGAAATACAACGGCTACAAGGTCTACGGACCGGACGGCTGCCAGTGCGCTACGGAAGCGGCCGGCGAGATCCTTTCCCTCATCAATGAACTCGACTGCTTTGACGGCGTGAAGTTCGGCGACTTTGACGAGCTCATGGCAAAGGGCGCGATCTCCTATATTCCCGACCAGATCTATACGGACTTCGTTGCGGAAGTGCGGAAGCAGTCCGTGCTGCCGGAAGGCATTGCGATCGACAAGAACGTTGCGGTCGTCTACACGCCGCTTTACGGCGCGGGCAGATATCCGGTCATTCGGACGCTCACAGAGTCCGGCTTTACGAACATTACGGTAGTCAAGGAGCAGGCGGAACCGAATGGCAACTTCCCGACCTGCCCGTACCCGAACCCGGAGATCCGGGAGGCGATGCAGCTTGGCATCGAGACCGCGGAAGAGTACCATGCGGACCTCCTCATGGCCACCGACCCGGACAGCGACCGGCTTGGCATTGCGGTCCGGAACGACGCCGGCGAATATGTGCTTCTGTCCGGCAATGAGACCGGATGCCTCCTTCTGGACTACATCCTGAATCTGCGTGAGCAGAACGGGACGCTGCCGAAGACGCCTGTTGTTGTGAAGACCATCGTGACCACGGACCTTGCGGACCAGATCGCGAAGGCGCACGGCGCGGAAGTCCGGAACGTACTGACGGGCTTCAAGTACATCGGCGAACAGATCCTGGACCTTGAGAACCACGATCGGGAGGGCGATTACATCTTCGGCTTCGAAGAGAGCTACGGGTACCTTACGGGCACCTATGTACGCGACAAGGACGCGGTGGACGCGGCGTTCATGGTCTGCGAAATGTTCGCGTACTACAGGAGCATCGGGAAGAGCCTTTTACAGCGCATCAATGAGCTCTACGATGAGTTCGGCTACTACCAGAATTCGCTGAAGACCTATGAATTCGAGGGCATGGCCGGCGCGCAGCGGATGCAGGAGATCATGGCGAGCTTCCGCGGCGAGTTCAATTCGTTCGCAGGCATTCCGGTCGCGGAGAAGCTTGATTACCTGCCGGGCATCAACGGGCTGCCGAAGGCGGACGTCGTGAAGTTCTATCTCACGGACGGCACTTCGCTCGTGATCCGCCCGTCCGGAACGGAGCCGAAGGTCAAGCTGTACATCGCCGTGAAGGGCAAGGACAGGGAGGCTACGGCGCCTAAGACGGCGGCGCTTATCGCGGAGCTGGACCAGTTTATGAAATAATTTGATTTCAAAAAAATCACTTGACTTTTTGGCGGAGTTATTATAGACTCTAAAGCGTGCTTTTTGGCACGCATCGAGGCGTGGCTCAGTTTGGTAGAGCGCTGCGTTCGGGACGCAGAGGTCGCAGGTTCAAATCCTGTCGCCTCGATCTTTTTAGGGGTATAGTTCAATGGTAGAGCAACGGTCTCCAAAACCGTAAATACGGGTTCGAATCCTGTTACCCCTGCTTGAGTACTCCGGCTGGATCAGCCGGAGTTTTTTGTTTATGCTGGAGCTCGAACGGCGGACTGCGGTCGGCCTGTGTGTTGCATTATACAGGATACAGAATGCGTCACTCCGGGGTTTTGTCCAAAAAGAAAGGAATTGATATGGGATACAAATACGAGACTCACCTGCATACTTCAACATCTTCTGCCTGTGGACATTCTCCTGGTCCCGAGTATATTTCATACTACAAGGAGCTGGGGTATACCGGCATCTTCGTCACGGACCACTTTTATCTCGGGAACACGTGCGTGGACCGGAGTCTCCCTTGGCGTGAGTGGGCCGAGCGCTACTGCCTCGCCTACCGCGAGGCGCATGAGGAGGGGCTCAGGCAGGGCCTCGATGTGTTCTTCGGGTGGGAAACGACCTACGAGGGCGACGATTACTTAGTTTACGGCCTTGATGAAGAATGGCTCAAGGCGCACCCCGAGGTGATCACCTGGACCGTCCCGGAGCAGTACCGCGCGGTAAGGGCCGCGGGCGGCATGGTCATCCAGGCGCACCCGTTCCGGGAGCGCGGGTACATGAACGCGATCCATCTGCACCCCTATGACTGTGACGGCTGGGAGATCGCGAACGCGGGGAACGAGCCCTATCAGGACGCGCTCGCCTACCGCTACGCGATGAACCACGGTCTCAAGATCACCGCCGGGTCCGACATCCACCGTGTGGGCGCGGAGCCTTCGCGGGTCTTCGGCATGGAGTTCGACACGCCGCTCACAAGCGCCCTGGATTACGTCCGCCGCTTCCTGTCCGGTGAAACCGGCCGGCCGGTCTTCCCCGCGGACCGGGTCGACCCGTCGTATATCCGCGAGCCTGACCTCCCGATGTATTTCCACCATGCGGACGGGTCGGTGACGAACCCGGATCAGGCGCCGGAATGAGGGCAGACGAACTGTTTACAACACGCTGTAACGTATGTTAAAATCAAATTGATCCCCGGGATAAAGGAGAAAAGAAGATGAGCGGTACGAAAAAGAAGAAAACAGGGTTTCTCTATGCGAAGGAAGTCGTCGTATGGGTGCTGCTTGTCGCGTTTTTCTCGGGGCTCATAATCTTTAACAAGGACCGGATATTCAAAAAGGACAAGGATACCGAAAAGACGAGCGAAGCCGAGACCGAACCCGGGATCTTTGACGAAGACTGGCTCAATCAGAGCGATTCGGAGCCTGAAGAGACCGAGCCGTCGGAAACTGAGCCGGCGGAGCCTACCGTGGAACATACACAGGCGCTCGCTGTAGCCGAAGGCTCGGGACCGCTCAGGGTCTACTTCCTGGACGTAGGGGAGGGCGACGCCGCCATCCTCACGCTGAACGGGCAGGCGATGGTCATCGACGGCGGAGACGCGGAGCACGCAGGCGTGCTGGTCAACTGGCTTGCGAACCTCGGCATCGGCCGCGTGGATTACATGATCTCCACGCATCCGCATAAGGACCACGTGGGCGGACTTCCGTCCGTTTATTCCCAGGCAGCGGTCGGCAGGCTCTACACACCGGTGACGGAATACGCAGAGAACGCGGAATTCAGCCGGCTTATGACGCTTGCGCATGAAAACGGCACCGAGGTACGCGTGCCTCAGGCCGGAGAAACGTTTGATTTTGCCGGCGCGGAAGTCCGTTTCTTAGGCCCGACGCGCTTCGACCCGGATGAGATGAACAACAATTCCCTGGTCGTACGCGTCCGGTTCGGGGACAACTCGTTCTTATTTACCGGAGACGCGGAGGTAAACGAAGAGGCGGACATCCTGAGCGCAGGGTACGACGTCCACGCAGAGATCCTCAAGGTGAGCCACCACGGGAGCGAGTACGCGACTTCTGTAGCGTTCGCGAACGCAGTCGGCGCGAAGGAGTGCATCATCTCCGTGGGTGCAAACGAGTATGGGCATCCATCGGCGAACGTCCTGCAGCGGCTCATAGACGCGGGCGGGATGGTGTACGAGACCATGGTCAGCGGAACCGTTACGGTGACCGCGTCAGGCACCGGCTACACCATGAATTTTGAACGTTAAAGAGATTGTACATAAGGAAACTGAACATGAAAATGACGGAAAAGGACATCCTGAAGATCCGCGAGGAGATCAGCTACCGGAAGGGCGACCTTCGGACCGAGCTCTTAGACCACCTGAAGACCGCGCGGGCGCAGGGCGACCTCAGTGAAAACTTTGAATACACAATGGCGAAGCGCGCCAATAACCAGAACAACAGCCGGATCAACTACCTTGAAAAGCTGATCCGGACGGCGGAGATCATTAAAGAGGATACCGAAGAGGACGTGGCCGGCCTGAACCGGCGCGTGACCATTTACATCCCCGAGGACGATGAAGAAGAAACTTACAAGCTCGTGAGCACCATCCGCGGGGATTCGCTGCAGGGCAGGATCACCATGGATTCACCGCTCGGGAGGACCCTGAAGGGGCACCGGGCCGGGGACACGGTCACTGTCCGTGTGGATGATTCGTACAGCTATGAAGCCGTGATCCGGAAGGTCGAGTCCGTGGAGGACGACCTCTCGGACGGCATACGGAAGTTCTGAGGAAAGACCTTGCATAAGATCGAAGAAAACACAGTGCGTTATTCTGTGCGTGACCTCGTGGAATTTGTCCTGAAGAGCGGGGACATCGACACACGGAGGGGCGGGCCGCAAATTCAGGATGCGATGCTCGAGGGGGCGGCGGCGCACCGCCGGCTCCAGAAAGCGGAGGGCGGTGATTACCAGGCTGAGGTGCCGCTTAAGATCGAGCTTCCGGTGTCCGACGACCCGGAGGTGATCCTCCGGGTAGAGGGCCGCGCCGACGGCATCTACACCCGCACGCGGGAGGACGGGAGCACCGTGGTCACAATAGACGAGATCAAGGGCGTCTACCGGGACCTTTCGACCATGGAGGAGCCCGTCCCGGTGCACCTCGCTCAGGCTCTGGTCTACGCGTACATTAAGGCGCATGACGACGGCCTCCCCGAGGTCTCCGTCCGCATGACCTACGTACGTCTCCCGGAGCCGGACGGCCCGGGCAGGGCGCGGAAAAAGCCGGACTTAAATGAATCCATCCACTTCATCACAGAATACAGCCTCCTCGAGATCGAGGACATTTTTAATTCGTATGTAGAAGCCTGCCGCAAGTGGGCTGTTTTTATTGTCCGCCACAGGAACGCGCGGGAAGAGTCCGCAAAGGATTTCCCATTCCCGTATCCGTACCGGCCGGGGCAGCGGGAGATCGTGCATCAGGTGTACCGGACGGTCCGCGACGAGGGCCGGCTGTTCGTCCAGGCGCCCACGGGGATCGGCAAAACGCTCGCCATGCTGTATCCTTCCATTGAGGCCGTAGGGCAGGGGCTTTCCGACCGGATCTTCTACCTGACCGCAAAAACCGTCACATCCGGGGTCGCGGAGGAAGGCATGTCGCTTATGGCGGAGCGCGGCCTCTGCTTTTCCTTCACCAGCGTGACCGCGAAGGAAAAGATGTGCCCGATGCCGGATATGCACTGCAACCCGGACTACTGTCCGCGGGCAAAGGGCCATTTCGACAGGATCAACGAAGCGGTCTACGATATGATCACTCACGAAACGGCCATCACGCGCGACGTCGTCTCACGGTACGCGGAAAAGCACGAGGTTTGCCCGTTCGAGATGAGCCTCGACGCGACGTATTACACAGACGTGATCATCTGCGACTACAACTACGCGTTCGCGCCGCACGTCGCGCTGAAGCGGTACTTTTCCGCCGGTACGAAGAACGACTTCATCTTCCTCATTGATGAAGCGCACAACCTGCCGGACCGCGCGCGGGAAATGTTCTCAGCAATGCTGGTGAAGGAGGATGTCCTTGCGGCCAAAAAGCTCTTCCCGGAGCAGAAGACCATCCTGAAGCACCTGGACAAGGTCAACAAGACGATGCTTGCCCTGAAGCGTGAGTGCGACAAGGTCACTGTCTTCGATCAGGACACCTTCCCGAACGTGCTCTATTCGGACCTCGCGGACCTCTACGACGCCATCAACCGCTACCTTGACCGGGGCGACCGGCGCGGCCCGATGCCTGACGAAGGCACCATGGACAAGATCCTGACGTTTTTCTATGCGGTCGGAGATTTCATCGGCACCTGTGAGGCGCTTGACGAAGGGTACTTAAGCTACGCCTCCTTTGACAACGACGGACAGTTCTTTGTCAGGCTGTTCTGCGTAGACCCTGCGGGGCGGCTCCGGGAAAGCTTTGAGAACATCCATTCCGCCATTTTTTTCTCCGCGACGCTGCTGCCTGTGAACTATTACAAGGAGCTCCTCACGGGAGACCGGGAAGAGCCGGCAATGTACGTAAACTCCCCGTTCGACAGCTCAAAGCGTGCGCTCTATCTGTCCCGGGACGTGAGCTCGCGGTATAAAAAGCGGAACGATGAGGAATTCAGAAAGATCGCTTTTTACATTGAACAGATGGTTCGCGCAAGAAAGGGGAATTACCTTGCGTTCTTCCCTTCCCACCAGTTCCTCAGCGAGGTTGCGCGGTTCCTTTCCGAAGACGGCGAAGAATACGAGCTCATTAAGCAGAAGCGGAGCATGTCGGAGGACGAACGGAGGGAATTCCTCCGGGCGTTTTCAGCGGAGCGCGACAAGCCGCTCCTCGGGCTGTCCGTGACCGGCGGGGTGTTCTCGGAAGGGATCGACCTTAAAAACGAGCAGCTCATTGGTGTTGCGGTAGTCGGGACGGGCCTCCCGCAGGTGAGCCCGGAGCGCGAGCTGATCCGCGGGTATTATGAGGCAAAGGGCGAGAACGGCTTCGATTTCGCCTACCGCTTCCCGGGCTTCAACAAGGTCATGCAGGCTGCGGGACGGCTCATCCGCACCACGGAGGACGAGGGCGTCGTCCTGCTCCTTGACGAACGGTTCCGGTATTCGGAGAACCTCCGGATGTTCCCGCGGGAGTGGGACAATTACCGGGTGGTGTCCCGGGAGACGCTTGACGAGGAACTGAAGCGGTTCTGGGAAGAGAGATGAGGCAGAAAGCTATGTACTTGACACGGCGGCGGTAATTCAGTAAAGTAAGGAACAGAGAAAACGTGCCGGGAGCTGCCGGTAAGACTGACTAACTGACAAAGGAGAAAAACTATGAGCAGATTGGAAAAACTGCAGGCTGCGAATCCGCAGATGAAGATCTACAGCGTACTGGACGATGAATTCAAGGCGTACGGCCGCGTGGTCGACATCTGCACCGAAGAATTCTGCAGGCTGGTTCTTGAAAACGTGGAGCTTCCGGCAGAAGGAACGAAGTATGTGACGGACATCGACTGCCTGGACAAGTCTGAAAAGGCACAGGAATACAACGAGCTCCTGTGCGGCCAGATGGACGAGCAGTGGGGTCTTTGCTGGGGACATAACGATTCCATGAACGGACTTGAGTGGCATACCTGCAACGAGTTCAACATCGGCGTGACGGACATCGTCCTGTTCCTCGCGAAGCGCGGAGAAATGGATGAGAAGAACCGCCTGGACGCGAATAAGGTCAAAGCGTTCTACGTTCCGAAGGGCGTGATGATCGAGGCGTATTCGGATTCGATGCACCTTGCGCCGTGCGAAGTGGACAAGAACGGCTTCTACTGCGTGGTCGGCCTGCAGCGCGGCACGAACTTCAAGCCGGATCCCGAAAAAAAGATGGATGCGATCCTCCGCGGCACGAACAAGTGGCTCATCATGCACGAGTCCATTGCCGGCACGGAGAGGGACTGCATCATCGGTACGAACTGGAAGCTGAACCCGATCGAAGAGTAAGTTTTCTGACAGATATTTTTGAAACTTCTGTGAACTCACAGAGAATTAGCACTCACCGGTTGACAGTGCTAACAACACCTGCTATAATACCTCCTGTAGACAGAGAAACCTTAGGGATACTCGGAAAACAGGAGGTATTTCTATTATGAATATCAATAAATTTACTCAGAAATCACAGGAAGCGCTGCAGCTTACGGAGCGGATCGCAAGGGAGTACGGCAACCAGGAGATCGATCAGGAGCATTTCCTTTACGCGCTCGTTTCCCAGGATGAATCGCTGATCGCGCGCCTCATTACAAAGATGGAGATCGACCTGCCGTATTTTACGAATGCGGTGGAGCAGCTTATAGAAAAGAAGACTAAGGTGCAGGGCGGACAGCCGTATATCAGCCAGGCGCTCAATGACACGCTGAATGCCGGCGAGGATGAAGCGAAGGCCATGGGCGACGAGTACGTCTCCGTGGAGCACTTCTTCATCGCCATGGTGAGGAAGCCGAACCGTGCGCTCAAGGAGCTCTTCCGGGAGTTCGGGATCACGCTCGACCGGTTCCTTGCGGCCCTTTCCCAGGTCCGCGGAAGCCAGAGGGTCACTTCTGATTCTCCGGAGGCCACTTATGAAGTGCTTGAGAAGTACGGCCGGGATCTCGTGGAAGTCGCGAGAGAGCAGAAGCTGGACCCGGTCATCGGCCGTGACGAAGAGATCCGGAACGTGATCCGGATCCTCTCGAGAAAGACCAAGAACAACCCTGTGCTCATCGGTGAGCCGGGTGTGGGCAAGACCGCCGTTGTGGAAGGCCTCGCGCAGAGGATCGTCCGCGGCGACGTCCCGGAAGCCCTGAAAGACAAGAAGCTGTTCTCTTTGGACATGGGCGCACTGGTCGCCGGCGCGAAATACCGCGGTGAATTCGAGGAGCGTTTGAAAGCGGTCCTTGAGGAAGTGCGGAAGTCCGAAGGCAGGATCATCATGTTCGTGGATGAGCTGCATCTTATTGTAGGCGCCGGGAAGACGGAAGGCGCGATGGACGCCGGCAACATGCTGAAGCCCATGCTGGCACGAGGCGAGCTTCACTGCATCGGTGCGACCACGCTTGACGAATACAGAAAATATATTGAAAAGGACGCGGCGCTCGAGCGCAGGTTCCAGCCGGTCATGGTGGACGAGCCGTCCGTAGAGGATACCATTTCGATCCTCCGCGGCATCCAGGAGCGGTACGAGAACTTCCATCACGTGGCGATCTCCGACAGCGCGCTAGTTGCGGCGGCAGTCCTTTCGAACCGTTATATTTCCGACAGGTTCCTGCCGGATAAGGCCATCGACCTCGTAGATGAAGCCTGCGCGCTCATCAAGACGGAGCTGGATTCCATGCCGTCCGAGCTCGACGATGAAAACCGCCGGATCCTGCAGCTGCAGATCGAAGAGGCGGCCCTCAAGAAAGAGACGGACCACCTGTCCCAGGAGCGTCTTGCGGCCATTCAGAAGGAGCTGGCGGACCGCCAGGAGTCCTTCATGACGAAGAAGGCGCAGTGGGATAATGAAAAAGCGCGGATCTCCGCACTTTCGGAGCTCCGTGAAAAGATCACCGAGGTGAACAACGAGATCGAGATCGCGAAGCAGAAGAGCGATTACCTCCGTGCGGGCGAGCTGCAGTACGGCGAGCTTCCGAAGCTTAAGGCACAGCTCGAAACCGAAGAGCAGGCGATGAAGGACGCGGACGTCCATTTCGTGCACGAATCCGTGACTGAGGAGGAGATCGCGAGGATCATCAGCCGTTGGACGGGCATCCCGGTCGCGAAGCTCAATGAATCCGAAAGGACGCGGACGCTCCATCTGTCCGAAGAGCTCCATAAACGTGTGGTCGGACAGGACGAAGCCGTAGACAAGGTCGCGGAAGCGATCCTTCGTTCGAAGGCGGGCATCAAGGACCCGAAGCGGCCCATCGGTTCGTTCCTGTTCTTAGGCCCCACCGGCGTCGGCAAGACGGAGCTTGCGAAAGCACTGTCCGAAGCGCTGTTCGACGATGAATCGAACATGGTCCGTATCGATATGAGCGAATACATGGAGAAGCACAGTGTGGCGAGGCTCATCGGCGCGCCTCCGGGCTACGTCGGGTACGACGAAGGCGGCCAGCTGACTGAGGCGGTCCGCAGGAAGCCCTACAGCGTGGTGCTGTTCGATGAAGTCGAGAAGGCCCATCCGGACGTATGGAACGTCCTGCTCCAGGTGCTGGACGACGGGCGGATCACGGATTCGCAGGGGCGGACCGTGGACTTCAAGAACACGATCCTGATCATGACCAGCAACATCGGCTCCGAATTCCTTCTGGAAGGGATCAATGAGGACGGGAACATTCTCCCGGCCACGGAATCCATGGTCATGAACGAACTGCACGCGCACTTCCGTCCGGAGTTTTTAAACCGTCTGGATGAGATCGTGCTGTTCAAGCCGCTCACGAGAGCGGATATCGGAGAGATCGTGAAGCTCATGGTCGCGGACGTCAATAAGAGACTTTCAGACCGCGAGCTGACCATAAGGCTTACGGACGCAGCGCTTTCAACGGTCATCGAAAACGGCTACGAGCCCATGTACGGCGCGCGGCCTCTGAAACGGTACCTCCAGAAGCATGTGGAGACGCTTGCCGCGAGGATCATCCTTGAGGGCAGCGTGAGCGAGGGCGATATTATCGAGATCGACTCGGAAGACGGGGTCCTTACGGCACATGTCGTTCATGCGTAAGGCTTGCATAATTTAACAATTTGCGATACAATAAATTACCGGACGTCAGGGGTCATACCTGCCGTCCGGTTTTCATGTCAAACAACGTTAGGAGAGCTTATGAAATACGACGTCATCATCATCGGTGCGGGGCCGGGCGGCATCTTCGCGGCGTACGAGTTTGCGGCAAAGTCGGACCTAAAGGTCGCGGTGTTTGAAGCGGGGCATCCGCTTGAAAAGAGAAAATGTCCCATCGACGGGAAAAAGGTCAAAACGTGCATCAAGTGCCCCACTTGCTCCATTATGAGCGGCTTCGGCGGCGCCGGCGCGTTCTCTGACGGAAAATACAACATCACGAACGACTTCGGAGGCACGCTGTTCGAGCATATCGGCAAGGAGGAGGCGCTCCGCCTCATGTACTACGTGGACGAGATCAACGTGGCGCACGGCGGAAGCGGGACGACGATGTATTCGACGGCCGGGACGCCCTTAAAGAAGCTCTGCATGCAGAATAAGCTGACGCTCCTGTCCGCGTCGGTCCGGCATCTTGGCACCGATATCAACTACACGGTTCTCGGAAATCTCTACAAGGAGCTCTCCGGGAAGATCGACTTTTTCTTTGACAAGCCCGTGACGAAGCTCGAGCCGCTTGACGAAGGCTTCCGTGTGTACTGCGGCGAAGAGGTTTATGAAGCGGACCAGTGTATCGTTTCCGTGGGCCGGAGCGGGTCCAACTGGATGTCTTCGGTCTGCGAGGAGCTCAATATTCCGACCAAGTCGAACCGTGTGGACATCGGCGTCCGCGTGGAGCTTCCCGCAGAGATCTTCGAGCACATCACGGACGAGCTTTATGAAAGCAAGATCGTGTACCGCACGGAGAAGTTCGAGGACAACGTCCGGACGTTCTGCATGAACCCGCACGGTGTGGTCGTCAATGAGAACACCAACGGCATCATCACCGTGAACGGGCATTCGTTCGAGGCGAAGGACAAGAAGACGCAGAATACGAACTTCGCGCTTTTAGTCGCGAAGCATTTTTCGGTTCCCTTCAAGGAGAGCAACAATTACGGCGAGTCCATTGCGCGGCTCAGCAACATGCTGGGCGGCGGCGTGATCGTGCAGCGCTTCGGCGACCTCGAGCGGGGGCGCCGGAGTACGGAGAAGCGCATTGAGGAGGGCAGCGTCCGGCCGACGCTCATGGCGACTCCCGGCGACCTGTCCCTGGTACTGCCGAAGCGGATCCTGGACGGCATCATTGAGATGATCTACGCGCTCGACAAGATCGCCCCCGGTACCGCGAACGACGACACGCTGCTCTACGGCGTGGAGGTCAAGTTCTATAACATGGAGGTCGAGGTGGACGACCACCTGGAGACCTGCTATCCCGGGCTCTATGTGATCGGCGACGGCTCCGGCGTGACTCATTCGCTTTCGCACGCGTCCGCGAGCGGGGTGTTTGTGGCGGACCGGATCCTTTCGGCCCGCGAATAAGTCTTTTACCGAAACACCGTCGCTGTCGCGGCGGTGTTTCTTTACGAACGGATGCTTCGTCGCACCGGTTGCTCCGTGAGCAGAAAATCCTCACTGTGCAATCCGGTGCCTCCTTGCATCCTGTGACGCAGGCTATTCAAATGTTGACAGTATACACAAAAATTGATAAAATCGACTCTGTATGCGGAGGTTTTATGAAAGCACGGGATTTGCTTACGGGAATCGAATACCGGGTCCTTTCGGGGACCGAAAATGCTGAGGTCACGGGCGTTTCACGGGACAACCGGAAGGCGCAGGCGGGGGACCTCTTTATCTGCACGAAAGGCTCACGGTTCGACACGCATGACGATGCCGTGATCGCGGAGCTCTTTGAAAAAGGAGTGCGTGTTTTTGTAGCGGAGCGGGAGATCCTGTGCCCCGAAGGCGCGTCCGTTTTCCTCGTGGAGAACACGCGGGCGGCAGGCGCGTATATTTACGCGGCGCTTAACGGACACCCTGCGGATGAGATGACGGTCATCGGCGTCACGGGGAGCAAGGGGAAGACTACCACCACGCACATGCTGGCGGAGATCCTCCGGGCAGCCGGGCATACGGTCGGGACCATCGGCACGAACGGCGCGATGTACGGGACGGAAATGCACGAGCTTTCGAACACCACGCCGGAGTCTGAGGAGATCCAGGCGTACCTCCGGAAGATGCGGGACGCAGGGTGTGACACGGCGGTCATCGAGGTGTCCTCCCAGGGGATGAAGCAGCACCGCGCGGACGGCTTCACGTTCGACTACGCGATCTGGCTCAACATCCAGGAAGGCGACCACATCGGCCCGAACGAGCACGAGACCTTTGAGGACTATCTGTTCTGCAAGGCAGAGCTCTTAAATCACGCGAAGGTCCGGTTCGCCTACAGGGACGACCCGTTCCGGGATGCGTTCATGAAGTACGTGAAGGGACCGGTGGAATGGTTCGGCGCTGGCCCCGAATGCGACTACAGGGCGACGGAGATCGAAAAGACCTTCGATGAAGAAAAAAGGGAGCCCGGCATCCGCTTCATGGCGGGCGGAAAGCTCGACGCGGAGATCCGGAGCAACTTCCCCGGGACCTTCAACACCTGGAACGCGCTTTCCGCATGTGCGGTTGCGGATCACATGGGCGTCACGCCGGAAGAGATGAACGAGGGCCTTTCCCGCGTCCATATCAAGGGCAGGGACGACATGGTCTACCGCGGCCCGGAGTTTTCGGTCTGCGTGGACTTCGCCCACAACGGCGCCAGCACCTGGAGCCACCTTAAGGCCCTTCGGGAATTCCGGCCGAAGCGGATCGTGTGCGTGTTCGGCGCGGACGGAAACCGCAGCAAGGGCAGACGGTACGGCATGGGAGAAGCCGCGGGAACGCTTGCGGATTTCTCGATCGTAACCTCCGGCCACAACCGCTGGGAGACGTTCGAGCAGATCCTCGCGGATACGGAAGTGGGTCTTCATAAGGCCCCGCATCCGAACTACATCGCCATCAAGGACAGGAGAGAGGCCATCCGCTACGCCATCGAAAATCACGAGCCGGGCGACCTCATCACCATCATCGGGCTCGGACATGAGACCTGGCAGGAAGAAATGGGCGTAAAGCGCCATCACTCCGATACGGAATACGTCCTGGAGGTGCTCCGGGACCTCGGCATCACGGAATAAGGGAGAAACGGACAGAACATGAACAAGAAACCGGTAAACGGCATGCGCGACATCATGCCGGACGAGATGCGGCTCCGCGCCTATGTGCTTGGCGTGATCCGCGAGACCTACAGAGATTTCGGCTTTACCGAGATCGAGACCCCCTGCGTGGAAAGCATTGAAAACCTATCCGGGAAGCAGGGCGGGGAAAACGAAAAGCTGACCTTCAAGATCATGAAGCGCGGAGAGAAGCTCGACATTGAGCACGCGGAAAAGGAAATGGATCTTGTGGACAGCGGCCTCCGGTATGATCTGACGGTGCCCCTTTCCAGGTTCTACGCAAACCACCAGGCAGACCTTCCGAAGCCCTTCAAGGCGCTTCAGATCGGCCCCGTGTGGCGCGCGGAACGTCCGCAGAAGGGCCGTTTCCGCCAGTTCTACCAGTGCGACATCGACATCTTCGGCGACCCCTCGAACCTTGCGGAGACCGAGCTCATCCTGGCGATGTGCACCGTCCTCACGAAGATCGGTTTTAAGGACCTGGTGATCCGCATCAACGACCGCCGGATCCTGAAGGCCATGGCGGTTTATTCCGGGCTTCCCGAGGAGAGCTGGGAGGAAGTCTTCATTGCACTCGATAAGCTCGACAAGATCGGCGAAGACGGCGTTTCCGCGGAGCTCCTTTCACTTGGCATGACGGAGGACGCGGTCGCTAAATACATGGCGATGTTCCGTACTGCAGAAGGTGAACACGGCGCCGATGCCGTCTCCCGGATCGCAGACACCTTAGGAGACGCGCTGGATCCTAAGGTCACGGAAAACATGCGGCAGATCTTCACCCTTGTGGAATCCGCGAAGGACGTCCCGTTCGAGCTTGCTTTCGACCCGACCCTGGTCCGCGGCATGGGCTACTACACCGGCCCGATCTTCGAGATCGCCGTGCCGGAGTTCGGCTCCTCCGTGGGCGGCGGCGGACGCTATGACGAGATGGTCGGCCGGTTCGCGGGCCAGCCCACGCCGGCGTGCGGCTTCTCAATAGGCTTTGAAAGGATCATCACGATCCTTCTGGAGCACGGCTTCATGATCCCCGGCACCAAGGAAAAGACCGCACTCCTCATGGAAAAAGGCCTTTCCCTTGAAAAGACGGCGGACGTCCTGAAGCTTGCCGCTAAGCTCCGCGCGGAAGGGAAGCAGGTCCTCACGGCGTCCATGATCAAGAACCGGAAGTTCCAGAAGGAACAGCTCCAGGCGGAAGGCTACACGGACATCCGCGACTTTTATGAAAATCCGATAGAACGGTAAGGCAGGAAATATGGAAAGAGTATATTTAAAAGACGTTAGAGAACATCTGAACGAGGAGATCCTCGTCCAGGGCTTTGTCGAAAATTTCAGGAACGCGAGCTCCATGGCGTTCATTGTGCTGAAGGACATCACCGGAAAGCTCCAGATCACCATCGAAAAGGCGGTGCTGCCGGAGATCGCGGAGACCATCGCGCCTCTTACCGGCGACTCGGTCATCTCCGTTGTGGGTACGGTATATGAAAGCGAATACGTGAAGCTGAACGGCCTCGAGATGATCCCGAAGGAGATTAGGATCGAGTCCATTGCCGCGGCGCTCCCCATCCAGAGGGAAGAGATCCCGGCCACCAAGAAGAAGGCCGCGGTGCCCAAGTCCGCCATTGATGAGCGCCTGGATTACCGCTGGATCGACCTTCGGACGGACAAAAACCAGCTCCTGTTCCGCGTACAGACCGAAATGACGGCTGCGCTCAGGACCTGGTGCCTGGATCACGGCTTCATGGAGATCCACACCCCGAAGCTCATTGGCGCTGCGTCAGAGTCCGGCTCCGAAGTGTTCGAGGTGAAATACTTCGACCGCAAGGCTTACCTTGCCCAGAGCCCGCAGTTCTACAAGCAGATGGCCATGGCCGCCGGCTTTGACCGGATCTTCGAAGTGGGCCCCGTATTCCGCGCGGAAAAGTCCTACACCAGCAAGCACACCACGGAATTCACCGGCTTCGATATCGAATTCAGCTACGTCACGTCTTTCCGCGACGTCATGAAGCTTGAAGAAGAGCTCCTGACCTTCATGCTGACCCGTGTCTATGAAAAGTACGGCGAAAAGATCCGTGAGATCTTCGGCGTCGAGCCCATCGTCCCGAAGACCCCGTTCCCGGTGGTCACCCTGGAGGAGCTTTACAAGGGCCTCGAGGAAGATTTCGGCTACACGGTCCCGGAAAGCGAAAAAGGCGATCTGACGACCGATGCGGAACGCCTGTCCTTCGACTGGGTGAAGAAGCATTACGACCATGAATTCCTGTTTGTGACCGACTACAGCGCGGAAAAGCGTGCGTTCTACCACATGCGGGACGAAAAGGGCGTGCCCCAGGGCTACGACCTCATCTGGCGCGGCACGGAGATCACTACCGGCGCGCAGCGTGAGCACCGCTATGAAGTGCTCAAAGCCCAGGCGGAAGAGAAGGGCTTAAAGGACGACGTCGCCTTCTACCTGGAGTTCTTTAAATACGGCTGTCCTCCGCACGGCGGCTTCGGCCTCGGCCTGGACAGGCTGACGATGCTTCTTGCGGGCCTCCACATCAACGAGGCCATGTTCCTCTTCAGGAGCCCGAAGCGTCTTACCCCGTAAAGGAAAGGAAAATGACCATGGAAAATACAAGAGAGCTGATCGAAAGCGGTAAAGCGGTCCTCGGGATCGAGTTCGGTTCCACCAGGATCAAGGCGGTCCTCATCGACCGTGAGTTCAAGCCGGTTGCATCCGGGGATTTCACCTGGGAAAACTCGCTGGACAACGGGATCTGGACCTATCCGATGGACGAGGTCCTCACTGGCCTTCGGGAGTGCTACGCGGCGCTTAAAAAGGACGTCCTCACGCAGTACGGCGTGACGCTTAAAAACCTGGCCGCCATCGGGATCTCCGGCATGATGCACGGATATCTCGCGTTTGACAAGGAAGGGAAGCTTCTCGTGCCGTTCCGCACCTGGCGGAACACCATCACCGGAGAAGCCTGCGCAAAGCTTTCGGAAGCGTTCCGCTTCAACGTCCCGCAGCGCTGGACCGTCGCGCACGTTTACCAGGCGATGCTTTCGAAGGAGCCGCACGTTAAAGACGTGGACCGCGTCTATACGCTTGCAGGCTACGTCCATTACCTTCTTACTGGCGAGCGCGTGGCCGGTGTGGGCGAAGCATCCGGCATGTTCCCGATCGACCCCGCAACGAATGATTATGATGCGGCGATGGCTGACAAATTCCTTGAGCTTGCGAAGGAAGCGGGCTATCCGTACGATATCCGCGACCTCTTCCCGAAGGTGCTTTCCGCGGGCGACCCCGCAGGCGTCCTCACGGAAGAAGGCGCGCGTCTCCTGGATCCCTCGGGCGACCTTGAAGCCGGCATTCCGCTCTGCCCGCCGGAAGGCGACGCAGGGACCGGCATGGCCGCAACGAACAGCGTGAGGATCCGCACCGGTAACGTTTCCGCCGGCACCTCGGTCTTCTCCATGGTCGTCCTCGAAAAGCCCCTGAAGAGCTATTACGAGGAGATCGACATCGTGACGACGCCCGTGGGCGCCCCCGTCGCGATGGTCCACTGCAACAACTGCACGTCCGACCTGAACGCATGGGTACAGCTCTTTAAAGAGAGCCTGGACCTCTTAGGCGTACCGGTCCGGATGGATACGCTTTACGAAACGCTTTACACGAACGCTCTTCATGGCGCGCCGGACTGCGGCGGCGTCATGGCGTATAACTATGTGTCGGGCGAAGCCATCACCGGGATTCCGGAAGGCCGGCCGATGTTAGTCAGGACCCAGGAGGCGGACTTCTCGCTTGCGAACTTCATGCGCGCGCACCTCTACAGTGCCTTCGCAACGCTGAAGCTCGGTAACGACATCCTGTCCCGGGAGGAACAGGTCACAGTGGATACGCTTTACGGCCACGGCGGCATCTTCCGGACGAAGGGCGTCGCGCAGCAGTTCCTTGCGGATGCGCTGCACGCACCGGTTTCCGTGATGGAGACTGCAGGAGAGGGCGGCCCGTGGGGCATGGCGCTCCTTGCATCCTACATGGTTAATAAAGAGGATAACGAAAGCCTGCCTGATTTCCTGTCGGACAAGGTGTTCAGGGACAGCGTCGGCTCGACGCTTGCGCCCACAGAGGAAGGCATGCGGGGATTCGATGAATTTGCCGCGAAATACAAGGCAGGGCTTAAGGCTGAACGTGCAGCCGTTGAAACACTTTAAAAGGCGGAAAAAGGTATTTTAAGCGCTTACCGGGAGGTATTGTCCGATGCTTGAGAAGCTGAAAAAGGACGTCTATGACGCCAATATGGAACTCGTTGAAAAAGGCCTTGTCATCTATACCTGGGGCAACGTGAGCGGCATCGACAGAGAGAGCGGCCTCGTTGTGATCAAGCCGAGCGGTGTGGATTACGACGTGCTGAGCCCAGACGACATGACGGTGGTGGACCTTCAGGGGAACATTGTGGAGGGCCGGTTTAAGCCAAGTTCTGACACCGCGACGCACCTGAAGCTCTATAACGCGTACCCGGCACTTGGCGGTGTCGTGCATACGCACGCCGTGAATTCCGTGGTCTTCGCGCAGGCGGGACTGCCGGTCCCTGCACTCGGGACCACTCACGCGGACTATTTCCACGGGGACGTGCCCTGCACCAGGGCCCTCACGGCGGATGAGATCAACGGAGAGTACGAGGCGAATACGGGCAATGTGATCATCGAAGCGATCGGCGCACGGGATCCCATGGAGATCCCGGGGATCTTAGTCCGGAACCATGGCCCGTTTGCCTGGGGAAAGACCCCGGCAGGCGCCGTATACAACGCGGTCGTTCTTGAGAAGGTCGCGGAGATGGCGTATAAGACGCTGACGCTGAACCCGTCTGCACTCCGGGCGCCGGACTACCTTTTGGACAGACATTATTACAGAAAGCACGGCGCGAACGCCTATTACGGCCAGGGGGCGAATGAAGACCACTGACGCCGTGCGGTGCAGGAGAATTGAATGAGCATTTATCTGATAGACTATGAAAATGTGCACGAGGGCGGGCTTTCCGGCGTGAAGGACCTTCCGGAGGGGGACAGGGTCATCGTCTTCTACGGAGACAAGATCAAGTCCATTTCCTTTGACGTGCATGTACAGATGATGAATTCCAAGGCGGTCGTGGAATATATCGAAACACACAAGACCGCAAAGAACTACCTGGATTTCCAGCTGGGTACGTACCTCGGCTTCCTCATCGGGTCCGGCTCGCGGGGTGACCTCGTGATCGTATCGAACGACACGGGCTTCGACAGCGTGGTGGACTTCTGGACGGACCGCGGGAAGGTGATCTCAAGGCGGGAGAATATCTCGGAAAAGGCTGCCCAAGCAAACGCGCAGGCGCATGAGAAGGAGCCTGCGAAGAAATCCACGGGATCAAAGAACGGAAAGAGCCAGAACAGGAAGGGAAAGACTCAGGAGAAGCAGCAGGAGAAGGCCCAGGAGAAGCCTGAAAAGGCTGAAAAAACGGCGGCTGACAAGGCTCCCGCAGCACAGGAAGCCGCGGAGGCTCAGGTCCCGGAAAAGCCTGTTTCCAATGTTCAGGAAGCGCCCGTAAAAACCGGGGAAGCTCGTGACAGGGATCATGAGAAGAACGAGGCTCAGAAGAACGATCCCGGAAAGAAAGAGGCTGAGGCGTCAAAAAAGGACCCTCAGAAAAAGCCGGACCTGCCGGAGTCGTACCGGAAAAAGGTACGCGCCGCGCTGCGTTCGGACAAGCTTTCTTCAGGAAACTACACGACCATCTACCGCGCCCTCGCAGGAAGCAGGGATAAGCTTTCGCTGAACAATACGCTCGTCAAGGCGTACGGCAGTGAAAAGGGCGGCGAAGTCTACAACAGGATCCGCGACATTTTTGCGGAGTACCAGAACGCGCAGAATCATGAGCACTGAGAAAGACGAATGGGGGAGAAGGCGGAGAGAGCCTTCCGTATACGCACAGCCCGGCCTCGAGCTTCAGGAAAGTGAAGCTCCCGGCCCGGAGCACGAAAAAAAGAAGCGCGGCGGCCGGAAAGGCGTCGCGCTTCATGTGCTTCTCATCTTCGTCCTTGTGATCCTCTTCCTTTTCGGGGCGGCGTTCGCCGTCATCTATTATTCCGCGTCCAGGACGGACTACGAGCCGTACCGTGAGTTTGCGGAGGATCCGGAGTGGAGGCTGCCGGAGAAGGGCGAAGAGGGCGTGACGAATATCCTCTTAATCGGTACGGACGGAAGAAATAAGACGGAGGAGAGCCGTTCGGACACGATCGTCCTATGCTCGATCTGCCCGCGCCAGAAAAAGATCTGTCTGACCTCGATCCTTCGTGACTCCTACGTGACGATCCCGGACTACGGTATGAACCGGATCAATCACGCGTACCAGATGGGCGGCGCGCGGCTTCTGATAGAGACCATCGAAATGAACTTTCACGTGCGGATCGATAATTACGTGAAGGTCGATTTTTTCAGCTTTGTGGATATAGTGGACGCTTTGGGAGGCGTAACGGTAGACGTCCTTGATGAGGAAGTGCATTACCTGAACGCCTACCTCTGCGACGTGAACCTGCTTACGGGGAGGCCCGCGGAGGAGGATTTCCTTGCGTCCGGCGGTACGTACAGGCTTACCGGGAGACAGGCGCTCGCCTATTCCAGGATCCGTTACATCGGCACGGATTTCGGGCGGACGGAGCGGCAGCGGACCGTCCTTCAGGCCGCGTTCCGGGAAGTGAAGAAGAAACCCTTCAAGGCAGTCACTGCGGCGTACGGCGTTCTGCCAGAGCTTGTCACGGACCTGACGGAGCTCGAAATTACGGGAATGGTTCTGAGGCTTCCCGTGTATTCAGGCTATGAGATCGTATCGGACCACATCCCTTATGACCACATGTGGCAGAACGCGGAAATGCCGAACGGCCAGGAGGTCCTCGCAATTGACCTCCCGGCCGTTACGGCAGAGCTTCAGAGAAGATTGTACCTGAACAGAAGATAAGAGACCGGTCACTGAAGGTAGCTTACCGGAAGGCCGGCCTTCAGCTTCGCCTTGTTATCGTACATGTTATGGTCCGCGCGGTCGAATACGGCCGCCATGTACGTATCGTTCTGATATTTTGACATGCCGCACGCGATCACGATGCCGCCCGTCCGGGCGGCTTTTTGATTGTGCTCATCCATAATACGGACCAGCTCTTCGATATTATCGTAATCCCTTCCGGCCGCGATGACCGCGAATTCATCGCCGCCCACGCGGTATACGGGGCTGTGCTTGAAGACGTCACAGATGATCCTGCACGCCGCGCAGAGAAATTCGTCGCCGGCCTGGTGGCCGATCTCATCGTTCACTTTTTTCAGCCCGTTCACGTCAAAAAAGACGATTGCAAACGGGTACTCGCGGTGCTCGCTGATCAGGCGGTCGATACGCACCTCCGCCTCGATAAAGGCGTGCTTGTTCTTGACACCGGTCAGGGCGTCGATGTTCGCTTCGTCCTGCGCCTTCGCAAGACGCCTTCCGAATTCCTTTTCCTGGCGCACCTGCGTGTCCACATCCACGAGGCCAACGATCAGCCGGAGTCCGTCTTCTTCCTCCGCCATGGCGGCTTTCATCTGTACAAAGCAGGGCTTTCCCTCCATGAGGAGCCGGTAGCTCAGCGTAAACATGCCGCTTTTCCCGATCTCGGAGAGGATGCTGTCCCTGGTAAACCTTGAGAGGAAGAGGGGAAGATCGTCCGGATGGTTCGCGGTCTTTGCGACCTCCCGGACCTTTTCGAAAAAGTTTTCTCCTGCTTTTGCCTGTCCCAGGGTTTCTTCGTAATCATCTGAAGACGTGAATTCCTGGTATTCGCCGGTCTCCGGGTCTACCTCATAGACGACGATGTAATTTCCGGTCAGGGCATGGAGCCTTGCGTAGACGGCTCTTTCCGCCCGTGTGCGGCGCGCTGCAAGACGCTTCTTCATGAGCTCGTCGAAGTCGGAGACCGCTATTACGAGATACCGCGGGTCATCCTCCATCCGGGAGACCTTCATGAGCACGTAAAGAGGCTCGCCGTTGATCATCCTGCGGTAGGTGTATTCGAACACCCGGTTGCCGCGTAAAGCATCAAGGAGCGTATTTCGGTCCATCACGCGGACGAGATCCTGCTGGTCGTCCGGATGCACGAAGTTTCTGATCTCCCGTGAGATCCCCGGGAAGAATCCGGTGCCGCGGCGAGCCTCGTTCAGCACGCCGTAAGCATCGTCCGTGTGGAATTCGATGTACTCATCCGTTTCGAGATTTACATAGTAGAGGTCCGTGCATCCCCTTGCAAGCGCATGCGCGATATGCCGGTAGACAACATTCATGTCCTGTTCTTTTTCATTGATCTTCTGATTCATTAACTGTCCCTCATGCCGCATAATGCGCTTTTGAAAATCTTTATGCTCCTGAAAGTGTTCCGTACCGGACCTGTCTTACTGCTGACGCTTTTTCCACGCCCGTATTCCGATGACCAGTTTATCCTCCACACCGTCGTTGAAGAGCGCTGCTTTCAGGTTGACCGGCCTCGGCTCGCCTTTGATCACGAGGCGGTAGTTGATGCTGAAGCTGCCGTGGTCCCGGATGGCGGCAAGAGTCTTCTCCAGGGTGAATTCTTCCTGGAACCGCCTGATGTCCGGTTCATAGAGGTAAGCCATTGCATCCAGATAGGCCTGCTTATAGAAGTCATCGCCGCCCTTAGGCGCGCCAAGGCTGTCGAAATCTTCGGAAGAGCTGTATTCTACGTAATGGCCCGTTTTCGGGTCCACGGTGAACAGGGAGAGGTACCCGTCGGAAAGAGCCATGATCCGTACGAGAAGTGCACGCTCCTTCCGGAGCTCTTCATAATACGCCCGTCTCTTCATTTCGCGGTCGATGATGCTGATGCCCATGATGATCCGGTTGCCGCTTAACATTTTCGTGATCTTCATATTGACGTATTTAGGCGGATCGAAGTCCGTGAGGCGGTAGGCTGTCGTGAACACTCCCTGCGATTCCAGCGTGTCCAGAACGTTTTCCTTTGTGAAGAGCGCAAGGAATGCTTCCTGGTCCTCCGAATAAATACGCGTCCGCGCGTCCCTTCTTACGGCGCCGAAGAAATCTTCTCCGAGCCGTTCGATGGACAGTTCTTCCCCGCCGATGTTTGACGAATATTCCACGTAATCGTCCGTGTCCAGATCGACCACAAATATGTTGTAGTAGTCCGCGGCAAGAGACCTTGCGATGTCTGCGAAGGTCGTGCTGTTGTCCGGTGCCGTTACGGAGAGGATGGCAACGGCTACGGATTCCCGCCTGTTCACCGGATTCTGTCCGATCCACCGGATGAACGAACGGACCATGGAACCATCGTGCACTTTTTCATCGAAAAACGCGCGACCGCCGGTATACCGGCACTGTTTCAGCGTCGTCATGAAGCCGGAGCCCGGACCGGTCGGGATCGGGTAAAACTCCGCGTTCGGTTTGGAAAGGTCAAACAGGAAATAGCGTTTCATGAAGTCCCGGAAGGATTCGTTGCTCCGGGTGTACCTTGCCGAGCCGTTTTCCGCGAGCTCCATGATGGCCATCGGGATGGTGTCAAAGGTGTTCTTTGTTACGCTTTCATCCGTGTTGACCAGGAAGGAGAGGTCGTAGAGGTTGACCCTGCCCATGTTGTCGTAATAGGAGGCTTCCCTCGGATCTTCAAAGCCGTCCTGTATCTCCACGGTATACTTTTCGCGAAGCTGTTCGCGCGGCACGGGCTTCATGAAATAATAGCCCTGCAGCTTGGAGCAGCCGATCTCCTGAAGGAAACGTGTCTGCCGTTCGGTCTCCACACCTTCACAGATGGTATCGACGCCCAGAGAAGTGGCCATCTTCATCATCTCTGTGAGAATGATCTTCCCGCTGTCCCCTTCATCGAGCCGTCTCATGAATCCCATGTCGAATTTGATCAGGTCGAATTTGATGCTCTGGAGGACGTCCAGAGAAGAGTAGCCGCTCCCGAAATCGTCCATCCAGACCTGGAAGCCCTGTGCGCGGAAGCGTTCGATCTGTTCCTTCATGTAGTCAAAGTCGGATCCGACCAGGCTTTCCGTGATCTCGATGTTGATCATGTTCCGGTCGACGCCGGCCTGATCCACCAGGGTGCTGATCTCCTGTACGAGGTCATACGCGTCAAAATCCGCACGGGAGAAGTTGATGGAGACAGGAACACACTGGCAGCCGGAAGCCTCGCTGGATTTAATATCCCGGAGGACCTGTCTGACCACGCAGAGGTCCAGCTTGTGGATCAGCCTGGATTCTTCAAGGACCGGGATGAAGGATCCCGGCATGAGCAGGCCGCGGACCGGATCCTGCCAGCGCGCCAGCGCCTCCATATTGCAGACCTTGCCGCTTGTCGACCGGACGATGGGCTGGTAATACACGCGGATCCAGCCTTCTTCGATCGCCCTGTCCAGCGTATCCACGATCTCCTGGCGGTTTTTTTCATCCTCCATCATTTTCATGTCAAAAAACGCGAAGCCGGACACGGTGTTCTTTTTCCGGGTATCAGCCGCGAGCTTCGCACGGTCGCATGCAGTCCCGACTTCCACCAGCTCCATCCGGTCCGAATATATACCGACCCGGACAGGCAGGGTCCTTCCGTCGTTTGCGAGCGCGAATTCAGAGATCACTTCGGAGAGGCGTTCCAAGAGCCCTTCTTCCGGAGCGAACGCGGCAAAATGATCCGCGGCAAAATGTGCACAGCTTTCATTGCCGAAATGCTTTGCGAGGATCCCTGCAACAGAACGGATCAGGCGGTTTCCTTCCGCAAAGCCGTGCCGCCTGTTGAACTGCCTGAGACCGGTCAGATCAAAATAGAGGACGGCAGAGTCCAGCCCCTGGTCATGGAGCCGGCTCCGGCCGGCTTCAGCCAGCTCATAGAAATAGGACATGTTCGGCAGACCGGTCATATAGTCGTAATGATCACCCCTGTACAGCTTGTCTTCCGTGAAGAAGCGGTCCAGGGTTTCTCTCAGGATGTTTTCATGACCTCCCTGGTCTTCGGAGAGATGGCCTTCATAGGCGTACCAGACGATACAGAGACGCACTCCCGGCACCGGGTAAAAGCTTTTGCCGTAAGCGTGGAGAATGATATAATCCGGATCCTTTGCGGTCCGCGTCCGGTAGACAACGTCAAAGGGGGCGTCATACGCAGCAAAACGATATGCGGCTTCGGCCACCCGGTTCCGGTCGTCCGGATGGGTGGTTCGGTACATATCGTTGTCCATGATATAATATGCGTCCTCAAACGTAGTGAAGCCGAATTCGTCGCAGAAGCCCTGTGAGACCGCTATGGTCACCACCCGCCTGTCTATGAACTGATAAACGGCGAACGGGATGGTCAGATGTTCAAGGATATCCTGTGTCCTCGGATCAAACTCATATTTTGCTGATGGATTCATGGCGGATCCTCCCGTATAAAAACATGTCTTTTGAGACAAAAGAGTTTGGTACGAACATTATTAGTCTATTCTGATTCTGATAATATCAGAAAAGATGGGATTTTACCATACCCGAAATAAAAAAACGCCTGCTCCGGAATTTCGGAGCAGGCGTTAAAGCTTATTGAAATATATACTGTCTGCGAGTCACTCCCCGGCGCGTTCCGCCTCTGAAAGCTCTTCATTAAGGGCTGCAAGCCTCCGGAGCCGGAAGAGCCTGCCGAAGACGAAGAGTGCGACCATGACGAGCGCGGAAAGGACTGTGAGAAGGAGTCCCGGGATGAGCCACGGCGTCTGGAACGAGAACTCCAGCGTATGCGCGCCCATGCTGAGATCCACGCCGAGGTACGCGTCCTTGATGCTCACGGGCTGCACCTCTTCGCCGTCCACCTTGACCGTCCAGCCCTTTTCATACGGGATGGTGGTCATGAGTGTTCCGCCCTCCGCGGCGTTGATGTGCGCGGTGACGTGCGTGTCATCCCAGGAATCGACGACCATCGGGCAGCGGTTAAACGCGTCGCAGATCGCGTTCATGTACTCATCGTGGAAGAGATAGAGCATGGGCTCGATGAGCTTCGTGCTGTTGTCCTCGCTGTTGATCAGAGTGATCATTTCGCCCGCATCCACATAGCCGATGTCCATGACGTAGCCGCGGTTCAGGTTGTCGAACTTCTTTGAGAACGTCCCGTGAGTGACGGTAATGGCCTTTGGGCCTGTTGTGGACGTATAGATGTAATAGTATCCGGGCTCAGAGGGCGTTATGGTGACGTAGGTAGCCGCGTTGTATTCCGGCGTCACGTTCTCGAAAAGCGTGTAGATGCCGGACACGAGCCCCGCAAGCTGGTTCTGGTTCTCAAGCGGCGTGAGCGCAAGATTGGACCAGGACGGCAGGACGCTGTAGTTCAGCAGGAAGCCAAGCGGCAGCGTATATTTGTTTTCATATACAAAGACCGGTCCCGAGTTCGCATAGAGGGTCCGCCAGGACGCGTAGTCTTTTAGCTCCTGCGTGGCGATGGAGTACCGGACGCCCATCAGCATGTTTGTGAACGGCGTCTGTCCGGTGGAGCCGTAGGCATTTGTAGAGGCCTCCATGCCGAGTTTTGTGTAGAATGAAGTCAGGTTTGCGTTTGCCGTGGAGGAGAAAGTGGAGATCGTGTGGTATCCGAGCCACGCGCCGTCGTTTTTCGTCCGGTTCTGGAGCTTCTCCATCCGGTAGAACGTATTCTCCGGAAGCTCCTTTTCGATCTTTTCCATGATCTCATCCACGCCCTCATCGTACATGACGTAATCCGAACGCTTCACAGTAGGGACGGACGTAACGCTGGTATTAATGCAGGCTTCTATGGCAGCCAGCGTCAGGAGCGCGATGAGAAGTACGTCGAGGAATATTTTTCCGCGCCGCCAGGCGTACGCAAGAACCGTATAGAGTAATATGAAAAGCGCGCTTAAATAGAACACCCGGAAGCCGTAGTACGCAGGATCGGTTTCCAGCTTTTCCGCGGCAAAGATCAGGACGAGCGCCGCGATCATCACGAACGTAATGTCCCGGTAGGTACGGTCCGGGATCCCGATGAAGCCCCTGTATGAGACCACAAGCAGCAGGAAGATATAGATAAAGCTCTGCCGGCACGGAAGGCTGTTCGGAATGTGCAGGCCGTGCCAGATGTAGTCCATGAAGCGCGTGGAAAAGCTGAAATAGTAGAACAGCAGCAGGATGGTATACCCGAGCTTTTCCCGAAGCGTGATCCGCTTGTTCAGGTAGTAGAACGGAACAAGGAGGAAGACGAACACGCCGCAGTAGATGTTCGGCCAGTGGTCGAGTCCTGTATGCGTCTCCACGTTGATGAAATGGCGCGAGATCATGTCGAACAGGGAGAAATAGCTCCTTAAGCTGTCCTTCCAGTTGAACGTGCCGCTTGCCGATGCCGTCATCGGGAAGTAGGAGATATACGGGATGAGCAGCACGGAGGAAAAGGCGACCGCGAGGAGCGTGCAGCCCATGAATTTTGCAAACTTGCGCCAGAAGTGCTTCCGCATGCGGCGCTCCGTCGCGAGATAAAAGAAGCAGTAGAAGAACACGCCCAGGCTGACCATGATGGCGATGTAGTAGTTGGTCAGGATGGTGAAGCCCAGCGCGACACAGTAGAGTATGCCGCGGTTTTCCCGGAACGTCTGCTCTACGCCCAGAATGACCAGCGGGAACAGCCAGATGCAGTCCAGCCACATGACGTTCCAGCTGTACGCGGCCATATACCCGGACAGCGCGTAGAAGATGCCGAAAACGACCGGCGGCCAGGCCGAAAGCCCTGCGTTCCCGTGTTTTTTATTCAGGTACCAGGTGACCGAGACCGAGGCGAGCCCCGTCTTAATTACGATCAGCGCCGTGATGAATTCGATGATGTGATCCGCGGGGCACAGGAACAGGAAGAGGTTGGCCGGACTCGAAAGATAGTACGCTATGACAGGGATAAAGCTTGTGCCGGAGCCTATGTTCCAGGAGTACATCATGGATCCGCCGTGCGACATCTTGTACTTGAGCTCCTGGAAGAACGGCGCGTACTGGTGGTAAAGGTCCGTCCGAAGGAAGCACTGGTCTCCGAAGGGCCAGATCCCGCGCTCAATGAAGACGATCACCATCACGATGACAGGGATCAGGAAGGCCGCAAGGTACGGCCCCGTCTTCATGATATCGAATCTTCTGCGCCTTTCGGAACGCTCCGCGCGCGATGAATTTGTTTCCAATGCTGCTTCGTCGTTTGCCGCAGTCTCAGCATTAACCGGCATTTCCGTCTCCTTTTCTGAAAATGAAGAATTTGCTGGCCAGGTAGTTCGCGATCAGCACGAACACGCTCGCGATGATCTTGAACAGCGGCTCATTGAGGGAGAGAAGCTCCACAGTAACATACAAAAAGGCTGTTTCCAGACCCAGTGAAAGCAGCCTGCAGCTCATAAATGATAAAAACTCACGCAGGAAGGTCCGCCTGTCCCACGATGGACTGTCAAAGACGAAGATCTTGTTTACAAAGAACGCGAACACGACGGCTGCGATCCAGGCCGCGCAGTTCGCGAGGATGATATCCGCCCCGTCCGACGGGAACCGCGGCATGATGAAATAGACCACGTAGTTGACAGCAGTCGTGAGAACACCCGCTGCAATGTACGTGATCATCTCGTAATTGAAGATCTTCCCGAACACGCGGTGTCCGGACAGGTATCTCGAGAGACGGAGGTCCGCAAGCCATCTCACGGGTCGTGAATCCATTATTTTCTGCTTCATGCCGGATGTTCCCGAAATGCAAAAGTGCTTTACATTCCTTCTGTGCTCATCTATAATAGACTCTGTATGTGCGTGATTTCATTAACATGGTGATCACTATAGAGTTTAGTCTATTTCACTAAAAATGTAAATCACTTTTTGGGTAGAAGGAATGAATGAAGATACAATGAGAAGCGCACGCAGACCGAACTCCCCGGAAAACCGGCAGGAGGACCGGGAAGCGGAGCGCCAGAAAAGGCAGGATGAACAGTTACGGGCTGTGAGAAAGCGGGAAAGTATCATCCTCTTTGCATTCATCACGGTCATTCTGGCTGCGGTCATCGTCGTAAGTGCGGTGACTAAGGACACGCAGCAGGAGCTCCTTAAGGAGCCCGAAAAGACCACGGAAAAGACAACGGAAAGTACCACTGAAAAAGAGACCGTGATCAACGTGATCGGGAAGAATGAAACGCAGGGGACTGTTTCGGAACAGGATGCAGCGGAGATCCCGGAGACTTCGGAGATTCGGGAGGCTGAGCATGAGGCGGAGATCACGGAGCCGGAAATAACGGCGCCCCCGGAGACAGAGCCTTCCTTTGAGACCGAAGCACCGGAGACAGCGGCGCCGGAGACCCCGGCACCGGAAACCGCAGCTCCGGTGACTTATGAAACGGTGCCGTCTTCCGTCAATATTTCAAACAGCATCCTGATCCCTTCGTGGATCACGCAGCACTTCCTGGACATTTCCCCGAAGAACCGTCCGGGCATTGCGCTGCCTCAGGTCAACGACATCGTGATCCACTGGGTGGCGAACCCGGGGAGCACGGCGCTCGGCAACTGGGAGTACTTTCAGAACCTGGCGAACCCCGAGGTCAACCATGAAAACATCAGCGCGAGCTCGCATTTCATAGTCGGGCTGGAGGGCGAGATCATCCAGTGCATCCCGGTGGAGGAGGTCGCGTACGCGAACCAGCCACGGAACTATGACACCATCAGCATCGAGGTCTGCCACCCGGACTGGGGAGGCAAATACAATGACACGACGTACGCTTCGGTCATCCGCCTTGCGGCGTACCTCTGCGAACAGTACGGGCTGAACGCGGACCACGTGATCCGTCACCACGATGTGAGCGGCAAGGACTGCCCGAAGTATTACGTGGAGCATCCGGAAGCCTGGGAAGCTTTAAGGACGGACATCACGATCTACATTTCGAAGCACCCGGACATCGAGCATGAATTCCCGTAAGGGACACACAGGAAAGAAAACAAAAAGAATATATTTTATCAAATCAAACGGAGGAACGGAGAATGAAGATTCTGGTTATGAACTGCGGCAGCTCATCCCTGAAGTATCAGCTGATCGACATGGAGAACGAAGAGGTCCTCGCGAAGGGGCTCTGCGAAAGGATCGGCATTGACGGATCAAAGCTTACCCACAGGCCGGCAGGAAAGGACAGGTATGAGATCGAGGTCGACATGCCGGATCACGGCGTCGCGGTCAAGCTCGTCCTGGAGGCGCTTCTTGACAAGGAGCACGGCGTGATCGAGTCCGAGTACGAGATCGGCGCGATCGGCCACCGCGTACTGCACGGCGGCAAGGAGATCACGAAGTCCTGTGTGGTCGACCAGCACGTGAAAGACGTTATCCGTGAGTGCTTCGACCTGGGCCCCTTACACAACCCGGCCAACCTGATCGGTATTGAGGCCTGTGAAAAGGCTATGCCCGGCAAGATGAACGTGGCCGTATTCGATACGAGCTTCGGCATGGGCATGGAGCCCAAGGCCTACCGCTACGCGATCCCGGACAAGTACTACGATGAGTACGGCGTCCGCCGCTACGGCTTCCACGGCACCTCTCACGCGTTTGTTTCGAAGGAAGCCATCCGGTACCTCGGCCTCGATCCTGAAAACGGCAAGGTCATCGTATGCCACCTGGGCAACGGTGCGTCTGTATCCGCGAGTGTGGGCGGCGTGTGCGTAGACACCTCCATGGGCCTGACCCCGCTGGAAGGCCTGATCATGGGCACCCGTTCCGGCGACGTTGACGCGGCTGTAGTCCAGTACATCACGAACAAGGAAGGCTGCTCTGTTGACGATACCCTGAACATCCTGAACAAGAAGTCCGGCATGCTGGCGCTGTCCGGCGTCTCCTCGGACTTCCGCGATATCGAAGCCGCCATTTACAACGGCGATGAGAAGGCGAAGATGGCCATGGAAGCGTACGTGCACCGTCTTGCGAAGTATATCGGCGCGTACAACATGATCCTGAAGGGTGCGGACGCGCTTGTGTTTACGGCAGGCGTGGGCGAGAACGGCCCGATGGTCCGCCGCATGGTGTGCGAATATCTCGAGTTCCTTGGCGTTAAGATCGACGAGGAGCAGAACAAGAGCGCGTTCGGGAAGCAGGTAGTGCTTTCCACTGAAGATTCCACGATGAAGGTCGCGGTCATCCCGACGAACGAAGAACTCGCGATCGCGCGGGACACGCTGTCCTTCGCGGAAATGTACAGGTAAGTATCAGTTCAGCCAGGCTTTATCCGGCCTGACGGAAAGCAGCAATAACAGGAAAGAATCTATGGCGCAGTACGACCGTTCAAGGATCCGCAATTTCTGCATCATCGCGCATATCGACCACGGCAAATCCACCCTGGCCGACCGGATCATTGAAATGACAGGACTTCTTACGCACCGCGAAATGCAGGCGCAGGTGCTCGATAATATGGATCTGGAACGCGAGCGCGGCATCACGATAAAGGCGCAGGCGGTCCGGACGGTCTACCGCGCACAGGACGGAAACGAATATATCCTGAACCTGATCGACACCCCGGGCCACGTGGACTTCAACTACGAGGTCTCGAGGTCGCTCGCGGCATGCGACGGGGCGGTGCTCGTGGTGGACGCGGCGCAGGGGATCGAAGCCCAGACGCTCGCAAACGTCTACATGGCGCTGGACCACGACCTTGAGGTCTTCCCGGTCATCAACAAGATCGACCTGCCGAGCGCGGACCCGGAGGGCGTCGCTCATGAGATCGAGGACGTGATAGGGATCGAGGCGATGGACGCCCCCAGGATCTCCGCGAAGAACGGCACCAACTGCGAGGCGGTGCTCGAGGAGATCGTGAAGAAGATCCCGCCGCCGAAGGGCGACGAAAGCGCACCATTAAAGGCGCTTATCTTTGACTCGGTCTATGATTCCTACAAGGGAGTGATCGTGTTCATGCGTGTGATGGACGGCGAGGTCCGCCCCGGCATGCGCGTCCGGATGATGGCCACAGGTGCGGAAGCGGACGTTGTGGAGACCGGGTACTTCGGTGCGGGACAGTTCATTCCCTGCGAAGGCCTGTCCGCAGGCATGGTGGGCTATCTTACGGCCTCCATCAAAAACGTAACGGATACCCGCGTGGGCGATACGGTGACGGATGCGAAGCGGCCGGCCGCGGAGCCGCTCCCAGGCTATAAGAAGGTCAACCCCATGGTATACTGCGGGCTGTACCCCGCGGACGGGGCGCACTACAGCGACCTTCGTGATGCACTGGAAAAGCTCAAGCTCAACGACGCGTCGCTCTTTTTTGAGCCGGAGAATTCCGTGGCATTAGGCTTCGGCTACCGCTGCGGGTTCCTGGGGCTTCTCCACCTCGAGATCATTGAAGAACGGCTCGAGCGGGAGTATAACTTAGACCTTGTGACTACGGCGCCGTCCGTGGTCTACAGGATCTACAAGACGAACGGGGAGATGGTCGAGCTGACGAACCCCACGAACATGCCGAGCCCTGCCGAGATCGATTACATGGAGGAGCCGGTGGTCGCCGCGGAGATCATCGTGACGTCCGAGTACATCGGCGCGATCATGGACCTCTGCCAGGAACGGCGCGGTGTGTACAAGAGCATCGAATACATCGAGGCGAAGCGCGCCATCCTGAAGTATGACCTGCCCCTCAATGAGATCATTTACGACTTCTACGATGCATTGAAGAGCCGGTCGCGCGGCTACGCATCGTTCGACTACGAGCTTTCCGGCTACGTCCGTTCGGAGCTCGTGAAGCTTGACATCCTGGTGAACCACGAGGAGATCGACGCGCTGTCCTTCGTTGTCTTTGCCGGGAACGCGTACGAGCGCGGCAGAAGGATGTGCGAGAAGCTGAAGGAAAACATCCCGAGGCATCTGTTCGAGATCCCGATCCAGGCGGCCATAGGCTCAAAAATCATTGCGAGGGAGACTGTGAAGGCCGTCCGGAAGGACGTTCTCGCGAAGTGCTACGGCGGCGATATCACGCGGAAAAAGATGCTTCTGGAAAAACAGAAGGAAGGAAAGAAGCGCATGCGGACCTTCGGAAACGTAGAGATCCCGCAGGACGCGTTCATGTCTGTATTAAAGCTGGATGAGACCTGATATGAGTGAACCTGTTGAACTCTACGTCCATATCCCGTTCTGTGCAAAAAAGTGTGCGTACTGCGACTTTTATTCTCATCCTGCGGATGAGGCGCAGATGGACGCCTATATCGAAGAAGTGCTGGAGGAGATCTCACTGTCCCCGTTTGCGGGACGTGAGGCTTCCTCCGTTTTCTTTGGCGGCGGGACGCCAAGTATTGTGAAGAGCAGCCATATCGTCACTGTTCTTGAGAAGCTCCGGCAGGCTTTCCGGATACGGGAGGACGCGGAGATCAGCATCGAGGTGAATCCGGGGACAGTGACGCGGGAAAAGCTCCGTACGTTCCGGAAAGCGGGGATCAGCCGGCTGTCTGTCGGCCTCCAGAGTGCGGACGACGCCATGCTTAAGAAGCTCGGGCGGATCCATACCTTCCGGGATTTTCAGGAGACGTACCGCATGGCGCGGGAAGAGGGATTTAAGAATATCAGCGCGGACATGATCCTGGGGCTCCCGGGAGAGACCCCCGAAGGGTTCGCGGATTCGCTTGAAAAGGTGCTTATCATGGGTCCTGAGCACCTGTCCGTCTATTCCCTCATCATTGAGGAAAACACGCCGTTTTACGCGCTTTACGGGCCTTCAGGGGCTTTCAGGCATGAGCTTCCTTCGGAGGACAAAGAGCGGGAGACCGCGCACCTTGCGGACAGGCTGCTCGAAAGCGCCGGATATGTGAAATACGAGATCTCGAACTACGCGAAGCCGGGATACGAGTGTCGCCACAATGAAGGCTACTGGACCGGCGTCCCGTACCTCGGGTTCGGCGCGGCAGCGGCGTCCTACATAGAAGGGAAGCGGTTTAAGAACGCCCTGAACGACGAATACCTCGCGCTCCCTTATGAGGAATGCGAGGTACTCGGTGAAAAGGACCTGATGTCCGAAATGATGATCCTGGGCCTCCGGCTTACCGCGGGCGTTTCCGAAAGTGCGTTCCGCGCACGGTTCGGAAAGGGCATGGAGGACGTTTACGGAGACGTAATAGAAAAGTACGTCTCTTTAGGCGCGCTGTCCCGTGACGGAGCATATCTTAAGCTCACTCCGTACGGCATGGACGCCGCAAACGTCGTCATGGCTGATTTTCTGTAGATTCTCCGCTGTCCGGAGAGGTTTCGGGCGGCGCGGTTTCCGGCGGCTCCGGCGGAGCAGTTTCCGGCGGCTCTGTTTCAGGCGGAGAGGTCTCCGGCGGCTCTGTTTCAGGCGGCTCCGTCTGGGTCGTTGCAGGCTCCGCTTCCTCCTGGTTCCTGTGGAACGGGCAGATGGTGCCCAGATATTCGACCGGCGCCCGATACTGGGAATCGCTGGTCTCAGACCCGTCGTCATCCTTGGAGTCTATGGTCAGATAGATCCTGGCCGCCACCTGGTTTTCAGGACAGTATTCGGACGCGGGAAGGCCGGAGAAAAGACAGATATTGAAGAGAGCGTGCCGGTTGCAGTACTCTGTGGGTGCTGTACCCGGCGCGAAGTATTCTTCGTAAACATGGCAGCCCTCTTCCTCACATAAGTCGCAGACGCCTTCAACGGCGAGCAGGCCGGACTTGCTGCAGATACGGGCCTTTTCAAGGCCTGCATAGTCAAAGCCGGTGTTCGGAAGGCCGTAGGAGAGGCGCGTCATGATCCGCTGCCAGATGGTCTTGTGATAGCCCGGGCTTGCGCCGAAGCTCTTGTTCGAGTCATAGCCGGACCAGATGCCGGCGGTATAGTAAGGCGTATAGCCGATGAACCAGATGTCGTTCGCGTCCGTGGTCGTACCGGATTTTCCTGCGGCAGCCATTCCGGAAAGGCGGCATTCCACGCTGGTCGCGCTTACGCCGTATCCGGGCCAGATCGTGAATTCCGGATCAATGGAGGACTCGAGCGCGCTTGTCAGAAGCTTCGCGGTGGTGGTCTTCAGGATCTTGGTGGGTTGGATATCGTTCTCCATGAGGACGTTTCCGTTCGCATCCGTGACCTTGGTCCAGAAGATCGGCCGGTTGTACGTTCCGTTGTTCGCGACGGCCGCGTACGCAGCGGTCATCTCAAGGTTCGTGGTGCCGTAGGTGAGGCCGCCTAAGGGGAGCAGCGGCGTCTTGTCCTGCGCGGCAAGCGTGGTGATCCCGAACGCCTTGGCGTAGCGCATCGCCGTGCTTTCCGTAACTGTATTTTCCATGCATTTCACGGCTACCACGTTCATGGACGCCATGATGGCAAAGCGGACGTTCGAATAGCCCATGTACTGCGTTCCCCACCAGTTCGAGACGTTCTTTCCGTACACGAGAAGAGGAGAATCATAGTAGGTGGACGCGAGGGTATCGCCGGCCGTATCCAGTGCCGGAGCGTAGGTGGTCAGGATCTTGAACGTGGAGCCGGGCTGCCTTGTGGAATCCGTGGCGCGGTTAAAGACGAGCGAACCGATCTCGTCCTTGTCTCCGCGTCCGCCCACGATCCCGAGGACGTGTCCGTTCTGCTGGTCTATCACAACTACAGAGACCTGAGGTTCGATGATCCCCGTGATGGTCTCGGAAACGAGAGTGCCGCAGGTCTCCTCCAGCATGTGATCCCGGAACGCCTGGGCCGCCTGCTTCATGGCGTCCTGGTCCGAGAAGTTCAGCTGGAACTTGGGCTCGCCGAGGTCCTCCTGATAATATTTCTTGACGTTCGATTCATCGAAATAGCACTGCGTTCCGTCCGGCTCTTCGATGGTCAGGCGGTAGCTCAGCGCGTATTCGAGATAATTCGAGGTGCTTCCGTCCGAATTGATGACGATATAATTCTCCGGGTCGTTCACTTCGGCTTCAACAGCCTCCTGAACGAGCGGCTCCATGGTCGAATAGATGCGGAGGCCGCCGCTGTACATGAGGTTGTACGCCTGCGTCTCCGTGTAGCCGAGCCGGTCCTCAAGCGCCTTGAGAACGTCCGTAAAGACGGCGTCCGTAAAGTAGGAGAACGCGTGCTCGCTGTAGGACGTGTAGGAAGAGCTCACTGTCTGGATCCTCTTATAGACGTCCGTGGTAAGCGCCGCCTCATAGGATTCCTGCGAGATATAGCCGTCGTTCAGCATGTACTGCAGGACGATCTCGCGCCGCTTCTGGTTGTTCTCCGGATGTGTGATGGGGTTGTAGCGCGTGGGGTTGCTCGTAATGGCCGCGAGCACCGTACATTCCGCAAGGTCCAGCTGGGAAACGTCCTTCCCGAAGTACCGCTTGGACGCGACCTGGACGCCCAGGCAGTTGCTGCCCAGATTGATCGTGTTGAGATAATAGGTCAGGATATCCTTCTTGCTGACCTCCTGCTCGACCTTGACGGCCAGATACTGTTCCTGGAGCTTCCGGACGACCCGGTCGCCGAAATTCTTCTCCATGCCGCCGTTGAAGACGTTGTTTTTGATGAGCTGCTGCGTCAGGGTGCTGGCGCCCTGGTTGAACGAGCCGCTGGTCACGCTTGCAAAAAGTGCGCGCAGGATACCCTTCACGTCCACTCCGTCATGAGTGAAGAAGCGGGAGTCTTCTATGGCGACCACTGCATAGATGAGGCTTGTGGGGATCTGCTCATAGCTCACGGATTCCCTGTTCGAGCCGCTTTGGATAAGCTCCTGGGAAATGGAGCCGTCCGCCGCGTAGATAAGGCTTTTGGTCTCCGTGGGCTTGATGGTATCGATATCCGTGATGGAAGGCGCGGTCTCTATGATCTTGGACACCGCTCCTGCGGAAACGGAGATCGCGATGGCCAGGCACCCGAAAAGAAGGCCTATGAAAAACGAGAAGATAAACATCATCGTCCTGTTTTTCTGCCGCGCCTTTGTCCCGGTGATCTGTTCGATTTTCTGATCGATCGAGCGCTTCCTGTAATCCATTGGGATCCCTTTCCGCCTTACGGCTTATTCTTCCCGGATTTTATCACACGGGAGCATAAAAGTCCAGTTGATCCCTATGAACGTTCTGTGACCTGAACTTCCAAGAGAACTTTCCTGTTGAGGAAATGTGCGTTTTGATGTATAGTATATCAGTTAGGAGTTTTTTGATGGAGAAAGAATACAAGGCGGTCCTGTATCACGCAGACGGCTATTACGAAGAGAAAAAGTCCAGATTTTACGCGGATCTCTTTCCCGCGTCCTCGGAGGAAGAGGTGGACAGGTACCTGTCCGGGATCCGGAAAAAGTACTATGACGCCTCTCATCACTGCTATGCCTACACCTTCGGGAAGCGGCAGGAGTATGTGAAATGTTCGGATGCGGGAGAGCCTCAGGGGACGGCGGGGTACCCGATGCTGTCCGTCCTCCAGGGGGCGGGCATCTGCGACTGCCTGGTGGTGGTGACCCGGTACTTCGGCGGGACGCTCCTCGGGACCGGCGGGCTCGTGCGTTCCTATACGAAGGCCGCGCAGGACGCTGTCGGAAACGCCGTGATCGCCCACAAGAAGCTTTCGGACCTCCTCCTCGTAAAAACAGGCTACGGGGAATACGGAAAGCTCCAGTATTACTTTGAAAAAGCAGGCCTTAAGCCTTCCGCGTCGGACTTTACGGACGTGGTCACCATCCAGCTGCCGGTCCCCGTGGACGACACGGAACGGGTAGTGAAGGCCATTACGGAAGAGACGAACGGGAAGGCGTCCATAGAAACACTGAAGCAGATCTATTCGGCACTCGTCGGCAAAGAGACGATGCTGTTTGACTCATAAAGAATACTCAGGGAAGCATTAATGAGAAGAGAAGACATCAGAAACGTGGCTATCATCGCCCACGTGGATCACGGCAAAACGACGCTTGTGGACTGCATGCTCCGCCAGAGCGGCGTGTTCAGGGAAAACCAGGAAGTGGTGGAGCGCGTCATGGACTCGAACGCCATCGAACGCGAGCGCGGCATCACGATCCTTTCCAAAAATACGGCAGTAGTATATAAGGGCACGCGGATCAACATAGTTGATACGCCCGGCCACGCGGATTTCGGCGGCGAAGTCGAGCGCGTCCTCAAGATGGTGGACGGCGTGGTACTCGTGGTGGACGCATTTGAAGGCGCCATGCCGCAGACCCGGTTCGTGCTGAAAAAAGCGCTCGAGCTGGACCTTTCGGTCATCGTCTGCGTGAACAAGATCGACCGGCCGGAAGCGCGGCCCGCAGAAGTCGTTGACGAAGTATTAGAACTTCTCATGGACCTCGACGCAAACGAAAAGCAGCTGGACTGCCCGTTCATCTTCGCGTCCGCGAAGGGCGGCTTTGCCGTGAGAAATCTGGGCGATCCCGAGGAAAACATGGTCCCGCTTTTTGAGACCATTCTCGAATCCGTCCCGGCGCCCGAAGGGGAGCCTTCGGACCCCCTGCGCGTCCTGATCTCGACCATCGACTACAACGAATATGTCGGCCGGATCGGCATCGGGAAGATCGACGACGGCAGGATCTCCGTAAACCAGGACTGTTTCCTTATGAACGCGCACGACCTTTCTAAAAAGGACAAGATCCGGATCAGCAGGCTTTATATCTTTGACGGGCTGCAGCGGATCGACGTGAAGGAAGCGTCGTTCGGGGATATTGTCGCCATCTCCGGCGTGGAAAACGTCCAGATCGGGGATACCATCTGCACGGCGGAAAACGCCGAGCCCATCCCGTTCCAGAAGATCAGCGAGCCGACCATTTCCATGGAGTTCATGGTCAACGACTCCCCGTTCGCCGGGCAGGAGGGCAAGTACGTGACCAGCCGGCACATCCGCGACCGGCTCTTCCGGGAGCTCAACACGGACGTTTCGCTCCGCGTGGAGGAGACGGAGGACACGGACTGCTTCAAGGTCTCCGGGCGCGGGGAGCTGCATCTTTCGGTCCTTATTGAGAACATGCGGCGGGAAGGCTACGAATTTGCTGTCAGCAAGGCCGAGGTCATAACAAAAAGGAACGAGCGCGGACAGCTCATGGAGCCCATGGAGCAGGTGTACATCGACGTCCCGGAGGAATTCTCGGGCGCCGTCATCCAGAAGCTTGCTCAGAGAAAGGGCGAGCTGCTCGGCATGGGCGCGGGACAGGGCGGCTACATGAGGCTCGAGTTCCAGATCCCGTCGCGCGGCCTTATAGGCTACCGCGGGGAGTTTTTAACGGACACCAAGGGCAACGGCGTCATGAACACGATCTTTGACGGCTACGACCTCTGGCGCGGCGATATCGCCTACAGGCATTTAGGCTCCATCATCTCCTTCGAGACCGGCGAAAGCATCACCTACGGCCTCTTTAACGCGCAGGAGCGGGGCACGCTGTTCATCGGCCCGAACGAAAAGGTCTACGCCGGCATGGTGATCGGCCAGACCGGGCGGTCGGAGGACGTTGAGGTGAACGTCTGCAAGACAAAGAAACTCACAAATACGCGCTCTTCAGGCTCGGACGACGCCTTAAGGCTCGTAACGCCCAGGACGATGAGCCTTGAACAGTGCATGGATTTTATCGACACGGACGAGCTCCTCGAGGTCACACCGAAGAATTTAAGGATCCGGAAAAAGATCCTGGACCCCGTCATGAGGAAGCGCGCGCAGTTTGCAAAAGGGAAATCGTAAGTTAAGCTCGGAAAGCATCAGGGAAGCGCATAAAAAACGTGAAAGCAGCAGGAGGTATTTTGAATGGATGAGATCAGGATCCTTGTTGTGGATGATGAAGAACGGATGCGGAAGCTCGTGAGGGATTTCCTTACGCGCCAGGGCTACCAGGTGCTTGAAGCCGGGGACGGAGAAGAAGCAGTCAGGATCTTTTTTGAGGAGAAGAACATCGCGCTCGTGATCCTGGACGTCATGATGCCCAAAATGAACGGCTGTGAGGTCGCGAAGGTGATCCGGCAGTATTCCGAGGTACCCATCATCATGCTGACCGCAAAGGGCGAAGAGCAGGATGAGCTTCAGGGCTTTAAGATCGGTGTGGATGAGTACATTACGAAGCCGTTTTCACCGAAGATCCTGGTGGCGCGCGTGGAGAATATCCTGAAGCGGTACCACCTTGTGAATTCGGACGTGATCACGGCGGGCGGCATAGAGATCGACCAGAAGGCCCACGTGGTCCGGGTGGACGGAGAGCCGGTGGACCTTTCCTTCAAGGAGTTCGAGCTCCTTCAGTATTTTGTTGAAAACCAGGGCATTGCGCTTTCCAGGGAAAAGATCCTGAACAACGTCTGGAATTACGACTATTTCGGAGACGCCAGGACCATCGACACCCATGTAAAAAAGCTTCGGAGCAAGCTTGGCGCGCGGGAAGATTACATCCGGACGGTCTGGGGCATCGGCTACAAGTTCGAGGTGACGTGATTTGAAAAAGTCTCTTTCAATACGGACGAAGATCCTGCTGATCTTCTTCGGCGTCACCGCGCTTATTGCCGCGGCCTTCGTGCTCATCAACATCGTTTTCTGGCGGGATTACTACATGCGGATGAACCAGCGGGTCCTCCGGGAGACGTACGAGGAGCTTTCCGAGCTTATGATGGACGAAAACACGACCACGAAGCAGCTTTCGGACGTGATCTTGACCGCAAAGACGGGGCAGAGCATCAGCTTTGCGCTTGAAGGGGCCTCAGACTGGGAATTCATGGTCCTGACCCGGGACTACATGTCTGCTTTTGACCAGCAGTTCCTTCTGGAACGGCTGCAGGCGGACCTGATCCGCGGGAGCGTGGAGAACGTCACCATCCTCGAAAAGACTGAGGACTACACCATGCAGCGGGTAGAGATCCCGGACAACGGAGACCGCTACCTTGAATGCTACGGCTACATGCGGAACGCTTCGGGGGAGACCAAGAAGTTCATACTGTCCATGCCGCTTGAAAAGATCTTCTACGGGTCTGCGGTCTCGAACCGCTTCTTTATTTTCGCGAGCATCGTGATCCTGGCGCTCGGCATGCTTGGCATAGGCCTCATCACGATGAGGCTCACGAAGCCCGTCTACCAGCTGTCCGACATTTCGAAGCGGATGAGCCAGCTGGACTTCTCCGCGCGGTACACGGGGCAGAGCAGCGATGAGCTCGGCATCCTCGGAAACAACATGAACGAGATGAGCTCGGCGCTCGAGCGGACGTTCCTGCAGCTGAAGCTCGCGAACGAGGAGCTGCAGAAGGACATCGAAGAAAAAGAGCAGGTGGACGAGATGCGGAAGGACTTCATCTCGAACGTCTCTCATGAGCTGAAGACGCCCATCGCGCTCATACAGGGCTATGCGGAAGGGCTCCGGGAGCTGAAGGACGACCCGGACAGCATGGATTATTACATCGAAGTCATCGTGGACGAAGCTGACAAGATGAACCGGATGGTGAAGAAGCTGACTACGCTGAACCAGCTGGAATTCGGAAAAGAGCAGCCTGAATACATGGACTTCGATATCATGGAGATGATCCGGGGGGTCGTCTCGACTTCGGAGAAGCTCCGGGAGGAGCGGCACGCCGAGGTGACCGTGGAAGGTCCGGAGAGCGTGATGGTCACCGCAGACGAGTTCAGGATCGAGGAAGTGATCAACAACTACTACTCGAATGCCTTTAACCACCTTGCGGAGCCGAACAGGATCGTGATCTCGGTCCGGGATCTCGGGCCTCTCATCCGGGTAAGCGTAAAGAATACCGGCGCGAACATCCCCGAAGAGGACCTCGATAAGATCTGGATCAAGTTTTATAAAGTGGACAAGGCGCGCACCCGCGCGTACGGCGGCTCAGGGATCGGCCTTTCGATCGTAAAGGCCATCATGGATCTGCACGGGCAGGAGTGCGGCGCATACAACGAACCGGACGGCGTGGTCTTCTGGTTCGAACTCAGGAAGGCGGAGCAGCAGGATGGCAGCGATCTCGGGTGACTGGGAAGCGGCGCTGAAGCCGGAATTCGGAAAGCCGTATTACAGGGAGCTTTATCAGAAGATCCGGGAGGAATACAGGACGCACACTGTGTATCCGCCTGCCGGAGAGATCTTTACGGCGTTCCACCTGACGCCGCTCCATGAAGTGAAGGTAGTGATCCTAGGCCAGGACCCGTACCACGAACCCGGCCAGGCGGAGGGGCTTTCCTTTTCCGTGAAGAAGGGCATCGAGCTCCCGCCGTCCCTTGTGAACATCTATCAGGAGCTTCACGACGACCTGGGCGTCCCGATCCCGAACCACGGGAGTCTGCGCTCCTGGGCGGAGCAGGGAGTGCTGCTTCTGAACACGCTCCTCACGGTGCGCGCGCACGCGGCCTTCTCCCACAGGGGAATCGGCTGGGAGGAGTTTACGGACGCGGCCATCCGGGCGCTCGATAAAGAAGCGCGGCCCATCGTCTTTATCCTGTGGGGGAGGCCCGCGCAGGCCAAGAAGGCCCTGATCCACGCGCCGGAGCGTCTCGTGATCGAATCGCCGCACCCGAGTCCTCTGTCCGCGTACCGCGGATTCTTCGGGAGCAGGCCGTTTTCGAGAGCGAACGCGTTTTTAGTTGAGCACGGAGAGACTCCCATTGACTGGGAGATTCAATGAAAGACCGTCAGAGACGGTCTCTCCATTCACCTCATCTGTCAGTCCTTAGGACTGACAGCTTCCCCTCAAGGGGAAGCCTGAGAAACATTTTTTCCATATACGAGAGGTACTCATTATGGGTTTTCTGGACTGGCTCCGTGTCATCGTCCTCGGAATCATTGAGGGTGTGACGGAGTGGCTTCCGGTGTCCAGCACGGGGCACCTGATCCTGTTAAACCGGCTGTGGCCGGGCAATTCAACGGTCTTCACGGACGCGTTCACGTCGATCTTTGACGTGATCATCCAGTTAGGCGCGATCCTGGCCGTAGTCAGCGTGTTTTTCCACAAGCTGAATCCGATCTCGTCCTACAAGACGGATGCGCAGAAAAGAAACACCTGGCAGCTGTGGCTTAAGATCATAGTCGGCGTGCTCCCCGCAGCCGTGGTCGGCTTTTTCCTGGACGATCTCATGGACAAGTACCTGTACAACTGGGTAACGGTCGCCATCACGCTGATCTTCTACGGCGTCGTGTTTATCGTGCTTGAGAAGCGGTATTCGGACCGGAACGTCACCATTACGCGCTTTTCACAGCTTTCCCTCAGGACGGCGCTTTTCATCGGCCTGTTCCAGGTGCTGTCCCTGATCCCCGGGACCTCGCGGTCCGGGATCACCATCATCGGGGCGCTCATTTTAGGCTGCAGCCGGTTCATCGCGACGGAATTCACCTTTTACCTTGCGGTGCCCGTCATGCTGGGTGCGAGCGGCCTGAAGCTTGTGAAATACCTGTTCGTCCGGCACATGTCCATTTCAGGGACCCAGGCCGCGGCGCTCTTTGTGGCGATGGCGGTCGCCTATGTGGTGTCCATTTTTGTGATCCGCTTCCTGATCTCTTACGTGAAGCGGCACGATTTCAGTCCCTTCGGCGTTTACAGGATCGTTCTCGGTCTTGTGGTTTTGTTGGTATTCGGGTTGCTGCTGTGAAGAAAAATGTAAGTTTCAAATTGTATAAGGTCATCGGGCTTATTGCGGTCTTTGCGCTTCTTTTCGGGAACGTTTTTTCATTAAGTTCCCGCGCGGAGGGGCTTGAATATGAGACGGCGTCCGCCGTTCCCGACCAGGAGGACAACTACGGTCCGGACACGAAGGGCGAGACGTACTGCGTGATCAACGGGGAAACGGGAGAGGTGCTGCTCGCGAAGAACAAGGACCGGATCATGTACCCCGCAAGCTGTACGAAGATCATGACGTGCCTTCTGACCATTGAAAACGTGCCGGATCTCAGTGCGACGATGACCTTTACGCGGAGCGCCGTGGACATCGACCCTTCGAGCTCCACACTGGATCCGAAGGCCTGCGAGGGCGAGACGATGACGGTCCTTTCCGCGCTGTACGGCCTTATGGTGAAGTCCGCGAACGAGTGCGGGGCGATGCTCGGCGAATACGTTGCCGGGTCTGAAGCCGCATTTGCAGAGATGATGAACGAGCGGGCCAGGAAGATCGGCGCTGTCAACACGCATTTCATGAACGCGTACGGCATCCACAACGACCAGCACTACACCACCGCCTATGACCTCGCGCTTATCATGCAGGAGGCCATGAAGAACGAAACGTTCCGGAAGATCGCGGGCACGGCGCAGTACACCATCCCGGCCACCAATATGAACGGGCCCCGGGCGATGCGGAACTCGCATGAGATGATCACCGGCGCGTTCCCCGAGGAGGGCGTCCTGGCCGGCAAGACCGGCTCCACGCCGCAGGCGGGCCGCGTACTCGTGACCGCGGCGGAGCGGGAGGATATGTATGCGATCGCCGTCGTAATGGGCGACGATAAAGAGAACTATTACAAGGATACGCACGTGCTGTTCGCTTTCGCGTACGATCTTCGTGCGGACCGGGTCCGGCCTGTTGAGTGGCTGCCCGTGAACGACAATGTAACGACTACGGCGAACGTCCACATCCGGTATTCGCCGTCTACGGAGGGCGGGATCTACACCACGCTGAACGCGGGAACTACGGTGCACCGGAACGGGGTGTACGAGGGCTGGAGCCGCGTGATCTACGGCGGCCGGTACGGGTACATCGCGACGGCGTACCTTCAGTCCGACCACCCGGAGCTCGTGCCTTCCACGGAAGAATACACCGGGACGGAGGCTCCCACGGACCCGCCGCCGGAGACGGAGAGTGAGCCCGGCATTACGGAGATCCCGGAGGAGTCCGTATCCGAGGACGCGGAAAGTCCGGAGGAGACGACCGCAACGGTCTCGCCCGGCAAAAAGGACGAGGACGTCGGCAAGAGCACCTGGAAGATCGTCCTGATCATCCTGGGCTCGCTTATAGGCGCGATGCTCATAGCCATCCTGATCCTCGTGATCCTGAACAACAGGCGCGAACGGATGCGCCGGCGCCGGAAGAGGAGACGCCGCCCGCCGGAGAGGGAGTGATCCATAACACAGGGTGCCGAGGAGGCAGCGGATCAGAATAGAAAAAGCCCGGCCGTGAGGCCGGGCTCTTTCTATGGGGGGCGGATCACTCGTCCCAGTTGTGGTAGACGTTCTGTACGTCGTCATCCTCGTCCAGGAGGTCCAGGATCCGGTTCATCGCCTTGATGTCGGATTCGCTGGTCAGGGTGACGTACGTCTGCGGGAGCATGGTGACTTCGGCGGAAGCCATCTCGATGCCTTCCTTCTGAAGCGCTTCGTAGACCGCGGGGAAGTCCTCCGGGGACGTGAGGACCTCGTAGGAATCCTCCTCCTCGGCAAAGTCATCGGCGCCGGCATCCAAAGCGAGCATCATGAGGTCGTCAGCGTCCATTTCGCATTCTTCCTTGTCGATGATGATCTGGCCCTTTTTGTCGAACATGAAGGACACGCAGCCCGTAGTGCCGATGTTTCCGTTCCCCTTGGAGAACGCCGCACGCACGTTGGCTGCCGTCCTGTTCCGGTTGTCCGTCAGAGTCTCCACGATGATGGCTGTCCCGGAGGGGCCGTAGCCTTCGTAGGAAATGCTTTCGTAGTTCGCCGTGTTGCCGTCGCCCGCCGCCTTTTTAATGCTGCGGTCGATGGTATCGTTCGGCATGTTGTTCGCCTTCGCCTTCGCGATGACCGTCGCAAGCTTATAGTTGTTGGACGGGTCCGGGCCGCCTTCCTTCACCGCCACGGCGATTTCGCGGCCGATGATCGTGAAGATCTTGCCCTTCGCGGCATCGTTCTTTTCCTTTTTATGTTTGATATTCGCAAATTTAGAATGTCCGGACATGAAAAACACCTCTCTTTGTAAAATTACATAGCAAGGAAATCATAGCACAAACGCAAGCGTTCCGCAAGTGGTTCATCTTTCCGCGGCGGACACAGAAAATTCAGACTTCCGGGGCCGTCCCGAAAGGGGCTTTTTATTGACTAGACTTTTGAAATCGTGTATAATCATTGCGGTTTAAAGGCTCCCCCGGCAGAACTCCGGGGAAGGGACCGGAAAGGCGGCTTTATGGATCGGAAAAGACGGGTATTTTTGAAGCTCAGCGGGGAAGCGCTCGCGGATAAGGAAAAAGGCGGGTACGACCTCGCAAAAGTGCAGGATGTTGCGAAGCAGGTAAAAAGCGCTCAGGAAGAAGGCATTGAGATCGGCATCGTGATCGGCGGCGGGAATATCTGGCGCGGAAGGACCGGGACGGAGATCGACCGGACGAAGTCGGACCAGATCGGCATGCTTGCAACTGTCATGAACTGCATCTATGTTTCAGAAGTCTTCCGGTCGTCAGGCCTCACAACGGAGATTTTTACACCCTTTGCAGTGGGCACCATGACAAGGCTGTTTTCGAAGGACGACGCCAATCGGGCGTTCTCCGAAGGAAAGGTCCTGTTCTTTGCCGGCGGGACCGGACATCCGTATTTTTCGACGGATACGGGGATCGTCCTCCGGGCCATCGAAATGGAAGCGGACGAGGTGCTGCTCGCGAAGAACATCGACGGCGTATATACCGCGGATCCGGCGCTGGATCCCGGTGCCAAACGCTATGACGTCGTGACCATCCACGAGCTTGTGGAAAAGCGTCTCAACGTCATCGACCACACCGCAGCCGTCATGAGCGAAGACAATCATGTGTCGTTCCTGGTGTTTGATCTTAAAAAGGAGAACAGCATCGCGGACGCCATCAAAGGAACAATAGACGGAACACGCGTCGTCAGTGAATAAAAATAGGAGGGAATCTATGGAGACAGTATTGGCAGTAACAGAGGAAAAAATGCAGAAAACAGTCCAGGCACTGGAGAGTGATTTTTCCATGATCCGTGCCGGCCGTGCGAACCCGAATCTTCTCAATAAGATCTCGGTCAGTTATTACGGCGTGATGTCGCCCCTTCAGCAGGTCGCGAACATCTCCGTACCGGAGGCGCGCATCATCCTGATCCAGCCCTGGGACAAGAAGCTGATCAAGGACATCGAAAAAGCCATTCTGGCGTCAGACATCGGCATCACCCCCTCCAATGACGGCAATATGATCCGTCTGGTGTTCCCGGAGCTTACCGGTGAGCGCCGCCAGGAGCTTGTGAAGGACATCCGGAAGAAAGCGGAAGCTTCCAAGGTCGCCATCAGGAATATCAGACGCGACGCCATCGACTCGCTCAAGAAGATGAACAAGAACTCCGAGATCACGGAAGACGACCTGAAGGACGGCGAGGAGAGAGCCCAGAAGCTGACGGATATGTACGTGAAGAACATCGACACGGTCACGGAAGCCAAGGCAAAGGAAATCACTACAGTTTAAGATATACGAAGAGAAAGCGGGCAGGGGCGGCTTGATAAGCCGCCCCAAACTGCTGATTAGCGTGACGGAAGAGGCAGGGCCCTGTGGGCCCGGACCTACGAAAGGAGAAGCCATGGAAGAGCAGGGCCTTCAGAGGATCCCGGAATCGGTTGCTATTATTTTGGACGGAAACGGGCGCTGGGCCGAACGGCACGGCGTGCCTAAGAGCCTGGGACATGCGGAGGGCTGCAAGACGCTTGAGCAGATCGTGTACGATGCCGCGGACATCGGCATCAAGGTCCTCACCGTGTACGGCTTTTCCACGGAGAACTGGAAGCGCGACCAGCTGGAGGTCGGCGCGCTCATGACTCTGTTCCGCTACTATGTGAAGCGGCTCTATAAGGTCGCGATGGAAAAGAACGTGAGGGTGCGGATCATTGGCGATAAAAGCCGGTTCGCGGAAGACCTCGTGGAGGACATGGAGAAGATCGAGGAAGCTACAAAGGACAATGACAGAATGACCTTTGTAGCGGCGCTGAACTACGGCGCCCGGGACGAGATCGCCCGCGCGGTCCGCGGGATCTCTATGGACGTCGCATCAGGCCGCCTTTCAGTGTCCGACATTTCGGAGAGCCTCATTTCGGAGCGGCTGGACACCGCAGGTCTCCCGGACCCGGACCTTTTGATCCGGACAAGCGGGGAGATGCGGCTCTCAAACTACCTTCTCTGGCAGCTTGCCTATACGGAGATCTATGTGACGGACACACTGTGGCCGGATTTCCACAAGGAGGAGCTCCTCCGCGCGGTGGAGGAATACGGAAAGCGCGACAGGCGTTTTGGCGGACGGAAGAAGTAAGGAGTGTATGATGGCAGCGGCAAAAAAGATCGATAAGCACAGCATGCTGGTGCGGACCCTTTCCGGCGCCGGGCTGTTCGTGCTGATACTGGGACTGTATCTATCAGGCCAATGGACATGGTTCGCGCTTACGGCAGCGGTTTCTTTACTCGGGCTTTTTGAATTCTACCGGCTGTACGGGATCGAAAAGAAGCCCGTCGGTATTGCGGGTTTCCTTGCATACGCCGCGTTTTACGTCCTTACGGCTTTTGGCCGCTTCGACCTATATATGCACGTCTTCCTCATCTTTTTCCTCGTGCTTGCCGGAGTTTACGTCCTTCGGTTTGAAAAAACGGAAGCGGAGGAAGTCCTGGCCGCGTTTTTCGGATTCTTTTACGTACTGGTCATGCTGTCGTTCATGTACCGCGTGCGGATCATGCCGGACGGTCAGTACCTGGTCATCCTGATCTTCTTAGGTTCGTGGATCTGCGACACGTTCGCGTATTTTACGGGCGTCCTGTTCGGAAAGCATAAAATGGCTCCGGTCCTGAGCCCCAAGAAATCCGTGGAAGGAGCCGTGGGAGGACTTTTAGGGGCCGCACTTTTCGGCGTGATATACGGCCTGATTATAGGAAGCAGGCTCACGTCCGTAGGAGATCCTGCGCTTGCGTTCGGCGTGACGTCGTTTCTCGCGGCGGTCGTTTCCATGGCGGGCGATCTTTTAGCTTCCGCGTTCAAGCGCGTAAAGGGCGTGAAGGATTACTCCAGGCTGATCCCGGGACACGGCGGGATCCTGGACCGTTTTGACAGCATCATCACCGTTGCGCCGATGATCTTCATCGCCGCAGGGTTCTTTGTGAAATAAGAGGTGACCCTTGAAAAAGACTGCTATTCTGGGATCTACAGGGTCCATCGGCACACAGACACTGGACATCGCGCGGGCGAACGGGGATCTTAAGATCACCGCGCTGGCCGCACGGAAAAATACGGAGCTTCTGGAAAAACAGACGCGGGAATTCCTGCCGGAGCTGGTCGCGGTCTTTGACGAGGATGCGGCGGCGGACTTCAGGACGCGGGTCCGGGACCTCCCGGTGCGCGTTCTCTCCGGCATGGACGGGCTTCTGGAAGCCGCGGCCGGGACGGATGCGGAGATCGTAGTGGGGGCTATTGTCGGGATGATCGGCATCCGGCCTGTGATAGAAGCCATCCGGGCGGGCAAGGACATCGCGCTCGCGAACAAGGAGACGCTGGTCTGCGCGGGGCACCTGATCATGCCCATGCTTAACAAGTACGGCGTAAAACTCCTCCCCGTCGATTCCGAGCATTCGGCCATTTTCCAGTGCCTGCAGGGGGAAGCCGGGAACCGGATCGACAGGATCCTCCTCACCGCGTCCGGCGGGCCGTTCCGGACGAAGAGCGCCGAAGAGCTGAAGACAGTGACTCCGGAGGACGCCCTGAAGCATCCGAACTGGTCCATGGGCGCGAAGATCACCATCGATTCCGCCTCCATGGTCAACAAGGCGCTCGAGGTCATGGAAGCCCACTGGCTGTTTGGCGTCCCGTACGATCATATTCAGGTAGTGATCCAGCCGAAGTCCATCATCCATTCGATGGTCCAGTTTGCCGACGGTGCCGTGAAGGCCCAGCTCGGGACGCCGGACATGCACCTGCCCATCCAATACGCGCTCTATTACCCTGAGAGAAGGGAGCTCCCCGGGGACCGTCTGGATTTCTGGAGCATCCCGGAAATCGCTCTCGAAAAGCCGGACCCCGAAAAGTTCCGGGGACTTGCGCTGGGGATCGAAGCGGGAAAGACCGGCGGCAGCGCGCCCACGGTCTTCAATGCGGCAAACGAATACGCGGTCGCCGCGTTTTTACAGAAAAAGATCGGCTTTACGGACATCCCGATGCTGTTAGAAAAAGCACTCAGTGCGGTCCCTGTAAAGCCTTCACCCACGCTTCCTGAAATTCTGGAAGCGGAGCAGGAAACATACGAGGTATTGAATTGTCAACAGCTGTAAGCATTATTGCGCTCATCGTGATCCTGGGTCTTGTGATCTTCATTCACGAATTCGGCCATTATATCCTTGCAAAAAAGAACGGCGTAGGCGTGGTGGAGTTTTCAATCGGCATGGGTCCGGACATTTTTTCGTGGCGCCGGAACGAGACGAAATACGCCGTGAAATGGATCCCCTTCGGAGGGTACTGCCTGATGCAGGGGGACCAGAGCTACTTCCCGGAGGCTGCCGCGGGCGAAGAGGCCGTTCAGTTCGATGAAGAGAAATCCTTCTCGAAAAAATCCGTCTGGGTCCGGATCTCCATTATCCTGGCAGGGCCGGTGTTCAATTTCCTTCTTGCGCTGCTGCTTGCGATCGTGCTTGCGGCGCTCGTAGGTGCGACCACTACGAAGATCGGGAGCGTCACACCGGGGTATCCGGCTCAGGAAGCGGGTCTTCAGCCCGGCGATGAGATCGTGAAGCTGAACGGAAAGCGGATGCACCTGTTCTCCGAAGTGTCTCTTTATATTGCGCTACACGAGGGCGAGGACATCGACGTGACGTACGTCCGGGACGGGGAGACTTACGAAAGCACCATCGTGCCTGTCTACGATGAAGAGGCAGGCCGGTACTACATCGGCATCTCTTCCTCGGCAAGGAAGACGGACCTCAACGCGCTTGAGATCGTGAAATACGGCTATTACGAGTTCGCCTATGACACCGGAGTGGTGTTCAAGAGCCTTGGTATGCTGTTCTCGGGACGGGCAAGCTTAAACGACCTTTCCGGGCCTGTCGGCATGGCCGGCATGGTGGACGACATCGTGACGGAGGTCACGGACGATACGAAGAACGAAAGTTTCTGGACCACTGCCTACTGGGTGATCATCAATCTCATGAGCTTTACGGTGCTCATTTCCGCAAACTTAGGGATCATGAACCTGCTGCCGATCCCTGCTGTGGACGGCGGGCGGCTGGTGTTCCTGATCCTGGAAGCCGTATGCGGAAAACCGGTCCCGAAGAAGTGGGAGAGCATTGTGACCGTGGCGGGCTTTATCCTGCTTGCCATATTGATGGTAGTGGTGCTGTTCAACGATATCCGGAAGATATTTTTCTGAGACTAAAAGCCTTCCGCCTTAGCGGAAGGCGTGTTGTACGTCGTAATATTCCCCGACTGAGAAACATAAGCCTTCTCCCTGAGGAGGCGGCCTGAGAAGGCCGGATGAGGTATATATGTATCGTGATTTAACAAAGGAAGTCCGTATAGGAGACCGGGTGATCGGACACGGGAACCCGGTGCTCATCCAGTCGATGACGAACACGAGGACCGAGGATACGGACGCGACTGTCGAACAGATTCTGAAGCTCGAGGACGCGGGCTGCGAGATCATCCGGTGCACGGCACCCACGGAAGAGGCGAGTAGATCCATCGAAGAGATCAAGAAAAGGATCCACATCCCGTTAGTTGCGGACATCCACTTCGACTGGCGGATGGCCGTTTCCGCAGTCCGCCACGGCGCGGACAAGATCCGCATCAACCCGGGGAACATCGGGTCCCGTGAAAACATCGAGGCCGTTGTGGACGCCTGCAAAGAGTACAAAGTCCCCATCCGCGTCGGCGTGAATTCCGGGTCCCTTGAAAAGCCCATCGTCGCAAAGTACGGCGGCGTGACCGCGGAGGGCCTTGTGGAATCCGCTCTCGATAAGGTGCGGATCCTCGAGGAGACGGACTTTTCGGAGATCGTGGTGAGCATCAAGTGCACGGACGTCATGACGTGCGTACGCGCGCACGAGCTCCTTGCGCCGCAGTGTAAGTATCCCCTTCACGTCGGGATCACGGAAGCCGGGACGCTCTACGCCGGGAACATCCGGTCCGCGGTGGGTCTCGGCATGATCCTCGGGCAGGGGATCGGGGATACGGTCCGCGTCTCCTTAACGGGAGACCCTGTTGAGGAAGTGCGGTCGGCAAAGCTCATTTTGAAGACGCTCGGGCTCAGGAAGGGCGGCATCGAGGTCGTCTCGTGCCCGACTTGCGGCAGGACGAGGATCGATCTTATAGGCCTTGCGAACAAGGTGGAACAGATGGTCACGAAATACGATCATCTGGATATCAAGGTCGCGGTCATGGGCTGCGTTGTGAACGGGCCCGGAGAAGCGAAGGAAGCTGACATCGGGATCGCCGGAGGAGTGGGCGAAGGCCTGCTTATTAAAAAGGGCGAGATACTTCGGAAGCTCCCGGAGAATGAGCTCCTTCCGGCTCTGGAAGCGGAGCTTATGAAGTGGGGCGAGTGAGGGGGAAGGCTTTTATAAAAAGGGCTGGCATTTCCCGGACGTTTGTGCTATAATAACTCGGATTGTGACTAATTGAATACAGTATGGAGGAATGAAATGAGCGTAATAGTCGAAAAACTGGAAGGCGCATTGGCAAAGCTGACCATCGAAGTGAGCGCTGAAGAATTTGAAGGCGCACTGAACAGAGCATATCTCAAGAACAAGAACCAGATCCAGCTTCCGGGATTCCGGAAGGGCAAGGCACCCCGTGCAATGGTGGAAAAGATGTACGGCGCAGGCGTATTCTATGAAGACGCAGCCAACGACCTGATCCCCACGGCGTATGAAGCCGCGCTCGAGGACGAAGCGTGCAAGGACCTGGACATCGTGGCACAGCCGGAGATCGACGTCACCCAGATCGAAAAAGGAAAGCCGTTCATTTTCACCGCGGAAGTTACCCTGAAGCCCGAAGTCGAGCTTGGCGAGTACAAGGGAATTGACGTGGAAAGGAAGACCGCAGAGGTCACGGACGAGGAAGTTGATCAGGAGATCGACCGCGTACGTGAGCAGAACTCCCGTACCATCGACGTGGACGACCGCCCGGTACAGGACGGCGACATTGCCGTGATCGATTATGAAGGCTTCTGCGACGGCGAAGCATTTGAAGGCGGAAAGGCTGAAAACCACGAGCTGACCATCGGCTCTCATTCCTTCATTGACACGTTTGAAGACCAGATCATCGGGAAGAATATCGGCGATGAATTCGACGTGAACGTCACGGTCCCCGAAGAGTATCATGCGGAGAACCTGAAGGGCAAGCCGGCCGTTTTCAAGGTAAAGGTGAACGGCATCAAGGTGAAGGAGCTTCCGGAGCTCGACGATGAGTTCGCGAGCGAGGTTTCCGACTTTGAAACGCTTGACGAATACAAGGCAGACGTCCGTAAGGGCATTGCGGACCGCAAGCAGGGCGAACTTGACAACGCGCGTCGCGACGAGATCCTGAAGAAGGCCGTAGAAAACGCGAAGTTCGAGGTCCCGGACAAGATGATCGAGTTCCAGGCACGGCAGATGGTCAACGACTACGCGCAGCGCCTTGAGATGCAGGGCCTGTCCATGGACATGTACATGAAGTACACCGGCCAGACCATGAGCGGCATGGTGGACCAGATGAAGGACCAGGCCAAGATGCGGATCGAGAACTCGCTCGTGCTGGAAGCCATCGCAAAGGCGGAGGGCATTGAAGTGACGGACGAGGATCTCAACGAGCAGATCAATAAGATGGCGGAAAGCTACCAGATCGAGCCGGAGAAGATGCAGGAGTACGTGACGGATGCGGAAAAGGACAACATCCGGAAGGACCTTGCCATCCAGAAGGCGCTCGACCTGATCGCGGAGTAACAAAACCGCTGTTCATGAATAGGTAATAAGACCGTACCGGCATTGCTCGCAGTGCCGGTTTGGTCCATTCAAAGGAGGTCATCATGAGTCTCGTTCCTATTGTTGTAGAAGAAACGAACCGCGGCGAACGGTCGTTTGATATTTATTCGCGCCTTCTTAAGGAGCGCATCGTTTTCCTTGGAGAAGAAGTCAATGACGTGACCGCGAGCCTTGTGGTCGCACAGCTTCTGTTCCTGGAGTCCGAGGACCCCGGGAAGGATATCAGCCTGTACATCAACAGCCCCGGCGGCTCCATCTCTGCCGGCATGGCTATCTATGACACCATGCAGTTCATCAAGTGCGACGTTTCCACCATCTGCGTAGGCATGGCGGCGTCCATGGGTGCGTTCCTTTTGGCAGGCGGCGCTAAGGGCAAACGCTACGCACTTCCGAACTCCGAGATCCTGATCCACCAGCCTTTAGGCGGCGCGCAGGGCCAGGCTACGGAGATCCAGATCGCGGCGGAGCACATCCTGAAGATCAAGAAGAAGATGAACGGAATGCTCGCCGAATTCACCGGCCAGGACATTGAGAAGATCAATCTTGACACGGACCGCGACAACTGGATGGATGCGGAAGAGGCAAAGGCATACGGGCTGATCGACGAGATCATCCGGAAGCACTGATCCCACGGGAGAAAGTATCATGGCAGGAAAATCAGAAGAGCAGTACCGCTGCTCATTCTGCGGAAAAAACAGTACGCAGGTCAGGAAGCTGATCGCCGGCAGGACCCGCAATACCTTCATCTGTGACGAGTGCGTCGATCTCTGCACGGAGATCATCTCAGAGGAGCTCATGGATGAGGCCGTTTCCGAGGATATCCATCTCCTGAAGCCGAAGGAGATCAAGGAAAAGCTGGATGAATACGTGATCGGACAGGACGCTGCAAAGCGTGCGCTGTCCGTGGCGGTCTACAACCACTACAAAAGGATCCTCACGAAGACCAAGTCGGACGTGGAGATCCAGAAGAGCAACGTCCTGTTTTTGGGGCCTACGGGCTCCGGCAAGACGTACCTCGCGCAGAACCTTGCGCGTATCCTGAACGTACCGTTCGCCATTGCGGACGCGACGTCCCTTACGGAAGCCGGGTACGTGGGCGAGGACGTGGAGACCATTCTTTTAAAGCTCATCCAGGCGGCTGATTACGATATCGCGCGGGCAGAGACGGGTATCATCTACATCGACGAGATCGACAAGATCTCAAAAAAGAGCGAAAACGTGTCCATTACGAGAGACGTTTCCGGTGAGGGTGTGCAGCAGGCGCTCTTAAAGATCATCGAGGGCACCATGGCGAACGTCCCGCCGCAGGGCGGCAGGAAGCACCCGCAGCAGGAGTGCATCCCGATCGACACCACGAACATCCTCTTTATCTGCGGCGGCGCATTCGACGGCCTCGAAAAGATCGTGGAGTCCCGCCTCGAGTCCGGATCCATCGGCTTCAACGCGAAGGTATTCGACAAATCCGAGCACGACATTTCAACGCTCCTGAAGCAGGTCCTTCCCGAGGATCTCGTGAAATTCGGGCTGATCCCGGAGCTCATCGGGCGTCTGCCCATAGTGGTGAGCCTGGATCTTCTGGACGTGGACGCACTCCTTCGTATCCTCACGGAGCCGAAGAACGCATTGACGAAGCAGTACCAGGCGCTCTTTGACATGGACGAGCAGCAGCTCCTCTTTGACGAGGACGCGCTGAAGGCCGTGGCCGAAAAGGCCATCAGCCGGGGCACCGGCGCCCGCGGCCTCCGCTCAATCATGGAGGACACGCTCAAGGACGTCATGTACGAGCTGCCTTCGAACGACGATGCCGCCATCATCACCGTGACAAAGGAGATGGTGGACGGGGACGGAAAGCCCGTCATCATCAGCAGGGGAGATCCGAATGAATAAGATCAAAAGCGCGGAGCTTGAGCAGGTTTGCGGGATCAGCTCCGCGCTTCCTGTTCATACGCTTCCGGAATATGCGTTTGCCGGCCGGTCGAACGTCGGCAAGTCCTCGCTCATCAACGCGCTTCTTGAGAGGAAGCGGCTTGCGCGGACCTCGCAGGACCCCGGAAAGACGCAGACCATCAATGTCTATAACGTCAACAAGGCCGTGTACCTTGTGGACCTGCCGGGCTACGGCTACGCACGGACTTCGCGGGAGACACGCGCGAAGTGGGGAAAAATGATCGAGCGGTACCTCAGGACCTCGGAGGCGCTTCGGACGGTCTTTCTCCTTGTCGACATGCGGCACGAGCCCACGGCGGACGACCGGACGATGATCGACTGGATCCGGGAGACCGGGTACACCCCGGTGGTCATTATGACGAAAGCGGACAAGCTCAGTAAAAACGAGCAGGCGAAGATGAAAAGCGTGATCCGGAAGGCACTGTCCATCCGGGAGGGGGAAACACTCATCCCGTTTTCTGCGGTAACAAAGGCCGGGCGGGAGGAGATCCTCGAACTGATCCGGGAAAATAACGAAGGCGAATAAACTATTCAAAATTGTGAGAGGCCGCGGTTGTGTAAATTTTTTACACAGCCGCGGCCTCTTTTTCTGCATAACTTTCAGTAAAAAACATGCGTTATATCGAAAATCAATAAATTGTTCATTAAATTTATGCTGACGTATTGACATAATACACAATTTCTGGTAAGTTCTTAGTGTAATCGTTTACACAGTGTTTCTTTCTGTTTACACAAGGTTTGCCAATTTCCTGAGGGTTCCGTTAAGGATTCGCACGGCCGCTCTGCGGTGTGCATGTTGAAAAAGAGGTCGGATATGAAGAAAGCCAACATGATAGATATTGCTCGTGAATCCGGCTATTCGATCGCTACAGTCTCACGGGTGCTGAACAAAACAGGCAAATATTCGAAGGAAGCCGAAGAGAAGATCCTGAAGATCGCGGAGGAAATGCAGTACTCGCCGGATATCGGCGCGCAGGGACTGAGACGGCAGAAGGGAAAGAGCATCGGCGTGATCATCCCGAGCATGGACGTGACCTATTACTGCCTGCTCGGGCAGATGATCCAGCACGAGCTCCTGCTTCAGGACTATTATCCGGTCTTCATCAGCTTAGGCTCGCGGGAAATGACCGCGGACCGGGTCTTTACCATTCTGCGCTCCCTGAACATTTCCGGGCTGGTCTGCATCAGCTGCGTTTTTGACATTCCGCATCTTCTTGCGCTGAACGTCCCCGTAGTGTACGTGAACCGGTTTTTTACCGGGGTGGAGATGATGAACAGCCTGCGCTATTCCAGCATCCAGCCGGATTACCGGCAGGCAGGGTATCTGGCCGCGGAGGAGCTTGCGGGAAAGGGCTCGCGGAAGGCGGGCTATATCACGGGGCTCCAGGAGGAGAACGTTGAGACAAAGCGGCAGGGGTTTATTGAGTTCTGCTCGTATTTCGGCATGGAATACGTCGGGCTGCCGCACATCGACGCGGAAGACCTGATGCAGGCGGGCTATAAGAAGGCGGAGGCCTATTATGCGCTCTATCCGGATATCGACGGGCTTTACTGCGATACGGATATCAGCGCGGCAGGCGCCCTGACCTTCTTCCGGGAAGCCGGGATCCCGGTCCCGGAGCAGGTCCAGTTAGTGGGCTACGGCAGCCTGAACCGTGACACGCGGTATTATTATGACCTGACCCACATCCGCATCCCCATGGAAGCGCTTTCCCATGAAGCCGCGGATATGATCATTGAAATGGCCGAGGGCAGGAGCGGGCACCCGAGGGAGATCGTTCTGCAGATGAGCCTGGCGCGGGGAAAGACCACCCGGCCGTGAAAAAGGTATCTTCAGCCCTGATACGGACTGAAAATATAAAAAAACAAATTTATGGGAGGAAAAAACCAGTATGAAAAAGGTAATTGCTTTACTTCTCGTTTTGGCAATGATCTTTTCTCTTGCCGCCTGTACGGCTCCGGCACCGGCCGGCACGGACACCGGCAAAGAGGAGCAGCAGGAAGCAGGCAATGAGGAAGCCGCAGAGCCCGCGGAAGCCGAAGAAACCGGTGAGAAAGTCCTGAGGATCGCTTATCACGCGACACTGACCTCGCTGAACCCGTTCCAGGGCATGAGCGAAGCAATGGGCCCGCTTGGCCTTTACGGCTACCAGACTCTGTTCTACAAGTCTCAGTACGTTTCTGACGACAAGATGATCGGGGACAGCGGACTGTATCCGGGCATCGGCAAGACCTTCACAAAGACGGATCCCCTGACGTACGACGTTGAGATCTTCGATTACGTTGTGGACTCCGAAGGCAACAAGATCACGGCGGACGACGTCGTCTTCTCCGTGGAAGAGTGCATCAACCAGGGCAACCTTGCGATGCAGGTCGGCGCCATCTCCTCTGTGGAAAAGATCGACGACTACAACATCCGCTTCCACATGGCGAATACGCAGGCCGGCGCTTTCAACAACTCCGTAACTCAGATCAGCATCGTTTCCAAGGCTGCTTTTGAGAAGTACAACGGATTTGTGGACGCTACGGAAACCGTTTCCACGTCCTGCTACCTTATCAAGAACTTCGTCTCCGGCGCGAGCTACGAGTTCGTGAAGAACGAGAACTACTGGCAGAAGGACGAACTCCGCACCATGTTCGACGAAACCAACGTTGACCGCGTCATCATGACCGGTGTTGTGGACGCACCCACCCGTGCGGGTATGGTGGAGTCCGGCGCTGCCGACTGGGCATCCCGTATCGACCAGTCCCAGCTGTATCTGTTCGACGATACTTCGAAGTACAACCTCTTCGCGATCCCGAACTCTCTGACCTACGTCCTGTCCTTCAACATGGGCGGCTCCAAGACGGAGGGCGGCGAAGCCAGCATCTGCGAAGACAACCAGAAGCTTCGTGAAGCGATCTTCACGGCTATCGACTGCAACGCCCTTGTCGCATCTGTCGCACTCGGCAACGGCGCTGTGACGCATACCTACGGCAACGATGGTTATCCGGACTACCTGAAGAAGTGGGACGAAGAGTACTACTTCGACTACAATCCGGACAAGGCGAAGGAGCTTCTTGAGGAAGCAGGCTACAAAGGAGAGACCATCACGCTTCTGACCAGCAACAACACCACCTGGTCCAAGATCGCCGAGGTTATCCAGGGCTGCCTGATCGCTGTCGGCATCGACTGCAAGCTGAATACGGTTGATGACGCAATGTTCGTTCCCACCAGAAACTCCTATGCAGGCTGGGACGTCACCATCGACAACAAGGAGTCCGGCGACTACGTCACCTCCACCTTCAAGTATTCCTTCGACCAGGATTCCTTCGGCGGCATGACCCAGTGCGGTTATACGGATGAAGACATGCAGGTGCTTCTGCGTGCGGCTCTGGAAGAGGAGACCCACAATGCGGAGACCGCAGATGCCTTCCATCAGTACCTGAAGAGCATCGCCATCAGCCGCGGCCTGTACTACGACTACTACAACTACGTTGCGAACATCAACGTCAAGGACAATCCGCTTTCCGATAAGTGCTTCATCATCTTCGGTCACGCGCAGTATGATCCTGCACTGTTCAAATAAGTCTTGAACATTTTTGGGGGTCCTTTGTGTATGCAGGGGACCCCTGCTTTTACCCTCTCCATCGAATGAAAAGGAGAATTCGTTAAAATGGCTAGATATATTCTGAAACGACTGCTTCTCATGATTCCCGTCATCCTGGGCGTCTGCATCCTTGTTTTTACGATCATGTATTTCGCGCCGGGCGATCCGGCACAGGTGATCCTGGGCGGAAACGCCACCAAGGAGCAGTATGCGGAGCTTCGGGAAAAACTGGGACTGAACCGTTCCTATTTCGAGCGGCTGTTCGAATACATGAGAAATGTATTCCTCCGCTTTGACTTCGGAACCTCCTATGTGTCCGGCGCTTCTGTGTCGAAGGAGATCCTGTCCCGTTTTCCGCGGTCTCTTCTGATCGCGTTTGTTTCCATGATCATTACACTGGCAGCAGGGATCCCTCTCGGTATTACGGCAGCCACCCACAGGAACAAGGCCGGCGATTACGCGACCATGCTGTTCTCTCTGGTGGGCGTTTCCATGCCGGGCTTCTGGGTGGGCCAGATGCTGCAGGTTTTATTTGCGATCTACCTTGCGATCCTGCCGTTCGGCGGCTATACCGCCGGGCATCCGGAGTTTTACGTGCTGCCCTGTGTGGCGGCCAGTATCGGCGGCATCGCGAGCATCGCCCGCCAGACGCGATCCTCCATGCTGGAGGTCATCCGGGCGGACTATATAACGACGGCCCGGGCCAAGGGACAAACGGAACACGCGGTGCTGTACAAGCATGCATTGAAAAACGCACTGATCCCGGTCATTACATCGGCGGGCATGAGCTTCGGCATCACGATGGGCGGCGCGCTGGTCATCGAGACTGTGTTCGCGCTTCCGGGACTCGGCATGTACATCGTGAGCGGCATCAACGGACGTGACTATCCGGTGGTGCAGGGCGGCATCATCTTTATTTCCATCGCGTTCAGTATCGTCATGCTTCTTGTTGACCTTGTCTATGCGTTCGTGGATCCGAGGATCAAGACGCAGTACCAGGGTGAGCACAAGAAACGTTCAAAGGCCGGAAAGAAGCAGGCAGCAGCGGGAGGCGTATCATGAAGGAGAAAAAACTGAAAAAACAGAGCCAGCTCCTGGAGATCCTGAAGCGTCTCACGAAGAACAAAGCGGCCATGGTCGGGCTCGTGATCATCGTCATCATGGCCCTGATCGCGGTGTTTGCCCCGTGGATCGCGCCGTACGGCTATGAGCAGGCTGATTACTACAATATCTTCCAGCCCTTCTCCAAGGAGCATCTCCTCGGGACGGACCAGCTGGGCCGCGATATCCTGTCGAGACTCATATACGGTTCCAGGTACTCCTTAAAGATCGGTATCTATTCCGTGGCAATGGCGGCCACCGCAGGCGCCATCATCGGGTCGCTCGCCGGCTACTTCGGCGGCGTGGTGGACGACGTCATCATGCGTATCCTGGACATCATCAACTCGATCCCCGGCCTGGTGCTTTCCATCGCCGTAGCGGCCATCCTGGGCCCCGGCTTTACGAACTGCATTATCGCGCTGGCCTTCGGCACCACGCCGATGTACGCCCGCATGATCCGGGCTTCCATCCTGAACATCCGGAAAATGGAGTACCTGGAAGCCGCGACCTCCATCAACTGTTCGAGCGCGCGGATCATCTTCCGGCATATCCTGCCGAACGCGATCTCTCCGCTTATCGTTATGGCGACGATGAGCGTTGCGCAGTCCATCCTGACCGCGGCCTCCCTGTCCTTCATCGGCCTTGGCGTTCAGCCGCCGGAGCCGGAGTGGGGCGCGATGCTTGCGGATGCCAGAACGCATCTCCGGCAGTATCCGAGGCTCGTGCTGGTGCCCGGCATCACCATCATGATCGCCGTGCTTTCCCTGAATATCCTGGGCGACGGCCTCCGGGACGCCATGGACCCGAAGCTGAAGGATTAAGGAAAGGAGGATGCCATGAAGAAAAAAGACCATTTGACTGAAGAACTCTGCTGGCAGGAAGAGTCGGAGCATTTCCTTTCCGTAAAGGACCTTGTAGTGGAATATACGGCTGCGGGTGAAGTCATCCATGCCGTCAACGGCGTCTCCTTTGACCTTGAGCGCGGAGAAACACTGGGTCTTGTAGGAGAGACCGGCGCCGGGAAGACCACCATCGCGAAGTCGATCCTGAGGATCCTTCCGGATCCCCCGGCCAAGGTCCGGTCCGGCGAGATCCTCCTTAACGGTGTTGATCTCTACAAGATCAGCGAGCGCGACATGCGGAAGGTCCGGGGCGAAAAGATCTCCATGATCTTCCAGGACCCCATGACGGCGCTGAATCCGGTTATGACCGTAGGCGACCAGATCGCGGAAGCGATCCAGCTGCACCACAGTGATTATTCGGCAAAAGAAGTAACGCTCAGAGCCTGTGAAATGCTCGAAAAGGTCGGAATTCCCGCGAGCCGCTATTCGGATTACCCGCACCAGTTTTCCGGCGGAATGAAGCAGCGCGTGGTCATCGCGATGTCTTTAGCCTGCAACCCGCTCCTGATCCTTGCGGATGAGCCGACCACAGCACTCGACGTGACCATCCAGGCCCAGGTGCTCGACATGATGAAGGCGCTTCGGGAGGAGCAGAACACCTCCATGATCCTGATTACGCACGACCTCGGCGTTGTTGCGGAGACCTGCGACAGGGTCGCCGTGGTGTACGCGGGCCAGATCATCGAGCTGGGCTCGAAGGAGGAGATCTTTGACGATCCGAGGCACCCGTATACGTTAGGCCTGTTTGGGTCTCTTCCGACGCTCACAGGCGACGAAACAAGGCTCCATCCCATAGACGGCATGCCGCCGAATCCCGCGGACCTTCCCGAAGGCTGCGCCTTCCACCCGAGGTGCGGAAAGGCCTGCGAATCCTGCAGGATGCGCGATCAGGCCCCGGAGCTTGTGCACATCGGCGGCACCCATTACGTCCGGTGCCTTGACGAAGGCGTGAAGGAGAGAGAAGCATGAGTACACTGATCGAAGTTAAGAATCTTAAAAAATACTTCCAGACCAGCAAGGGCGACCTTCACGCGGTGGACGACGTCTCCTTCACGATCGAAAAGGGCCACACCTTAGGTGTGGTGGGTGAGTCCGGCTGCGGAAAATCCACGCTGGGGCGGACGATGATCCATCTCCTTGAGCCTACGGACGGACAGATCCTTTTTGAAGGGGAGGACGTCACGAGGATCAAGGGAAAGGCGCTCCGGCAGTTCCGCGAGAACGCCCAGATCATTTTCCAGGACCCCTATTCCTCGCTGAACCCCAGGTTTACGGTCAAACAGACCATTCTGGAGCCGCTCGTACTGTCCAAACGCTTTTCCAAGGCGGAGCTTGAGAAGGAAGCGGACCGGCTGATGGACCTTGTAGGCATCGACCGGCGGCTTGCGCTTTCCTATCCGCACGAGCTGGACGGCGGACGCCGGCAGCGTGTTGGCATCGGCCGGGCGCTGGCGCTGAATCCGAAATTCGTGGTCTGCGACGAGCCCGTTTCCTCCCTGGACGTGTCGATCCAGGCGCAGATCCTGAACCTGATCCAGGACCTGCAGGACGAATACGGGCTGACGTTCATGTTTATCACCCACGACCTGTCCGTGGTCCGGCATGTGTCCGACCACATCTGCGTCATGTACATGGGGAACCTCGTAGAAAAGAGCCCTGCAAAGGAACTGTTCAAAACGCCCATGCATCCGTATACGAAAGCGCTGCTTTCGGCTATTCCCAGCATCGATATCCATTCGCCCATGAAGCGGATCATCCTCGAGGGCGAGGTGACATCGCCGGTCGAGCCGGCGCCTGGCTGCCGTTTCGCACCCAGGTGCCCGTACGCGACGGAAGCGTGCCATGTGGACCAGGAGCTCCGCGAGCTTCAGCCGGACCACTTCGTGAGCTGCCACCGTGCGGAAGAGATCATGAAGCTTGCGGCGAAGAAGCAGGAAGAAAAAGAGCCTGCAGCGGAAAAACAGGCGGATATCAGGGGAGAAGGGAAAGACGAGTAAATGGACCGTCATCTTGCTGAAACCATTGTAAAACCTACGGAATTTGTCCGTAAATTCGATATTGAAAAGGAAGGGCCCATTGTGGACGGCGCGTCCCGCTTTGAGGATCCGCTGGATCTGTCTGCATACGGCTATGTGGAAGAAGAGTACCTGATCAAAGGGAAGGCCAACGTGTATCACTGGCCGCACACGCACCTGCCGCCGGTCATCACGAACGAGGACTGCCCGTACTGTTCGAGGATCGTTGTCCGGAAGCCCGCGGATCCCGCGCGCTTCAGCGGGATCATCGCTTTTGAGACCTTCAACGGGTCCTTTACGATCGACCACTGCAACGCGGGCTGGGGCCAGACGTACGAAGAGATCTTAAGGTCCGGAGACGCCTGGGTCGGCTACACCAAGGACGGCAACTGCCTGGAGTCGCTTCGGATCATGGACCCTGCAAAATACGGGGAGTGCGAGCTTCCGAACCCGCTTCCTCCTGAAGAACGGGGCGAGACCGGCTGGGACCCGATGCTCGAGTACTTCAACCAGCACGGCCTGCCGTTCGTTTTCCAGTATGACAGTGCCTATGAACGGAGCCTGGTCTTCGACATGGTTTTCCAGATGATCGCGCTCTTAAAGTGCGGGGAAGAACGGTCGCCTTTCTACGGCTATGACGTGAAGAAAGCCGTGATGATCGGCATTAACGACTTCAACTCCTACATCAGCGGCTTCCAGGATTTCATGAAGCTTCCGGACGGGTCGCCGGTCATCGACGGGTATCTTATGTACATGTCGGGCGGCGGAGGCTGGATCGCGTACAATGAAGACATGTTCGGCTTTACCGATCCGCGCTGTTCCCGGACCTGCAACGTCCCGGTCATCCGTGTAGAGACTGCCGGCGATATGCGCGACGTCCCGCCGCATCCTTTCTGGGCCTGCCTGTGGCGCTGCCCGGACGGCGATGAAAAGGGCCATGAGTCCCGCTGGTACGAGATCCCGGGTCTTAGTGTGACCGCCGCGTTCCGGCAGGATATTTCCTGCTTCGCGTGCCCGGAGGACTACGTCCGGCGCGGTATTGGCGAGCGGAGAGAGAAGGGAAACACATTTGCCTACTGGAACCAGATGAACTGGCTGATCTATTCCGGTGCTTACCACAACCTGAAGCTGTGGATCACGGAAGGCATACTTCCGCCTAAGATGGAGCAGGAGCTTCAGTTTACCGGAATGTATCCGAAGGTCGATTTTGTAGTCGATGAGACCGGGAACCACGTGGGCGGCATCCGCCATCCGTACGTTGATGTGCCCCTCGGCCGCTGGACAGACAGCGCCGGCTGCGAGCTTTACGGACCGGAGGAGCGGGACCGGCTGTACGCGAGTCACCGCGAATATGTTGAAAAAGTCCGCGTCTCAGCGGAAAAAATGGTGAAGGACCGCTGGATCCTTCCGGAGGGCGTACAGGTCCTTACAGACCAGGCGGAAGAGATGGCCTGGTAAGGAGACAGTAAAAATGATCAGAAGAATCGAAAACATCGAAATGCCCATGCGGGACGGAGTGATCCTCCGGGCGGACCTGTACCGGCCGGAAGGAGAGGAGCCGCTTCCCGTGATCCTCTTAAGGCTTCCTTACGGCAAGGACGCGTTTGACGGGGAAGGCGCAGGGATCTATAACCCGTATTATTACGCGGAGCAGGGGTACTGCGTCGTGATCCAGGACTGCCGCGGCTTCTACCATTCGGACGGAGAGCCGGACCCCTCGGGGCTCAACGACCCGGAAGACGGATATGACACCGTCGAGTGGATCGCCGCCCAGCCGTTCTGCGACGGAAACATCGGCACCTTCGGGCTGTCCTTCTTCGGCTATGTGCAGCTTGCGCTCGCCGTGAAGCAGCCGCCTCATTTAAAATGCATCTGCCCGTTCGAGTGCTCTGCGGAGCGGCCGCCTTTCGTCAACGGAAACGGCTCCTATGCGCCGTACCATCTGACGTGGCTCTACAACTCCGCGGAGGACCAGGTCCGGAGGCTTCCGGTTTCGGAAGAAGAGAAGGCGCGCATCTGGGCGGAGATCGAAAAGAACCGGCCGACCATCATGGACCAGGTCGTGAAGATCCATCCGTGGACCGACATGCCGGCGCTCAACATCGAAGGGTTCCGCTACTTTGACGAATACATGGAGTCCGTGGACGGCACGAACGATCCGGAGTACTGGGCAAGAATCGGATATCCTTTAAAGCCTGAAAACATGCCTTATCCCGTCTTTTTGTGCACCGGGTGGAACGACCATGTCCGTGACCAGGAGATGGAAAATTACCGCCTGTTTCAGAAGGCACAGGCTGCGGCGCCGGATCCCGAACGGCTGCGGCTCGTGATCGGGCCCTGGTCACACGGACCGGAAATGTCGAACGTCATCGGGAAGATCGACTACGGAAAAGAGACCGCCGGGTCGGAGATGGGCATCATGGGGATGATGCTCCGGTTCTTCGACCGCTGGCTCAAGGGGAAAACGGACGCCATGAAGGACGATTCCCCGGTCGTCTACTGCACGCTCAATGAAAAGGGCTGGAAGACCGCCGAAGTCTGGCCTGTGCCGGAGACGGAATACGAGAACTGGTACTTCACGTCGGACGGCAATGCGAGGTCGTCTTCAGGAACCGGAAAGCTCACGCAGGAATGCGGAACGTCCGGAGAGGGCTGCGGGAACTCTGCCGGTGAGGACACGATCCTTCACGATCCCATGGACCCGGTGCCTTCGGAGCTTCCCGGACTCTTCAAGATGAACGGGGATTTCAGCGGCATCCAGGAACGTCAGGATGTGCTTGTGTACACTTCAGAGCCTCAAGCTTCGGACACGGAGCTCACGGGCCCCGTCAGCGCGGAGATCTGGTTCAGGTGCGACGCCGAGGACGGAGACCTTTACGTCCGTCTCTCCGACGTCGGTCCCGACGGCTCGTCTATCCGGATAACCTCGGGAGAGCTGCGGCTCCGTTTCCGTGATTCGAAGTCGGAAGCGAAGTATGTGCCGGAGGGAACGGCAGGAAAGTACCGGATCGCGATGGGCGACATTTCGTACCTGCTTTCCGCGGGACACCGGATCCGCGTGGATATCGCCGGATCCTCCTTCCCCTATGCGGACGCGAACCTCGGGACGAAGGAGCCTCTCGGAAGAGGCGCGAATTACAGGACGGCCCTTCTTCATGTGCTGCACGACGGAGAGCATCCGTCCTTTATTACACTGCCTGTCATCAGGAGATCCTGATACCATACAAAGAGAAAGGGAAATACATATGGGTATCATGCGTTTTAATTACAGAAGCCAGATGCTGGGGCATTACGTGGACATCTCTATCGTCTACCCCACGGACAATTACAGCTATTACGATATCGCGAAGGACAGGAAGGGCATCCATGACGAGATGCATCCGGAGGCCCGGAAGCCGGTTTATTATCCCGGCATGAAGTTCCAGACAGTATACCTCATCCACGGCGGCGGCGACGATGACACGCTCACATACCGCTACACCAACGCGGAGCGGTATGCCCAGGAGAACAACGTCATGCTGGTTACGCCCAACATCACGAACAGCTTCGGCGAGAATGCGGAATACGGCATCCGCTATCAGGATTTCCTCGGGGAGGAGCTTCCGGCGGTCATTCAGGCGCTGTTCGCGTCATCGCCGGCGCGGGAAGACAATTTCATCATGGGCTATGCCATGGGCGGAAATGTTGCGCTTGCAACAGCCATCAAGCATCCGGACAAGTTCTCGTACTGCATCGACATGTCCGGCGGCATCGGCATGACCCTGGACACGGAAACGCTTCAGGACGAGCTTCGGGGAGACCATTTCAGAAACTTCCTGCCCATCTTTAACGGGACCTTCGGGGATCCCGAAAAGATCCCGGGGTCGCAGCACGATCTTTATTCGATCGCGAAGAAATTCAAGGAGGGCGGCGCTGAGCTCGCGAAGTTCTGCATCGTCTGCGGAAGCGACGAATTCATCCGGGCGCGAGTGGAGCGGGACGTGGAGCTCTTAGAGGAGCTTGGCTATGATCCCGAGTACATCGTTGCAGAAGGCTACAAGCATGATTTCAACCTCTGGGAAGACTACATCCGTATTGCGCTTGACAGTCTGCTGCCTCTTAAACGGAATACGGAGTTCTGATCATGGGTCTTTTCGGTAAATCAACGGGATCGGATGAAAAACTCTGGACAAAGCCGTTCATCATCATTATCCTGAACAGCTTTGTCGCATCCCTGAGCTACTTCCTGATCCACACACTGGTAACGTCTTACGCGCTTTCCTTCGGTGCGGAGCTGGCAGCGGCCGGCTCGGCCGTGGGTGCGTTCTCCATCGCCGCAATGGTCATCCGGCCCTTCAGCGGCTTCTTTGCCGACAGGCTGAATAAAAAGCTCCTGCTGGCTGCGACCACGGCGCTTATGGGCCTGGCCTGCGTCCTCTACAGCTTCTGCCATTCGGTCGGGATGCTCTTTTTCATCCGGATCTTCCACGGCATCGCCTTCGGCGTCAACGGTACGGTCAACATCGCGCTGGCTGTCGAATACATCCCGAAGTCCAGGACAGGAGAGGGCCTCGGCTATTACGGCGTCGGCCAGGTGGCGTCCCAGATCATCGGACCGCCGCTCGGGCTTGCCATTAAAAACCTGGTCGGCTTCAACATGCTCTTTATCGGGGACGCCGTGTGCACAGTAGGGGCGGCAGTGCTGTTCTTTATCCTGTTCCAGTACAGGCATACGGAAAAGAGGAGCCTCAGCCTGAAGGAGCTGTTCCCGCACAAGGAGGGCAACAGCCGGTTCAAGGACGTCATAGACAGCCTCCTTGCCGTCGAGTGCATCTTCTACGCTCTTATGGGCGGCCTGTTCTCCATGGGCAACAACATCGTGAACAGCTTCATGGTCGTCCTGGGCGACACGAGGGGGATCGCGAATATCTCCTACTTCTTCACGGTGAACGCGATCACGCTGTTCGTCCTCAGGATGACGGTCGGCAAGGTGCTTGACCGGACGAAGCTGATCATCGTAGTTGCCGCGTCCATGGTGACCGGAGCGCTTTCCATGGCCCTGGTCGGCTGGGGCGGGACACTTGTGCCCATCCTTGCCGCGGCAGTCATCAAGGCTTTCGGCAACATCGGCGGACAGGTGTCGCTGCAGTCCGCTTGCGTGAAAAAGGTGGACGCCGCCCGTGTGGGCGTTGCGACCAGCACGTATTACATCGGCGCGGATATCGGCAACGGCTTCGGCCCCATCTGGGGCGGTGTCGCCGCGGAAAAGTACGGCGTGGGAAGCCCGTTCTTCATCATGGCGGGCATCTTCATCTTAGGCGCGGTGCTGTTTGCGGTCTATGAATTCATACAGGCGAAGAGGCATCCGGGGCTGTAAACAAAGGAGGACATTATGGGTCTGATTTTCAAGAATGAAGCAAAAAGCGGCAGAAGCATGTATATCTATTACCCCGAGTGCCCGGTCCACAGCCCGTACAAGGTGTCCCTCATCGGGGTTCTGCGGGACGGCGGCGACCGGGACTCTGCGGAAGCGCTTCTCAATATGGGCCTCAGGGAGCTGGCGGACGAACACTGGATCATCATGGTGTTCCCGAACCCCGTGGACGGCAGATGGAATTACGAGCTTTCGGCGGACCTTCCCGACGATGTTTCCGCGCTCGACATCCTTCTCCAGGAGGTCACGAAGCCTGATAACGATCCCATAAAGACTGACCCCGTGGGCATCCCGCTTCTTTCCGAGATGCTGCGCCAGTGGCATCCGATGTTCGACTGCAGGTATCTTATCGGCCTCGGCTCCGGCGCCTCCATGGCGTATTCCTATGCCGCGATGCGGCCGGAGGAGATCGCCGGGGTGCTCGGCTTTGGCGGCGGGATCTCGGACCAGGCGCTTGAAAAGGCGCTGTACACCCCGGTCTCGGCCGTGCTTTCCGGCGCGTCCGAAAAGACGGCGGAATACTTCATCCGCGCGAACGAAGCGGAGCTTAAAGTCGAAAAACCGCACCTTTCCATCTATGAAAATCCGCTGAACCCCGTGAGCATGGTCGTACGGGTCTATGAGGAGTCCGTACCTTCCGGAGAGATCTTCAAAAAGGTCTACGGGGAGACGTTTCAGAATCTCCGCAGGATGAATACTGGTCTTCACGGAGAACTGTACCGCTTCTCGGATCTTTCCGGTCCGGAATTCACATGGTACCTGGAAGACGAATCCCTGGGCTGCGGTCCCCGCACCTGGCTCGTCCATGTGCCGGCGGACCTTCCTGAAAACGAAAAGGTGCCGATGGTCATGTTCTGCCACGGCGGCTCGGACACGCCCACGGAAGCCGCGCATATGGCGAAGTTCCACGAGCTCGGCCGGAAGGAGCACTTCATCACGGTCTATCCCTGGGGCTCGAACCGTGCGAGCTGGAACATCAATCTGCTTCCGGACTGGCCGGGCGACGACGTCGACTACCTCACCCGCCTCATGGATTTCATGACGGCGAATTATCCCGTGGATCCTTCGCGGATCTACATGTCCGGCTTCTCAAACGGCGCCTCCATGGCGATGATCGTCTCCATGCTCCATCCGGAGAAGGTGGCTGCGCTCGCGTATGTGGACACGAACTGGCCGGGGAACCGCTGGAAGAGGGTGGATATCCGGATCGAGGACGTGCCGGCCATGAAGCTCGCCCTCGAAAGGAAGGAGCCCTGGATGCGGATGCCGGTCTGGACCACCTACGGGACGCGGGAGACCGCTTACCCCGTCGCGAAGATGCACACGCAGCAGTACCAGTATGACTTCTGGAAGATGTTCAACAACGTCGAAGTGAAGGAGACCCCCGGGATCGAAAACCCGGATCCGTCCGGCTGCGGGGTGCCCGGAGACGTGGTCGAGTGGATCGCCCCGAACCCGGTGTTTCCGAATCACAAATACCAGATCAACCGCTTCTTTACGAGAGACCCGGATCATGAAAACCTGTACAACTACGTCATGATGCATGACAAGGGGCATGACGTCGCGCCTTCCGACGCGGAGCTCTGCTGGAACTACGCGAAGCAGTTCCGGAGGAACCCGGATGGAACGGTGGGCAGAGTGTGAGAAAGACCGAGAGAGACAGCCGCTCATCGTAACCGGCGACCCCGAATCTGCCATTAAAGTGTTTGAAGATATGGGCTTTGAAAAGCGCCATATGAAGACGGACATTGAGGGCGGAGCAAATGTTTCAAATGTCCTGAAGGACCAGAACGGCAATACCGTTATCGTAACAAAATCGGAGACGATCCCCCGGGATCTCACAGGGATCTCGATCAACGTCGATGATTTCCAGGAAGCTTACGATTTCCTGCTCGGCCATGGCTTCATCAATCCCCGCGGGGACAGAGTGACGGAGACGAGCACATCCAGAGCCACCATGCTGTTTGCCCCGTCCGGATACCCGGTGAGTATCAGCGAACATCTCAAGGACAATGACTGATCCTTTGGTTTCGTATGCAAAGAAAAAGCGCCCTGTTTCGGCAGGGCGCTTTTTCTTTATCCAAAAAATAGTAGTCAGATGTTTACAGAATACTAGATATAGTGTATGATAACATAGATATGATATGAATATGGGGGCACAGGGCATTTGCCCGGCGGGAGAACAGCCGGCCCGGAAGCCCTCTCACGATACGGAGGAACCTGAATGGATCTTCAATACTTCAAAGGACGCAGGATACTGATCACCGGCCACACCGGCTTCAAGGGCAGCTGGCTTACGGAAATGCTGCTGGACGCGGGTGCCGCGGTCTCCGGCGCAGCGCTTCCGCCTCCTACGGACCCGAGCCTTTTCGAGACCTTGGAGCTTCCCGAACGCCTGGGTGCACACCACCACGTGACGGACGTCCGTAACCTTTCGGCCCTCGAAGAGGTCTTTAAGACAGAGACTCCCGAGCTTGTGATCCACCTGGCGGCGCAGCCCATCGTCCGGGCTTCTTATGAGGAGCCGGTCTACACCTATGAGACCAACGTGATGGGGACCGTGAACGTCCTCGAATGCATCAGGAAGGCCGGGACCGTTAAGTCAGCGCTGATTATCACTACCGATAAAGTATACGAAAACCTGGAAAACGACAGGGCGTACGAGGAGGGCGACCGGCTGGACGGCTACGACCCGTACTCGAACAGCAAGTCCTGCGCGGAGCTCGCGGTGCACTGCTACAAGCGGTCGTTCCTTGACGGGATGGGGATCCCTGTGAGTACCGCGCGGGCGGGCAACGTGATCGGCGGCGGGGACTTCGCGCGCGACAGGATCCTGCCGGACTGCGTGAGATCGGCGGAAAAGGGCGAGCCGGTGCTGGTCCGGAATCCGTTCTCGACCCGGCCGTACCAGCACGTTCTGGAGCCGCTTTCGGTTTATCTCACGATCCTGAAAAAGCAGGAAGAGGACTCAGCATTCGCGGGCTATTACAACGTAGGCCCGGACGACGGCGACTGCCTCACGACCGGCCACATGGCCGACCTTTTCTGCAGCTTCTGGGGAGAGGGCCAGACCTGGGTGGACGGCTCGGGCGGCAACGGTCCTCACGAAGCGAACTTCCTGAAGCTTTCGAGCCGGAAGATCCGGGAGATCTTCGGCTGGAGACCGACGTGGAACGTGGAGGAAGCGGTACGCCGCACAGTGGAGTGGGCGCGGGCTGAGGACAGACCGGCCTGCACCAGGGAGGAGATTCGCGCGTTTTTGGAAAAATGCGTACTGTGAGCGTAAACATAACTAATAGCAGGGAAAAATCATGTTTGAGAATAAAAATGAACAGGAAGCCCGTAAAGAGCTCCTTGAGCTTGTGGGAGAATACTGCAGGACCTATCACTTAAACAAAAAGCCGTACGAATACGGAGACAGGATCCCGTACGCATCCCGCGTCTATGACGAAAAGGAGATGATGAACCTTGTGGATTCATCTCTTGAATTCTGGCTTACGGCGGGCCGCTACAGCGAGGAATTTGAGCGGAAATTCGCGGAATACTTAGGCGTCCGCTTTGTGTCGCTCGTGAATTCCGGGTCGTCCGCGAACCTCCTCGCGTTCATGGCGCTTACGTCGCCGCTTCTTAAGGAAAGGCAGATCCTTCCGGGCGACGAGGTCATCACCGTGGCCTGCGGGTTCCCGACCACCATCGCCCCCATCCTCCAGTACGGCGCCGTGCCCGTCTTCGCGGACGTCACGATCCCGCAGTACAACATCGACGTCACGATGCTGGAGGCGGCGTACTCCGAAAAGACGAAGGCCGTCATGATCGCGCATACGCTCGGAAATCCGTTCGACCTTGCCGCGGTCAAGGCGTTCTGTGATGCCCACGGGCTCTGGCTTGTGGAAGACAACTGCGACGCGCTCGGCTCGGAATACGAGATCGGCGGTATTGTGAAGAAGACGGGGACGGTGGGGGACATCGGCACCTCGAGCTTCTATCCGCCGCACCACATGACGATGGGAGAGGGCGGCGCCGTGTACACGGACGATCCACTCTTGAACCGCATCGTGCGCTCGCTCCGCGACTGGGGCCGCGACTGCGTCTGCCCGCCCGGGCGGGACAACTTCTGCGGCCACCGCTTTGACGGACAGTTCGGCGAGCTCCCGAAGGGCTACGACCACAAATACGTCTACTCGCATTTCGGCTACAACCTGAAGGCGACCGACATGCAGGCGGCTGTGGGCGTCGCGCAGCTTGAGAAATTCCCTGGCTTTGTGGCCAGAAGGAGAGAGAACTTCGCTTACTTTAAGGAGAAGCTTTCGGATCTTTCGGACAAACTGATCCTGCCCGAGCCGTGTCCGGGCTCGCGTCCGTCCTGGTTCGGCTTCCTCATTACGGTGAAGGAAGGCGCGGACCGGAACGTGATCGTGCCGTACATTGAAGAGCGGGGCGTACAGACCCGGATGCTCTTTGCGGGAAACATCATACGGCACCCGTGCTTTGACGCGATACGCGGGACGTCCGCGTACCGGGTCGTGGGGGACCTCTCCGTGACCGACCGGATCATGAAGGATACGTTCTGGGTCGGCATGTACCCGGGCATGACACCTGAAAAGCTGGACTACATGTCCGACATGCTGCACGAAGCGCTTTCGCTTTGACCCGCCGGGAGGAAACTATGAAACAGAAAGCAAAGCCTTTCGCTTTTTTACGGGAATGGTTCGGGGAAAGCCCCGTCCGCTGGTACGACTGGGTGATCCTGGCCGGACTCCTTCTGTTCTGCTTCGTCTCTTACGAGATGCGGGACCTCCTGCATACCGCGGGCTGCTCCTATGGCTTCCTGGACGGCCATTTCCTGGACTTTTATGATTATCTCGCGGAATCCGGCATCGGAGAGGACGGCACGGTCGGCCTGCATGCGTCGTACCTTCCTACGGCGTATATCATCTTTGCGATCTGGAACATTCCGATGAAGCTTTTCGGAGTCGTCCCGCACGCCACGGCGCAGCTGCCGACTTCGGCGCTCATGTGGGCGAAGATCCTGCCGTGCCTTGTCTACTTTGCCGGCGCTTACGTGGTCTTCCTGATCTCTCAGGAGCTGGGCTTCGGCGAACGCCGCGGGAAGCTCCTTTCCTACGCGTACCTGACGGCGCCCGTAGCGCTTTACGGCCAGTTCATCCTGGGGCAGTATGAGAGCTTTATCGTGTTCGCGGTGCTTCTCGGCACCCTTTACTGGCTTCGGAAGAAAACCGTGTGGTTCATCTTCTGGTTCGCCGTTGCGGTCACCTTCAAGTACACGGCGCTCATCCTGTTTATCCCGCTCATCATGCTCCGGGAGAAGAACTTCTGGAAGATCTTTGTGTCCTGCATCGCGGTGTTCGCGCTGTTCGCACTGGAATTCCTGATTTATAAGGGCAGCCCCGCGTTTATGAGCTACGGCTTCGGCGTGGGCAGCGCCGGCGATAACCCCACGGGCTACGTCAACTACGCCGCGTATTTCACGGGCTACTTCTTCGGCGGCGGAGTGGAGTTCTACGTCTACCTCGCCTACCTCGCGTTCGCCTTTGTGTGCGCGTACGCGTATTTTAAAAAGACGGGGACCCCGGACGAAGAGCGGCGGTACGGCATGTTCATCGCGTGCCTCGCCCTCGCGTCGATGTTCTGCTTCTCCAAATGGCACCCGCACTGGCTGATGCTTGCGGTCCCGTTCTGGACCATTACGGCCTTCATGCACAGGGATACGAAGATCTTCATGATCCTTGACCTCCTGTTCATGGTGCTGTTCGTCATGTTCTGCACGGGCCAGTTCGTGGGGATCACGGACGAGATCATGCTGACCCGCGGCATTTTCAAGCTGGTCCTGCCGGACGGCGTGGTCGGGAACGTAAGATCGATGAACGAGATCATCGGGAAGCTTGACATGTCCGTCGAGCTCACGCTCCTCACGGCAATGATCGCGGTATTCGCGGTCTTCAAGCACCCGAAATTCATGCGGGAGGATTTCTCGGAAGATATCGGCCCCTTAGGCTGGATCCGCGCGCGGTACATCCTCGGGCTTCTCTTTTTCATCATTCCGTCGCTCATTGTGGTCAAGGACAACATCTGGGGGCCGGAGCGGACGTACGAAGAGGACCGGCGCATGATCTGGGTCGAATTCCACGATGACAGCACGATCTCCCAGAATTTTGTCTCGCACGGCAGCGGGATCGTGCGGCTCAAGTTCCCGGTCTCCGTGGGCGAAAACCCGGACAAGCCGAAGCTTTATATCACGATCTCCGATGAATACGGAAACGACCTCTGGTCGGATTACGTAAGCACCGGCCGATACGGAGAGGGCCTCTTTGTGACCCTCACGCCGAAGGTCTCCCTCACGTACGGGAAGACCTATACCGTGTCCTTCCGGGTGCCGGACGCGACTGACCGGACTACGTTCTGCCTCCTTGCCTGCCCGGAATATACCTATCCGGAAGCACGGAAGGACGGCGAAGCGCTCGGCTATCATCTCAATATGAACGTTTACCAGTGAGGCAGCATGGAACGCATAGAGCTTATCGCGCCGTGCCACTTCGGACTTGAATCCGTCTTAAAGCGGGAGATCCAGGACCTCGGGTGCGGGATCTCTTCCGTAGAGGACGGAAAGGTACGGTTTGTTACGGACCCGCGCGGGATCGCGCGGAGCAATATCTTTCTTCGGACCACGGAACGCATCCTGGTCCTTGCCGGCGAGTTTACTGCCGTGACCTTTGACGAATTATACGAAAAGACGAAGGTCCTCGACTGGAAGCGCTGGATCCCTGCGGACGGGCGCGTCTGGGTCACCAAGGCGAATTCGGTGAAAAGCAAACTGTTTTCGCCGTCCGATATACAGTCCATCATGAAGAAGGCCATCGTCGACCGGCTGAAGGAGCAGTACCATGTGGAAACGGTGCCTGAGACAGGCGCGCCGTACCCGCTTCGCGTGAGCATCATGAAGGACCGGGTGACCATCGGGATCGACACCTCCGGCATCTCCTTACATAAGCGCGGGTACCGCACGGACACTGTGAAGGCGCCCATCAGCGAAACGCTGGCGGCGGCGCTCCTCATGCTGACGCCCTGGAAGAAGGACAGGATCCTGATGGACCCCTTCTGCGGGTCGGGCACGTTCCCTATTGAGGCCGCCCTCATGGCGGCCGGGATCGCGCCGGGCATGAACCGGAGCTTTACGGCGGAAGAGTGGCCGAATATCCTCTCGAAAAGGGACTGGTACGAGGCCGCGAACGAGGCGATGGACTCCGTGAACGAGAACGTCCGGACGGACATTGTCGGGACGGATATCGACCCTGCCGCGATCCGTGCGGCTAAGGAAAATGCTGCCCGGGCAGGCGTTTCCGACCTCATCCGTTTTGAAGTCCGGGACGCCGAAAAAATGAGCCATCCGGGGGAGTACGGGTTCATTGTGACAAATCCTCCCTACGGCGAGCGCCTCTCGGAAAAGGAGGCTTTACGGCCCCTCTATGAGGCGCTGGGCGAACGGTTCCGCGCGCTTCCCACCTGGAGCATGTACGTGATCACGTCCTACGAGGACGCTGAGCGCGACATCGGGCGGAAAGCGGACAAAAACCGGAAGATCTACAACGGGATGCTGAAAACGTATTTTTACCAGTTTATGGGTCCGAAGCCTGAAAGGTGAGGACCGGAAGGCAGGTTATGTTTCACAGACGCTTTTACATCATCATGACTGTGCTGCTTCTTGCGGCCGTGCTGATCTGTTCCACGGGGTACTCCCGGAACGAGACGGTCGTACGGGGCTATAGTTCTGTGTCCATCTCAGATAAGTGGCAGAAGCTCATCGACGACGACCCCGGCCGTGTCCTCCTTCGCGACGAAACGCCGGAGACCGTGGTCGAGCTTCCCGTGCGCTTTTCCTTCATGGAGAACGGGCGGATCCCGGAGGTCCTGGACCAGGGCAGCTCCGGCACCTGCTGGGCGTACGCCGCGCTGACCGCTCTCGAAACGTCACTCCTTCCGGAGGAAGCGCACACTTTCTCGAGGGCGCACCTCCTTCAGATGAACAGCTTTGACACCGATGAAGAGCTCGGGGGAGAGTCGTCCATGGCGCTCGCGTACCTTCTGGCCTGGCAGGGACCTGTCGAAGAGCCCTGGAACGGCTCGGATTCCGCACGGATCGCGAAGCACGTGAAGGGTGCGGTAGTCATGGAGGATCCGTCCACGGAGGAGATCAAGAAGGCCGTTTACCTGTACGGCGGAGTGGAAGCGTCCGTGTACCTTGTGATGTCGGACTCGGACCACCTGATCGAAGTGGACCACTATTATAACGTTGAAGAGAAGGCTTACTGCTACACCGGTGACCGGCGCGTGAACCACGATGTGGTCATCATCGGCTGGGATGATGAATATTCACGTAACAATTTTGTGAACGGGGACATGCTGTATGAAGACGGCGCATTTCTCTGCCTGAACAGCTGGGGAGAGGAATTCGGCGAAAACGGCACCTTCTGGATCTCTTACTGCGACGCGGCGCTCGCGTCAAGGGGCATGTATTTTTCGGACGTGGAAAGCCGCAGCAACTATGACCACATTTACCAGACGGACCTCTGCGGGGCTACGGCGAACGCCGGCTACGGCTCGGAGACCGCGTATTTCGCGAACGCGTACACGGCGCAGTCTCACGAGACGCTCGCGGCCGTAGGCTTCTACACGCTCGGGAAGAACAGCACCTATGAAGTCTACGGCGTCCAGGAGTTCCGCGGCGCCGCGTCTCTCGAAAACCGTGTGCTGCTGGCATCCGGCGCGCTGCCAGACGCAGGGTATTTCACGATCCCTCTTGACGGCTATTACCCCCTGGCGGAGGGCGACACCTTTGCCGTGGTGGTACGGCTTTCCACTCCGGGCTTAAGCTGCCCGGTGGCGGTCGAAAAGGCCACCAAGGACATCCCCGGAGTCGTGACGGACGACGGCGAGGGGTATTTAAGTAACGACGGCATTTACTTCCGCAACACGGAAAACCAGAGCGGCTGCAACATCTGCCTCAAGGTCTACACGCGTGACCAGGAGGCCGCCAATATCAGAAAGTCCAGGTATTCAAAGAACTGATGAAGATCGTATTTATGACGGGAAATGAAGGAAAGATGCGGGAGATCCGCGCCATTATGGCGGATACGGGGCTCCCGGTGCTTTCCATGAAGGAAGCGGGGATCTCTGCGGAGATCGATGAAAACGGGACGACGTTCCGGGAGAACGCCGTGATCAAGGCGTCTGCAGTCGGCGCGCAGCCGGACACGATCTTTGTTGCGGACGACTCCGGGCTTACAGTAGATGCGATGGGCGGAGAACCGGGTGTCTATTCCTCGCGCTTTATGGGAGAGGACGCCGGGTACGACGTAAAGATCGGGGAGATCTTAAGAAGACTCGAGGGGCTCACGGGAGAAGAACGGAGCGCCCGGTTTGAATGCTGTATGGCAGCGTTGTTCCCGGACGGAGAGGTCAGGACCGCCTATGCGACGATGGAAGGGCAGATCGCGTACCATACGGCGGGAGAGAACGGCTTCGGCTACGACCCGGTGTTTTTCCTGCCTGAGTACGGTGTTACGTCCGCGGAGATCACGCCGGAAGAAAAGAACAGGATCAGCCACCGCGGAAAGGCGCTTCGTGAGATGAAAAACGTGATTCTTACGTATCTCGGCGGCGTTTAAAAAAACCATAAAAAAAGAAAATAAAGCGGCTAAAAAAGACCAAATTGGTATTTTTAGCCGCTTATTTTGACAGTTATCTGTAGAAATACACCAAAATATACTGTTGAAAATTTTTTTATATTGTGTATAATGCAGTTTAGAATGGTTCGATAGTGGTACTATTTGAGCTGCCTGGAGAAAAAGCCAAAAGGAGAAGGAGTGTAAGGATATGAAAGGTTTCCTTAAGAACACATGGAAGCACCGTGCGTATGTCGTGCTTGCGCTTCCTGCGTTCCTGATCATGCTGCTGTTCGCGTATGTGCCGATGTTCGGTCTTATCATCGCGTTCAAACGCTTCAATTACGTTGACGGTATCTTCAAGAGTCCGTGGAACTTCCCGGAGAACTTCAAGCTGCTGGTCACGTCCTCCAAAACGTTCCTGAACATCACGAAGAATACGCTCATGTATTACCTGATCTTTACGCTGATCGGTACTACACTGAACATCATTCTCGCGATCTCGATCGACCAGTTCGTGTTCAAGAAGGCCGGACGTGTCATGCAGACCATCATGATCATCCCCATCTTCATTTCGTACGCGGCGGTACAGTTTATCGTGTACGCGTTCCTGTCCAGTGATACGGGTCTTTTAAATACGGAGATCCTGCCGTTCTTCGGAGTGGACAAACCCATCAAATTCTACACGAACGCCGGCTATTGGCCATATATCCTTTCGGTAGTCAACTTCTGGCACGGCGTCGGCTATGGATCCGTCCTTTACATGTCCGTGCTTGCCGGTATCGACCAGGAGCTTTATGAAGCGGCCAAGATCGACGGCGCGAACAAGTGGCAGCAGATCTGGAACATCACGATCCCCATGCTGATCCCCATGATCACGGTCATGCTTCTTCTTTCAGTAGGCGGCATCATGCGTTCCGATACCGGTCTGTTCTACACCGTAACGAGAAACAACGGCCTGCTGCATCCCACCACCCAGACCATCGACGCCTTCGTGCTGAACGCGCTGCTGAACAACCCGAACTACGGCTTCACCGGCGCTACCACCTTCTACCAGTCCGTGGTCGGTCTCGTGATGATGCTGGTCGCCAACGGCGTCGTTCGCAAGATCGCGCCTGAGAATGCATTATTCTGAGAAAGGAGGAGAACACCATGGCTAAGGATAGAGAAAAAATGGTCACTACGGATCCTGATCTGATCCGGATGAGCAAAAAGCATAAACGTCCCGGCTTCGGACAGTACATCCTGTTCTTCTTCCTGCTCCTTTATACGCTGTTCTGCTTCATGCCTTTCCTGCTCGTGGTAACGTCCGCGTTCAGCAAGGAAAGCTCCATCGTGCATAACGGCTTCCGCTACATTCCTGAGGAATGGTCCCTGGACGGCATGAGCAGCGTGCTGAAATACGGCAAGCAGCTGGTGCGTTCCTATGCAGTCACCATCTTCGTGACTGTGGCGGGTACCTTCATCGGCCTGTTCGTCATGAGCATGTTTGCCTACTCGATCAGCCGCAAGGATTTCCGGCTTCGCCGTTTCCTCAATGTGTTCCTGATCATCCCGATGCTGTTCCACGGCGGCCAGCTGTCCGCGTACATCATCTTCACGGGTGTCTATCATCTGAAGGACAACCTGCTGATCCTGATCCTCCCGATCTGCGTGAGCACCATGAACGTGATCATCCTGAGGACCTATATCGCGAACAGTATTCCGAACGAACTGTTTGAAGCGGCCAAGATCGACGGTGCAGGCGAGTATCGCGTATTCTTCCAGATCACGCTGCCTCTTATGAAACCGTCGCTTGCAGCCGTAGGCTTCATGATGGCTACAGGCTACTGGAACGACTGGCAGAACGCCCTGCTGTACATCGATTCGGCCAGCAAGAAGCCGTTACAGCTCCTGCTGATCCAGATCCAGAAGACCATCGAGTTCCTGATGAACTCCAAGGACGTGCCCGCAAGCGTTCTCGAGGCAATGGGCGGCAACCTGCCCGCGAACGCAGCCACCATGGCGACCGTGCTCGTAGTAGTAGGCCCGATCCTGATCGCGTACCCGTTCTTCCAGAAGTACTTCATCAAGGGTCTTACGGTCGGTTCCGTGAAGGGCTGATGCCTGTCTGAACTTGGATAAATCGGTCGTTCAAAGCTGTTTAATGAGAATTATAATACTATGATTCGTTCTTGATTATTTATGCAGAATAGTGTATAGTTAACTAAGTTGTTGAGAAATTTTAATACAAGGTTCTGCATGGTTTATGGTATTCACAGCATCAAGCTGAGAATATAAAAAACTATTTTGAAGGGGGATTTTTTCAATGAAGAAAATTCTTGCTGCACTGTTGGCGGCCCTTCTCCTGATCTCTGCGTTCGCGGCCTGCGGTGAAGTTGCACCGTCCTCGTCCGGAACCGAGAAGCAGGAAGAAGCTGCTGAACCGGAGAAGGAAGATGAAGCTGCTCCGGCTGAAGAAGCAAGCTCTGAAGGCAAGACCAAGATCGTCATCTTCAGATGCCTTTACAACCTCAGCGTCGTTGACGACGCACAGGTAAAGAAGGTTCAGGATGCGATCAATGCGGCTCTTGATGCAAGAGGCGCAAACGTCGAGATCGAGATCAGAGAAGTCGCATCCTCTGAGTACTCTGACAAGGCCAGCCTTGCACTTGCAAACCAGGAGATCAATCTTCTGTGGCACGCTTCCTGGTGGGGCGGCGGCATTGGCTGCGACGACATCTGGAGAAACAAGGGTGCTTACGACGTAACGGATCTTCTTCCCGGCACGACCCTTTGGGATGCTATGCCTGAAGGTGTTTGGGAAGCTTCCAAGTACGACGGCAGAATCCTGTTCATCCCGGTCTACAAAGAGACCTACGAAGGCTACGACATGAAGACCACCCAGTACGCTGTTGATGCTACCGGCCACGATGCTACATTCCCGGAAGTTGCAGCTGCAGAAGGTTCCTTCAACAAGATCGCAGCTCTTGGCGAGTACCTTGAAGAGTGCAAGAACGCCGGTATTAAGTATCCTCATCTTTCTACCCAGTTCTTCTATCGCTACGGCCTTGACTACTATGATTTCTTCGGCGGCAGCAGCTCTCTCCTTGCTGTAAACCGTGAGACCAACGAAGTCGAGAACGCTGTTACGTCTGACCTGTACAAGGAATGGTGCAAGCTGAACGGTACCTGGTCCGATGCCGGCTACATTCATGAAGACTGCATCGCGAAGGCTGTTCCGAACGGCATCGCAAAGACTCAGGACTGGGGTCTTCAGTTCTGGACCAACGTTCCCGGCGACAGCAAGACCAACTCTGAAGCTCGTGACGAGCAGCCCGAAGTTATGATCGAGGGCATCACCGGCTGGTACACCCATTCCACCACGACCCTTGGCTCCTGCTATTCCGTAACTGCAAACAGCACGGAAGCTGAAGCTAAGGCCTGCATCGAGTGGCTTGGCTATCTGTACACCGATGAAGAGATCGCAGACCTGTTCACCTTCGGTATCGAAGGCGAGGACTACGAGCTTGTAGCTGCTAAGGACGCTGAAGAAGGCGCTCCGGCTGACAGAGTTAAGAAGACTGACTCTGCGAAGTATAACCACGCTGCTTGGGAATCCACCTCTGTTGTTCCGCTTACCCTTCTTTGGGACGAGCCGGCTGACAAGGTTGAAGGTTACGTGAAGAACAATGAAGCTGCACAGACCTCTATCGCAGCAGGCTTCCGTTTCGACAAGACCTCTGTTGACGCAGAGTGGGCTGCATGCTCCGACCTGAACTCCAAGTACGGCGAGCCGCTTGAGCTCGGTGCTTTCAGCGCTGACGACGTAGATGCTACTCTTGAAGAGTATCTGCAGGAGCTGGATGCTGCAGGTTATCAGGCAGTATTTGAAGAAGCTAAGAAGCAGTACGAAGAGTGGTATGCTGCAAAATAATTAATGTTTTGCATCCATCCATTTGGATAGGGTCGAAATGACCTGAAAAAGCCCCCGGGGCATCTTAAAAAGATGTTCCCGGGGGCTTTTTCTGTGGTGCGCTGTACAGCGGTTGGGTATTATTCAAACTCGAAGTCGATGATCAGGACTTCACTGTCTGTTCCGATCCGTTCGTACGGTCCCCAGCAGCCGATGCCGGAGGTCGTAAATGAATGCATGCTTCCGAAGAGCTTATGGCCGCAGCTGTTTTCATACAGGAGCCGGATCAGGAGATTACCTGGAAACAGCTGTCCGTCGTGCGTGTGGGCGGAGATGATGGCGTCCACGCCCCAGGAGGCCGTATTCTCAAGAAAGCGGGGCTGGTGGTCCAGAAGTATAAAGGGCTTTTCGGGATCCGTGTCCTTCATGAGGTCTGAGAGTGACAGCCGTCCGGTACCAAGCTTACTTGCACGGAAGACGTCTTCCCGTCCGGAGAGATAAAACGAACCGTCGATGAGAACCGTTTCATCCTTAAGTACCGTGATTCCGGCGTCCCGGAGGAATCCGTCATAGGTCGTGCCGTTCGTGTGTGCGGTAAAATCGATGGTAAAGCCGCAGAACAGCTTTTCCTCAAGGTCATGGTTCCCGTAGACCGCGTATGTCCCGTAGGTGCTTTTAAGATTCCTGAATGCGGCGATGGTTTCCTCCGGCCGGTCCACAGCCAGAAGCTCGTTGTCAAAGATGTCGCCCGCAAGAAGCACGATGTCCGGATGCTCTTCGTTCACCATGTCCACCATTCGGAGGACTTCGTCACAGCCCATGTTGTAACCTAAGTGGAGGTCTGCAACAACAGCCGCGCGGAGCGTCTTTCTGTCTCCACAGTCCTTTTCGATCCGGCAGGTCTCATAATTCACGACAGTCTGCTTCGCATGGATCAGGCCGTACACATTGACGGCAAGGACCAGCAGGAGGCACGCGGCGCCGTAGATCAGAAACGTCTTCTTAGCCCGAAACATAGGGTGCTTCTTTATAAGCCTGAAAACGAGGCAAATAAGGTCCGTAAGGACCAGAAGGATCCCCGCATACACCATGACGCCGATCCAGGCGTTTCCGGCCTTTTTCACGGGTCTCAGGACGGGGCTTCCCGCGGGGATCACCGCGGAAAGGGGAATGCAGGCGGCCCAGAGAATGAAGAGCACCATGAGGAGTATGGGAACGAACGCAGGCGCCCGTTCCTGAAAGCTCCGAGTCCATTTGTATAAGTGTATGAAAAAGTATGCACAGATCAGTATATATCCAATGACGATCCAGATGACAGGCATAGGCGCTTCCTCCTTCAGCGGTACCATTATAATTTCAGGCCCTGTTTTTCGCAATAGTTGACATTCCTTTTATTTATTCGTATATTGGATTTAATGAAAGATACAGGTTCAGCGAGGATTCGGAACCGTCATAAAATAAAAAGAAGGAACTGTTATGAAAACTTATTATCTTGCGATCGACATCGGTGCTTCCTCGGGAAGGCACATCCTGGGGAGCATGGAGGACGGGAAAATGGTCCTCGAAGAGATATACCGCTTTCCGAACGGAATGATCGAACGGGACGGGCATCTTGTGTGGGATACGGAAGAACTGTTTCGTGAAGTCATGGCAGGGATAAGGAAGTGCAAAGAGCTCGGGAAGATCCCGAGGTACGTCGGACTGGACACCTGGGGAGTGGACTACGTGCTTCTCAATGCGGACGGAGAGATGATCGGCCCCGCCTACGGATACCGGGATACCCGGAACGACGGGATGGAGGAAGAGGTCTTTTCAAGGGTTCCGGAAAAAGAACTTTACTACAGGACCGGGATCCAGCGGATCAAGTTTAACACCGTATTCCAGCTTATGGCGGACCGGCTCCAGGTCCCGGAGCGTCTTGAAAAGGCAGAGACTTTTCTGATGATCCCGGACTATTTCAATTATCTCCTGACCGGGAAAGCCTGTGTCGAGTACACGGCGGCATCCACTACGGAGCTTTTGGATCCTGAGGCGAAGGATTGGGACAGGGAGCTCATAAGACGCCTTGGATATCCCGAAAAAATCTTCGGAGAGATCGGGCTCCCCGGAACGGTCCTCGGGCCGTTTTCAGAGAAAACCGCAGAGGAAGCGGGCTTCTCCTCTGAAGTGATTTTGGTGGCGTCTCATGACACGGGCTCTGCTGTTGCGGCAGTTCCGTCCAATGAAGACACCGTCTATATTTCCTCCGGCACCTGGTCCCTCATGGGAGTAGAGCGTGCAGAAGCCGACTGCTCGGAAAAGAGCCGGCTCTTGAATTTTACGAACGAGGGCGGCTACGAATACCGCTTCCGGTATCTGAAGAACATCATGGGGCTTTGGATGATCCAGAGCGTCCGGAAGGAGCTGAAAGCTCAGGGCCTGGATCTGTCCTACGACGAGATCTGCAAGGGTGCGGCAAAGGAGACCATATCTTCGATCGTTCCCGTGAATGACGACCGCTTCATGATGCCGGCATCCATGATCGAAGAGATCAAGGCGTGTCTCAGAGAGTCCGGACAGGAAGTGCCGGAGAGCCCGTACGCGGTGGCGGCAGTCGTATACAACAGCCTGGCGATGTGCTACAAGGAGACGATCGAAGGGATCGAGGAGATCACCGGGAAAAAGTATGACCACATCAACGTTGTGGGCGGCGGCTCGAACGCGGCGTACCTCAATGAGGTCACGGCCAATACGACCGGCAGGACCGTGTACGCGGGCCCGGGGGAGGCGACGGCCATCGGCAACATGGCGGTCCAGATGATCCGGGACGGCGTGTTTAAGAGTCTTTCCGAAGCGCGGCGATGTATTTATGATTCCTTTGGAATCGGGGTTTTCCGTCCGGAAGTCTGACCGGGCGGACAGGAAAAGAGAGGAGCAGTAATGAAATACCTGTTTATCGGCGGAACCGGCAACATGAGCATGTACATCACGAAGGAACTTCTGTCACAGGGACACACGGTCGTCCTTGTGAACCGCGGAAGCAGGAACAGTGAGCTCGACGAGCTCCACGGCGACGTACGCTATATCAACGCGGACATCAACAAAGAAGAGGATAAGGTGGCAGAAGCGATCCGTTACGAGACGTTTGACGCGGTCGCCGATTTCATCGTGTTCAACGTGGAGCAGGCAAAGCGCGACTACCGGCTGTTCAAGGATAAATGCAGCCAGTATCTGGTGCTGTCCACGGCATCGGTGTATAAGAAGCCGCTGACCTCCCCGTACGTCACAGAGGGCACGCCGCTCGCGAATCCGTACTGGACGTACTCTCAGAATAAGACGAAGATGGAAGACTACTTCATGGAACGGTACCGCGAGGACGGCTTCCCGGTCACCATCATCCGCCCGAGCCACACTTACGGAGACCATTATTTTCCGGCAGCGGTGCACGGCCGGAACGGCGAATACCAGATCCTTCTCCGGATGCTCCGCGGGAAGCCTGTTATTGTTCACGGTGACGGGACCTCCCTTTGGACCTTTACGCACAGCTCGGATTTCGCGAAGGGCTTTATAGGCCTTCTGCATAACGTCCATGCCATCGGCGAACAGTTCCATATCACGTCCGACGAGCTGGTGACCTGGGACCAGATGTACGAGGCCGCTGCGGAAGCGCTTGGCGTTAAGGCGAAGATCGTCCACATCTCTTCGGAGTTCCTGGTTGATGCAGACCCGCGCGGGGCCATGCTCGGGACGCTTATCGGAGATAAATCCAACAGCATCATCTTTGACAACACCAAGCTGAAGCGCGCAGTACCCGGTTTTCAGGCGACGGTCCGCATGGACCAGGGTATTCGCGAAACGGTCCGCTTTATGATGTCTCATCCTGAGCTTTATAAGGAGGACCCGGAATTCGACGCCTGGTGTGATGCTCTGATCGAAGCGAGGAAGAAAGCGGTGAAGCTGGTCCGGGAGAAGATGATGATGACGTGAGATATAAATGATGACATGAGCGCCGCAGACGCCGGTGTTAGTTATGGATAAGCGGGCTGTGGAAATACGAAAATGATCATTACAGACAGTAATTTTGTAAAAACGACACTCCCGGAGATCCCGGGAGAAGCGAATAAATTCACGCGCGGGCGGCTTTTACTTGCAGTCGGCTCCTTCGGCATGGCCGGGGCGGCTGTTATGGCCGTCCGCGCGGCGCTTCGGACCGGCGCAGGGTTTACGGACCTTGCGGTGCCGGCGCGGCTGTATCCTGTTATTGCGGCGGCGGTGCCGGAATCTGTGGTGACGGTCTACGACGAAGCGGACCCTGTACGGATGGAGGAGGTCCTCGCGGCGGCTCTTGAAAAGGCGAACGCGGTGGTCATGGGATGCGGGTTTGGGAAGCTTAGGGAAGCTGTGTGTACGGCGGTGCTCCGGAATGCCCGGGTGCCGATGGTGTTGGACGCAGATGCGCTGAACGCCATGGCCTTACAGGAAGACCTCAGGCCGCTGTGCCCGGAGCGCACGGTCCTGACGCCGCACGAAGGCGAGATGGCGCGGCTTCTTCACGTCACTTCTCCGGAAGTTCGCGCGGACCGGGAGGGCAGTATCCGGAAAGCACGTGAGATCTACGGCACGAACGTGCTCCTGAAGGGCCCGGGGACACTCATATTGGACGCTTCCGGGGCCGCGATGTACGAGAATCCCACAGTGAACGCCGGCATGGCGCGGGCGGGCTCGGGAGACGTGCTGGCAGGCATCATCGGCGCGCTCATGGCACAGGGGGCGGATCCCTTCCGGGCGGCCGTATCCGGTGCATACCTGCACGGGCTGGCGGGGGATCTGGCAGCGGAACGGTTCGGGATCCGGAGCATGCTGCCGACAGACCTCATTGAATGCATTCCGGAGGCATTGAGAAGGATCGGGGAGGAAATATGATTCGTCTTGGTATTTGTACGTCGATCGACCGCGCTGCTGCGATGAAGGCAGCCGGGTTTGATTATGTAGAGCTTTCACTGTCTCAGGTGACGGCGCTGTCCGACGAGGAATTTGAAGCGCTTGCGAGGGAAGTGGACGCGGCACCGCTCCCGGTGGAAGCCATGAACAGCATGATGCCGGGGACGTACCGGATCCTCACAAAGGAGGGTACTCCGGCGGAGGTCTATGCGTTTCTCGAGAAGGGGTTTACACGTGCGGAGAGGCTCGGCGTCAAGGTGATCGTTTTTGGCGCGGGAGGCGCGCGGAGGCTCCCGGACGACATGACAATGGAGGAAGGACTTCAGGGGCTTACAGTGTTTTTAAAGGCTGCGGGAGAGCTTGCGGAAAAGCACGGGCTTCGGATCGCGGTGGAGCCGCTCCGGGCAGAGGAGACGAATATCGTGAACTATGTGCGGGAGGCGCAGGCACTCGCGAAACGGGCGGGGCGAGGGAACATCGGCGCGCTGGCAGACCTCTACCACATGATGTGCGGGAACGACTCCTACGAAGACATGGAGAAAGGCCTGATTCACTGCCATATCGCGGAGAGAAAGGAGAGGGCGTGGCCTCGATGGGGTGACGGCAGTGAAACGGATTACAGGGCGTTTTTTGGCGCTCTGAAACGATCTCAGTATGACGGACGCGTAAGTATTGAGGGCCGTGCGCCGGAGGACTTCGAGGAAGCGGCACGCGCGTCGTACGCGCTTCTTTCGGCACTTGCGAACTGAGTTTTTCCCGACAGCTCCGCGTCCGTGAGAAAAGAGAGAAAATTCTGATATCTCCTTGACAAAAACCAAAGTTCGTGTATAATTGCAAGAGTGGATTTTGACAGTCCGCGTGCTTCCGTGGCTCAGTCGGTAGAGCAGCGCATTCGTAATGCGCAGGTCGCCAGTTCGAGTCTGGCCGGGAGCTTACGCCGGAAACCAGCAGAAATGCAGGTTTCCGGCGTTTTTTGTTGGGTTTCTCCCACACTGTATATACAAAATCTTTCAATCTCTCTTGTGTTATGTTTAATTTAACTGTAAAATATTATAAAACATGGTAAAAACAAAACTGATGGACAAAAAACATGCAGCGTCCCTTGGTCACGGATCAATACGTATGCATTTAAATTCGGGATATACGAGCCCGATAGAATACATGCCGGCACACAGTGTCCGAAAAACAAGGACAAGGTATCCATATGTCCACTTGATAACCGGTGTCATAAAAGCACCGCAGTCCTGATTATCATAGTAAACAAACAGGGCGGAGAGGAATAGTTAAAGATAATTAAACACTGCATTTATACGAAGTAAGTGTTTTGTAAACCTCTAAAATAAAAAGGAAAAAGGAGACTAATGTTTATGAAGCGAGCACTAAGCCTGTTGCTGACTGTTGTTATGCTCTTCTCTGTGTTTTCATCCAGGGTGCTGGCTGGCAGTGAAGAGGTTTTTACGGCAGTAACAAATGAAACAGCGGAAAACACCGCAGAAGACGAAGCAGACCTTGAAGGTATTGCAAAATCAACAGATGAAGCTCCCCCTGCAGAGTATGAGAATGCGGAAGACACTGCAGATCCTCTGGATGAAATCATTCCTGAATCTTCAGATGACGAAGATAAAAATGACGTGTCAAATCCAATAACAGAGGAAATAACCGGCATAACGGAAGAAGTATCGGAAGATCTGATGCCCTCTGATGACGATGCCTCTGAAAACACTCCGGCTGAGGATACTGTTGAGCCTGAACCGGAAGAAAAAGGTGAAATCGGAACACGCGAGTATAACGTAAGCGATATTCCTGCAGGAGCGGGACGTTTGCCTGCTGTCGGAACCTCGCATGTTATCGTATTCTATCTCACTTTCCCTGATACAGATCTGTATTGGACAAAGACTGCCGCTGAAGTACAGCAGATGTTCTTCAGCGAGGATTTAAAGTATGCCGCGGCTGATTCGCCGCTGTTTTACGGCGGCCAGGACAGTCTTCGGAGCTTTTATTACCGTTCTTCTTATGGGAAAGCCGATATTACAGGCGAAGTTATTGAATATACCATGAAGAAAAACTCTGCGGAGTATTTAAGCGATGATCAGATATTGAATGAAATATTTGAAAACTATGAAAATGTACTCCAATGGTCTGACTTTGACGTCGATAATGACGGATATATAGACGGCTTATATCTGATTCCCAAAACACGATATGAAGATGCATCGGGAACGTATACCCAGCAAAGTTATGTTGCCAATACAAATAAAGCAGTCAATGGAGTCTGTTTATCGCAGTATTGTTTTCTGAGTAAAGAATCTTTGAATACACTGTGTCATGAAACCTGCCATTTGTTTGGGATTCCTGACTGTTACTCCGGAGTGGGCGTCAGCCCCGGAGGGACACATTCATCGAACATCATGGAAAACGCCTTCAATGGAGATCTTCCCGGTATATATAAATACCGTCTGGGATGGATCGGAGACCCGATCATAATTTCGGGGGAAGGGCAATACGATATTACGCTGCAGTCTTATTCAGTCGATGACCAGATCGTTATCATCTATCCGAACGGCGACAGCTCGAATCCGAACTGGATGGTGTTGGAATACCTGACGGACGCGTATAATAATGTAAATAATGGTGTACGTGTATGGAAAACCCAGGTAAACTTTGACGATCCTGTTTCTCCCTTCAGTTATCTGGAAGCACTCTGCCCCTCAGAAGAACTCATGAGCTACGGGTATTATTACGGAAGCGGTGAATCCATAACACCATATACCAACCCGAATACAGATTACGGCGCATCGTATAAGCTTGTTCCTGTTTTAGGGGGATATGATAAATATATCGATGAGGCTGCGTTTTCAGGCATATATATCAGTATTAACAATACAGATCCGGAAAAAGCATTATTAACGATAACGATCAATAATGAGAATGCCGGAGCTCCTGCAGAGGCGATATTACGGTATATGCCGGAAATTTATCAAGAAAGCGGCAATGATGACAGGCCTCTCATTGCCATTCTTTCATGCCAGAAGGAGCTTGTGTTAAGCGATGAACTGTTCTTGCTGATCGATGGTACTGTTGAAAGGATACCGGTTGAAGCGGCAGCATCGGACGACCGGAAAACAGTCAGATTTTATTTGGATGAAAATGACGCTGAATCACTGGATCCGGAGCTTGTTTATCATTTCCCGGTTACTGATTTTGTCAGGACCAATAACAATCAGGACATCTATACGAACAATACTGATATCATACCGTTTTTTGTCGAGAACAGCTTTGAAGGTGTCAGCTGGGTCTGGAATATGGCGACCGGCACAGCCCGGGTTTACGCAGATGGAGATTATCCGGATGTCATGTATTCTGATTTATGGTGCAGGACAGAGGAGAACGGAAAATATCATGATTATGGATTAATGATTAAAGGACTGGTCCTCTCAGAAGGAATTACGTCAGTACCTTCCGGCAAGTTCTATAATTTCGGCAGGCTGAGATATGTTTGGATCCCGAGTACGGTCCTGAGCATTGAAAATGATGCGTTCGGAGGCAATAATTCTATACGAGCGTATGAGGTCAGTGACGCTAATCCGGCATACGCTTCGCGAGATGGTATCTTATACAATAAGCAAATGACCATACTGATACGCTTCCCGAATGCTGCCATTGAATATGAGCTGCCGGAATCTCTGAAGACGATCGGTTATGGTGCATTTGAAGGAGACGGGCAAGTTAAGCAGTTTGTTATACCTGATACCGTAACTGTAATAGAAGAAGCAGCCTTCGCAAGAAGCGGTCTTACTGAAATAACGATTCCTGCATCCGTGGAAATCATAGGCGAAGCAGCCTTCTCTTTGTGCGACCTGTTGCAAAGGATCACGGTTGAAAGCGAAAACAGCTATTTCACATCGGATGACGGCATATTATATAATAAAGATTTTACAAAACTGATCCAGTGCCCCGGCAGTATCAGCGGAAAGCTGGTGATCCCTGATACAGTGACGTCGCTCGAAGCCTATTCCTGCAGCTCACAGGAAATTACAGAGGTGATTTTCCCGAGTAATCTGCAGGTGATCAAACGTAGTGCCTTTTTGGGTGATGTAAAGCTTATAAATGTAAGTCTTCCGGATCAGCTTGTTGCAATAGATGAAGAAGCATTTAACTCCTGCATTAATCTGGTTACAGTGGAACTGCCGCTTTCACTGGAAACAATAGGCCCATATGCGTTCAACGGATGTCAGAAACTGACACATATCTATTATGGCGGGCGCGCATCCGACTGGGACAAAATATCTATTGCGTATGGTAATGATGCCATTTATTCAGCTGCCGTTCATTATACCGAAACGCAGCTCGGCGGCTTCTGCGGTGACAATGTGACCTGGACACTGACGGGGGATGTCCTGACTATCAGCGGAACCGGCGATATGTGGGACTTCTCATATACAGAAGAGGATGAGCCATGGTTCAGCGAAGCTGAGAATATAAAGACCATCATAATTGAAAACGGGGTTGAGTCCATAGGAAGCTCTGCCTTCTATTCCTGCACCAATCTGGACAGCGTAAGTATTCCCGGATGCGTGAAGTCGATCGGCGCGTATGCCTTCTATCAATGTAGCAGCCTTGCGAATATTGCAATTCCGCATGGTGTGACCAGCCTCGGTCCGGAAGCATTCGGCTTTTGTACAGCACTGACCGAGATCATATTGCCTGACAGTGTTACGAGCATCGGCAAAGAAGCTTTCTATTATTGCGAGACGCTGAACCCTGTAGTACTCCCCTCGGGTGTGACCCATATAGGCGAAGGAGCCTTCTACGGCTGTTTCAGCCTGACTCGCATCGATATCCCGGATGGTGTAACGAATATCGAGAGATTGGCTTTCGCGTTCTGCCATTCTTTATCAGATATCACGTTGCCTGAAGGTTTGACGCGTATCGGAGATTTCGCGTTTTTGTATACGGGTTTGTCCGGTATCGAGATTCCGGATTCCTTAACCAGCATCGGAGAAGGTGCTTTCGAATGCTCCCACCTGACCGGTATAGAAATACCCGATGGGATAGATATCATTGAAACGGATACCTTTAATGGCTGCAGCAGGCTTTCAAGTATAACGATTCCGAAAAATGTGATTTCCATAGGAGACAGGGCATTTATGCACTGCAGCAGCCTGAAGGAAATCATTTTTGAAGGCTCCGCGCCTGAGATCCGCGAGTCCGCTTTCAATGAGGTAGCGGCAGAGGCTTATTACGATGAGAACGACGCCAGCTGGACTGATGATGTACTGCAGAATTACGGCGGAGAGATCACCTGGGTCCCGTATAGTCCCTCAGCCCCGCCTGATGACTATCCGGAGTCATATTACTGGTATTTTGACGAAAACGAAGAAACTCTGTACCTTTCCGGGACGGAAAAGGACGGGTATCAGGAATGTCTGTATACTGATATCGAGAACCATGCGCCTCAGGCCGTAAGCGTTGTGGTAGAGAGTACGCTGTATCCGTATATAGTGGATTATTTCAGTGAGAATCCTTCTCTCACCAATGTGACCGGACTCGAAATGATCGATCTTTCCAGATGTACAAGCCTGGAAGCTGCTTTTTCCGGCTGCAGCAGTCTGACGTCGCTGGACTTACGGTGCTGGAATACATCGACGGTCGTATATATGACGGCACTGTTTAATAACTGCAGCAGCCTGACAAGCCTTGACATCAGCAGCTTCGATACGTCGAGTGCAGTCTTCATGACTTATATGTTCTGTGGCTGCAGCAGCCTTACGAGCCTGGATGTGAGCGGCTTTAATACGGCAAACGTCATAGATATGTGCGCTATGTTCGAAAACTGCAGCAGCCTCACAAGTCTTGACCTGAGCACCTTTAATACCGTGAACTTATATGACCTGAGCTATATGTTTTACGGCTGCCGCAATCTGAAAGCCGTGGATGTGAGCAGTTTTAATACGTCGGGCGTACTCTATATGCACTCCATGTTTTATGAGTGCGGCATCGAGTCGGTGGATGTGAGCGGCTTTGATACGGCAAACGTCACGGATATGTCGTGGATGTTCGGATATTGCCGCAGCTTAAAGAATGTGGATGTGAGCGGATTCGATACGCACAGCGTGGAGGACATGGGCTACATGTTCTACGAGTGCCGCAGTCTCACGAGTCTGGATGTGAGCGGCTTTGATACGTCGAATGCCCTGACGCTCACCAACATGTTTTACGGATGCGAGGGCGTCCGGACACTGGATGTAAGCGGATTTATTACTTCAAAAGTCACGAACATGAGCTACATGTTTGAGTCATGCAGGAACCTGACTGAACTGGACGTGCACGCATGGGATATGACTGCTGCTCAAGATCTTACAGGCATGTTCTCGAGCTGTGAAAGCCTGACAGGCATAGACGTAAGCCTCTGGGATACGTCAAACGTTATCGAGATGAACGGTATGTTTGGAGGCTGTAGGAGTCTTTCCGGGCTGGATCTTACTAATTGGGATACTTCAAACGTGACGACGATGGAGCAGATGTTTGTAAGCTGCGGCTTCAGAGAACTGGACGTTTCCGGCTTTGATACGTCAAAAGTGACGAACATGGCGTCCATGTTCCACTCATCCGGGCTGACAAGCCTGGACCTTTCGGCATGGGATACTTCGAATGTAACTAATTTTGAATATATGTTCCGTGACTGTGAGGATCTGGTCAGTCTGAACGCCCGAAACCTCGTTTCAACAAACGCCGAAAATCTCACCCAGATGCTGAGAGGCTGTACAAAACTTGAGGAGCTCGACGTCAGCGGCTGGGATACGTCAAACGTTACGGTCATGGCGGAAGTATTCGTGGACTGCAGCAGTCTGACGAGCCTGGATCTGTCCGGCTGCAATACACCGAAAGCAGAGAATATGCGTTTCTTATTTGCCGGATGCAAGGCTCTTGAGAGTCTTGATATCAGCGGATTTGATACGTCTGCCGCAACAAGCATGGAGTACATGTTCGGTTCTCCGATCCTAAAGGACAAATACAGCTGCCCGAAGCTCAGCAGCATTAAAATAGGCCCGAAATTCACCGGATGGAACGCAAACGGAGCTTTTCCGCCGTTCGGATGGTGGAGCAACGGTGACATCCGGATGACAGCAGAGGAGCTGTGCCGAGAGTACCCGTCTCATGCTGACGAATGGGCCGGTACCTGGATTCTGGATACCGTGCTGGACGTGACTATCCAGCACAACTGCGAGTTCTCGAGCAACATAGCCCTCCACTACATCGTGCCGCAGTCCGAACTTTGGGGATACGAAAAATTCAAGCTTGTCATCCGAATGGAGAAATATGAGAACGGCGAGGCTGAACCGACCTTTACGGAGTACACCATCACGAAATGGTCCGAGTATTATAAGGGAGAAGAGGCGTATTACCGCTTTGTATTCCCCGGCATTTTCGCTTCGGAGATGGGGAACCGGATCTATGCTACTGTTGTGGCTGAAAAAGACGATGTGGAATACCGGTCGGAAGTCGACGAATACAGCGTAAAGACATATGCGTATAACCGCCTTACAAGGACGGATTCTGCCACGTACCGGACCTTCCTCGTGGACATGCTGAATTACGGTGCCGCAGCGCAGACCCACTTCAACAAGAACGCGACGAACCTCGTGAATGCGGACCTGACGCCTGAGCAGCAGGCGTACGGGACACAGGGAGAGCCGAATTTAGAGAATAAAGAGTCTCAAGAGACACTTGAAGGCGCCACTGCAGAAATAAACGGCAAGAACCTTGTGTTTGATTCAAGTGTCTTCCTCCGGTACCGGATGAAGTTTGCGGACGGGCAGGACATGAAAAAGGTCAGTATCGTTTTCACCTATGAGGACAGTAAAGGTGAAATGCAGACACAGACGGTAAAGGCCTCGAAATTCAAGACGAGCGGGTCTTATTACACTGCAGACTGTACGATCATTATCCCATCGGATATGAGATGTGTGGTCAGCGCTACGATCTATGACGGTACGGAGCCCATCAGCAGCACCCTGAATTACAGTATCGAGACGTATGTATACAACAGACTGAAGACGTCGACCAGCGAAACGTACAAGAATCTGATACGTGCGATGATCAAGTACGGTATATCGGCGGAGAAACATTTCTCATAATAAAATATAAAAATATAATTTGGGGCCTCGTCAGAGGCCTCAAAACTATCTAAAGATAAACTAAATTGATCATACGCCTAGACCGGTATCAAAGACTGCTTTCGGGGGCAGTGATGATTTTGACGGTATTGCTTTCACATTCGAGCCGGACATTTTCGAAAGGCATGTTTTAGCTTTGGTCATCATCGACGTACAGAAATTTTATTCGAAGAAATATCAGGTCGTTCGAACCGTTTTGTATATACTGGTTCTTCCCATAATGAGTATTGTTATATAAAATTTAACATGATATGATGCAAACAGGGATTAATAAATGTCATATACCGTTAAATGCTGAGAATCATCGGCAGGCGAGGGTTTTTGACGTTAATTAACAGAGCAAAAGTTGATTCAGGAGGTTTAAAAGGGAAATGGGTAAAACGTTGAAAACTTTACTGTCATGTTTGCTGGCACTGATGCTTGCACTGTCTCTTGTCAATGTTCCGGCTTCAGCATCGTCTGACGGAGACGTTGAGGAATGGGACAGCGAGACTGAACTCCGTCACATGTATGACGCGGAGAAATACGTACTGATGGAGACAGATACCGTGCGGATATCTGCCGGTTATCTGAGTTACATAAGCACCGACAGGGGAATGATGCTTTGGTTTAGTTTAAATACTGAGAACTATACGGAGGAAGACATTACCATCAGCTTTTATGAGAACCAGAATACGTATCCGATGGTGACTTCCACAGTTGCGGCCGGAGAAATAAAGTATACAATGGGAAGTACTCCGAATTATGAATGGAACTGTCTGCTGGGAGAAACAGAAGACTGCTACCTGGGCTCTTATATGGTCGAGGTGATCGATGCCGCCGGTCATACTGAGACCGTACAGTATGACTTATATGCTTCAAAAAAGGCACCTTTTGCCAATGTAGTGACTGAAAACGAAGAATCCAGTGCCAAACTGGAAACCTATGCTTACCCAACGTCAGACGATCTTTTTGCATTCATGCAGGAATACGGACAGGATAAGCCTGCAGTCTGGAGTGAACCGGACTGGGAGGTCAATGACGGGCAGCTGACTGTCAAGGGTACACTTATGCCGGATCGGGAGAATTTTATTGACTTTTCCGTAACTGTCAGTACATTCAGCTGGGGGAATGATGAACTTGACGAAGAGGAACTCGCGGAGCTGCTGCTCGATTTTTATCAGGAGATCACAAATAAGTCGGGATTGGAATTTGACGGTGCGGAGGACAGCATCAAAGAAGTGTTTTCCCTGGAGGACACCTGGTATAATTCGGTCGGGTTCGTCAGTGAAGGTTATCAGCTCGATGTGATCGCAACTAACAGTAGTAAAGGCTTTTCACTCTCGAGAGAATTCGGAGAGTATGGAGCGGTTCCATATACTCCCGCCGATGTTCTGGCATACCTGCAGGATGTATCAGAGAAAGACGTTACGTGTGAACGCCGGGTAGAATTCGGGGATCTGCCTTCTATGGCCGAGGACTGTCCGTACACCTCATTTGTCAAACTGGATGGCGGAGAGCATGTTTTTTATGTTGAAGCGCAGTATCACGGAACTGAGCCTGAGGAAGCCAGAGCTTATTTTGAAGGCCTTGCAGCGCTTTTCTTCACGGGAGAAACGAACGAAAAGACGATGGATTTCATCGATGACTGCTACAGCGAAATGGATCCCGAGGACAGCAATGGCTGGTCCTGCAAATTGGGCCGGGATTATACCGTTTCCATGGTGCTCGGGCCTTCCTATTCCGACATGGATATCGAGGTGAAAGCATCCATACCCGAAGACGCGCCGGTGTTCCCGAATGAAGAAGAGGCAGAAGGACTGCTGCTGGATCCGATTGCCCGGCTTGGGATCGACAAAGATATCGAGGTGCCTGAAACGGTACTGTTTGCCAAAGATGACGTCAGTATCGTTTTGGAAAGGGCTCTATATACGGAAGACCAGCTGTATCTCATATGCCGTATGGAGAATGTTCCGGAAGGAGCCGGTGTTGACGTGAGTCTTAAAGAGATGAACGGAAGCAAGGTTTGGGACTGGGAGCGTGACCACCATACAATTACGAGTGCGATTCTCAACGAAAGCAGCCCGCACGAAGAGATCGAAAGAAAAAGCATCTGGCTCGGCTTATCCTGTATTAAAGACAACGTCCCTGATTTTTCCGGGATCTCCACCTTGTCGTTTGTTGTGACTTACCGCGGGGCCGATGTTGATGATGAGGGAAACGCAAAGGAACAGGATTATATTATTACTGATCCGGTGATTATTGAAACAGGCTATTGATTCATAACGTGGTCTGAGATTTCTCGCAAAATATATAGATTTACAGCAGTTTGGGGCTTCGTCAGAGGCCCCTATGACGGAACGAGGCCTATCAGCAGCACGTTGAATTACAGTATCGAGACGTTTGTGTATAATCGGCTGCAGGCATCGGAAAGCGAAACCTTTAAGAATCTGATTCGCGCCATGATCAAGTACGGAATTTCGGCGGAGAATCACTTCTCGTAAGAGAGAACATGAAAATGCTGTGTTGGAAGGGTTAGTCTACCTCATCCGTCAGCCTTCGGGCTTTCCTGAGGAAAGCCCGGGCTGACACCTCCCCTGTCAAGGGGAAGGCTTTGCTCCTTCCACCACCCACATGAGAGGATTTGCGCTGTGAGAGATGATTGACAATCCTCAATGAAAACTGTATATTGAGAAACGGGGAGACAGAAGCAAAAACAGCGGGTGCCTCCCCGTTTTTTATCAGAGGGATTAATATAACAAAGGATGGAGGCAGCCATGAAAGAACAGATCCTGAAACTGGAGCTCACAGACAGCCAGATCGGCTTTTTCTATCTCGGGCAGGAGGGCTTTATCCTGAAATGCCGCGGGAAATACGTCATGATCGACGGGTACCTGACAGGTCAGGTCAGCGATGGCACCTCAGCCTGGGGCAGGAACTATCCGGCGCCCATTCGCCCTGAGGAGCTCGATTTCCTTGACTACGTTCTGTGCTCGCACGACCACAGCGACCACACGGATCCGGAGACTCTCGCGGCCGCCGCATCCCTTAATGAAAAGACCCGGTTTATCATCCCCGCGCCGTTCGCGAAGCGTGTTGCAAAATGCGGCGTCCCGGAGGAGCGGATCATTCCGGCGCGTGAAGGGGAAGTGCTTGATTTCGGCGATGTAGTGGTCGAGCCGCTGGCATCGGCGCACGAGGAGCTTCACCAGGACGAGAACGGCGACTACTGCGAGATGGGCTTTAAGCTGACTTTGGCCGGGACGACCATCTATCACGCAGGCGACTGCTGCATATACGACGGCCTTAAGGAAAAGGTCGGTAAGATCGACGTCGCGATGCTGCCCGTAAACGGCAGGAGCTACTATAAGCTTCGTGCGAACTGCATCGGCAACATGACGCTCGAGGAAGCGGTCCTGTTCGCAGAGGAGGCCGAAGCCGGGATGTTCATCCCCATGCACTTCGACCTGTTCCGCGCGAACTCGATCCCAGCGTCCTGGATCCCTGCCGGCGTCGAACAGTACGCGCCCGGCATGCGCTATAAGATCTTCACTCCCGGCGAGTGCATGATCCTGTAATAAGAGACACGTCTGTATACCGGCGAACGACCGGAAGAAAGGAGCATTCATGATCATTGGTGTACAGCTTTATGGCTTATGCAGTAAAGGAGACCTGGAGATCCGGGAGATCCTCACGGCAGTCCGGGACGCCGGCGCGCTTTTTGTGGAGCCCTGCGTCTCTCTTTCCGGAGAAAACCCGGTTCCGAACACGTTCTGGCCTGTGGACAAGCTCCGTGAACTGATGCCTTTTATCAAAGAACTGGGGCTCTCGGTCCAGTCGTGCCACGTAGGCTCGGCGGACCTTCAGAAAGACGCGCCGGTCATGGCAGACCTCGCGAAGGAGTGCGGCATCCGCTACTTTGTCATTCAGGTTCCTTCGGCCGACCCGGTTGCTTTGCAGGAAGCAGCCTTCAAGGTGCGGGCCGCAGCGGACGTCCTCGCGGAATGCGGCACAGAGCTCCTCTTACATAACGGGAAGGCGGACATCGAAGCCCAGGTCGCCGGCAGGTCCGCATATGAATATTTTACGGATATCTGTCTGGGCGCCTTAAGGATGCAGGTCGATATCGGCTGGGCGGAAGCCGGCGGCGCGTGCCTCACGCAGTTCCTCGCGAAGAACGAGTCCCGCATCGCTTCGGTCCACTTCAAGGATTTCGTGAAGCCGGGAGAGGACAGGGAAGACGTGCCGATCGGCGCGGGAAGCGTACATACGAGAGACGCCCTTCAGTTCGGCCGTGCGAACGGCTGCATGCTGGTGGTGGACCAGGACGTGTATCATGAGTTCCCGGGGGACCTTACAGCATCCCTCCGGTACCTGAATTCGCTCAGCAACATGCGCGACCACTCCGTATCCTATCTGAATATCCTGGACACGGAGACGTGTGAGGTCAAGGTCCTGAAGCGGTTCGACAAGGTCATCGAGGCCCCGAACTGGCTCCGGAACGAGAACGCCCTCATCTATAATTCCGAAGGAAAGATCTGGAAATTCGATCTTGAGACCCTGGAGAGCACGCACATCGACACCGGCGAGGCCATAAGCTGCAACAACGACCACGTGGTGTCCTATGACGAACAGTGGATCGCCGTGTCGTCCGGGTCGAAGGACGTCCGCGGCTCGCGGATCTATAAGGTGCCGATTGCGGGCGGCGAGGCCCAGCTTCTCACGGAGAAGACGCCCAGCTACCTGCACGGGTGGTCGCCGGACGGCAGCATGCTCGTGTACTGCGCGTTCCGCGAGGTCGGCGGCGAGCTCCATGTGGACGTGTACGGCATCGGCCCCGAGGGCGGGGAAGAGACGCGGCTCACAACGGAAGGCTTCAACGACGGGCCCGAATTTTCCTTTGACGGCGAGTGGATCTACTATATCAGCACGCGTTCAGGGCTCATGCAGGTCTGGCGCATGCGGCCGGACGGGTCCGAACAAACGCAGCTCACCTTCGAGGAGCAGAACAACTGGTTCGGCCACATTTCTCCGGACGGGAAGAAGGTCGTTGGTATCGTGTACAAAAAGGGCGAGCTCCTGCCGAGCGAGCACCTTTCAAATATGCATGTAGAGCTCTGGATCATGGATCCGGACGGCGCGAATCATAAGAAGCTCATCGGCTTCTTTGGCGGACAGGGTTCCATCAACGTGAATTCCTGGGCGCCGGATTCCAGACGTCTCGCGTTCGTGAGCTATGACGTGGAACTGTAACTGTATTTTTTCATCAGTGACGGACAGTGTTCTCTGCCGCCGGCAGCACCGGACAGGCAGTAAAGTGATGAAGGGGCAGCGAATATGAAAAAGAAACACATGAAACGCCTGACGGGCTTCCTGGCGCTTATTCTGGCTCTTGTCATGGTGCTTGGGATCCCGGTCTCTGCCATGGAAGAAGCAGCTGAGGTCACGGGAGAAGCTTATTCCGGGGCTGAGGAAGCCGGCCCGGAGGATGCTGAGCCTCAGGAGGATATGCAGGAGACTGATGAAGAAGGGGCAGATACTCAGGAAGCTGATACCCGGGAAGGCCCTCAGGATGAAGAACCTGCAGAGGCGGAAGTGCCGGATACCCCGGAAGACACAGAAGCCCCCGAGCTTCCCATTGATCCAATCGGCCCCGAGACCTTCAATACGGGAATCACCGCGAACAACAGCTTTGTACCGGTAACGGACGCGTTCAGCGCGCATGTCGTGACCTCATATGGCGCGGTGAAGAGCTACGTGACCGGCGGCGTGTACTACCTGTTTGTCCCGAACGGCTACCCGCTTTCCGCGCTGACCATCTACTATAACGGCAGCGTGACGGCTGTTTCCAAAGGGACACTCAATACATCGGCGAAGAACGTGACCGGGGCTTTTTCACACGGTGACAGGATTATATTTACGCTTTCAGGCGGCGCCACAAGGACTGTGTGCATCATGCAGTCCTCGGTTCCGAGCCTGTCCGTATGGCTCACCGGCTACACGCTCGCCGATATCCACGCAGACAGAAGCCTGAAGGCCGAAGGGACCTACGTGACCCTTTCGGATCCTTCGAATGCTGCATATAATTTAGACGTCGGGTCCGCGGAGTTCAAGGGCCGCGGGAATTCTTCCTGGCAGTACTTTGAGAAAAAGGGCTACCAGATCAAATTTGACAAGAAGACGGCGCTCTTCGGAGGCGGCGCGGCCAAAAAGTGGGTCCTCGTGCCCAGCGCCGGCGATGGTTCCATGATGAAGAACAAGATCGCGTATGAGCTCTCCTCCGGTTCTTCTCTGGCGTTCACTCCCTCCGCGCATTTCGCGGACCTCTGGGTCAACGGCGAGTATCAGGGACTTTACCTCGTGACGGACAAGATCGAGATCGGCAAGACGCGCCTTAACCTGACGGACGAAAAGGGCGTCCTGATCGAGCAGGACGATGTTTTCTACGCAGATGAAGACCTGTACTTCAAGTCCTCCGTGACCGGAAATTTCTATGTGCAGAAAGACGCCGTGAACGAGGACAGTTCGGAAGGGCTTCGGGCTTTTAAGACAGCCATTGAGACGCTCGAAACGAAGCTGCACAGAAGGGCACCGTGGAGCGAGATCGCCGCTATTGCTGACGTACAGTCGTTTGCGGACCTGTACCTTGTCAATGATATCATGCTGAACAAGGAAGTCCTCACTTCGAGCTTTTTCTTCTGGATGGACGGGGACTCGGACCTGATCCACATGGGACCGGTCTGGGACTTTGACAAATGCATGAACTATCAGAACGACAGCCCTTCCAAGAGTTATCTCATCTATTACGGGACCACATTCTCCACGCAGTCGGATATCTTCATGTGCCTTTCGTACTACCAGGAGTTCGTGAACCTTGTGAACAGCCTGTACAACAGCCGCTACAAAGCCGACATGCAGGCGATGCTCGGGAAGATCTCCGCGTGGTACAGTGAGCTTACGGCTTCCGCGGACATGAATTATATCAGGTGGCCGGTCCTCGGTACGACTGTCGCAACGGGAGAGTATATCTATCCGACGTATAAGGCCAATGTTGATTCCATCTATAACTGGCTGTCTGCGAGGATCAGCTCCTATGTGCCCATCGTGAGAACGGGCGGATCATCGGCACAAATCGGAGGACAGGGCGGCGATATCGTCGACAGCGATGCGCTTTTAAAACGCTACAAGCTGGTTTTTGACCCGGAATACTATGCCGCGAAAAATCCGGACGTGAAGGCGGCGCTCGGGTCGAATCCCGCGGTGCTCCTTTCACACTTCCTGAACAACGGCATCAATGAAGGCCGGCAGGCCATCCGGAACTTTAATATCAATTATTACAAGTCCCGGTACGCGGACCTCCGTGCGGCGTTCGGCAACAATAACCGTCTCTACGTGGATCACTACATCGATTGCGGTTACGCGGAGGGACGTGCGGGTTCATCCACACCGCAGTACATCGGGAATTCCCTGGATAACCAGGACACGCCTTCGTCCGGCGGGTCCTCGGAAAGTACCGTAAGCCTTGTGTACAACGGCAGGGACTACAGCCCGGTCTTTGACGCGAAATACTATCTTGACAAATATCCGGACCTCCGGGCGGCCTTCGGGACGAATGAAAAGAAGGCGTTCCAGCACTTCATCTCCAACGGTATGAAGGAGGCCAGAGTCGCTTCCGAAAGCTTTGACGTCCACTTCTACATGGAGAAGTACCCGGAGCTGAAAAAACAGTTCGGCACGGATTACGTCAGATACTACCATCATTACCTGGACACGGGAAGAGCAAACGGGTACATAGGTTATGACGACGGCAGCGGGACGGGAGCGGATCCCGGCGATGAACCGGGCGATGAACCGGGCGATGATCCCGGCGATGACCCGGGAGACGATCCCGGTGATGAACCGGGCGATGAACCGGGCGATGAACCTGGCGACGATCCCGGCAGCACCCTGGATGTTGGTGTCTATTCGCTCGTCTTTGACGCGGACTATTATCTCAATAAATACGCAGATCTCCGCGCGGCATTCGGGACGAACAAGGAGAAGGCCTTCACCCATTTCCTGAATCACGGCATGGACGAGGCAAGGCAGGCCATAAGCACCTTCAACGTAGAGACGTACAAGGCGAACTACCCGGACCTTCAGGCAGCGTTCGGAAACAACTGGAAAGCCTATTACAAGCACTATATCGAACACGGATATAACGAAAAGAGAATCGCTTACTGATGAATGTTCTGAAAAAAGGACTATTGTTTACCATCCTGGCAACGGCCCTGTGCCTGCTTCTGCCGGTGCATTCCCGTGCGGAAGGGCTCGGCGAAACGGAATCCCTCATGAAAACAGGAGGTTCGGTGGAGGAAGAGGAATTTGCGCTCCTCCTTACGACCGAATACGGCACGCTTAAGGGCTTCCTCAACAGGTCAAGCTATACGGTCTTTGTCCCTCCGGGATATACGGAGGAGGAGCTCGAGCTTAGCTACACGGGCGGCAGGCCGGCATCGGTCTCTGTCGGGAAGCTCGACCGGGTGAAGAAGACCCTCACGATCCCGAACACGAACGGCCTCAAATTCACGCTGAAAATGTCGGACAGGACGGAGTATACCGTAACGGTCCTCAGCTCCTCCGTTCCGGCTGTGTTCATAACGCTTGCGGACGCGGAACTCGAAGACGTACACGCAGATAAAAGCCTGGAGTTCACCGGGAATACAGTGACGTTCGTGGATCCCGAGCATCCCGAGTACTGCCTTACCGACAGTAACGTCACGTTCCACGGACGCGGCAACTCATCCTGGGGCTATTTTGACAAGCGCGGCTACGCGCTGAAGCTTTCTGAGAAAACGTCCGTGTTCGGCATGGCGGAAGCGAAGTCGTGGTGCCTCATCGCGAACGCGAACGACGGCACGCTCATGAAGAACCGCATCGCCTATGAGATCGCGAAGGCCGGGAGCTTCCCCTGGTCCCCGGACTGTACTTTTGCGGACGTCTGGATCAACGGAGACTACAGGGGTCTCTATCTCCTCGTAGAAAAGACAGAGGTTTCCCCGGAGCGCCTGGACTTACGCGACAGGAACGGCGTCCTTATGGAGCTCGACAACTACTTTTACATGGACAAGGACGTCTGGTTCCAGTCGGACGTGACAGGGGCCTACGTCTCCGTGAAGGACGCCGTGAGCAAGGGCTCCGTTGCGCCGGCTGAGATCTTCAAGGAAAAGTTCGAGGCGCTGGAGTTCGGCCTCCACACGGTGGGAACACCCTGGGAGGAGCTCACTGAGATCGCCGATATGGAATCCTTTGCCGAGCTCTATCTCATCAACGAGATGCTGCTCAACAAGGAGATCATCGCGACGGGGCTCTTCATGTACATCGACGGGGAAGACGACCTGATCCACGCGGGGCCGGTCTGGGACTTTGATACCTGCATGAACAACATGGGGGACAGTGCGGATACGAATTTCCTCGCGCTTAGAGGATCGACCTACAACAAGCAGACGGACCTGTTCGCGCTTCTTTGTACGTATGAGGAATTTGTCCTCCTTGTGGACGAACTGTACCGGGAGACGTATCTGCCGATCCTCCGCAGGGTGCCGGAGTACATCGACGTGCTGTGTGAGGAGATCAAGGATTCCGCCGCCATGAATTACAGGCGGTATCCGACGGTACTCGGCACTAAATCAGTGAAGGGCGACGTCATTCTCGGGACGTTTGAGGAGAACGTTTCGGCGATGTCCGACTGGCTCACGGCGCGGGCCAAAGTCTTTTATCCCGCGGAGGTGCAGCTCTATAAGAGGGGAGAGATCCTGAAGGGTAACGGATACGGTGTTGTCAGAACGGAGGACCTCCTCGCGTATTTCGCGCCTGTGTTTGATCCTGAGTATTACGCAAAGCGCCGCCCGGACGTAGTGTATTATTTCGGCTCGAGTCCCGGCGCGCTCCTGCAGCATTACCTGGAATATGGAATAGCGTCGAATACGCGCGCTTCCGAGGACTTTGTCCTGACGGATTACGTGAGTCAGCATACGGAGCTGTGGGCGACCTTCGGGAATGACAAGATGAAGTATCTCACGTATTATCTGGATACGTATTATGAAGAAAATCCGGAGGAGCCGGAGGACCCCTGAGAAGGGGAGTCCGGGGATCATCCGGAGGGGAGTTGCGAGCGGCGCCTCAAGAGGGGAGTTTCATTGACACTCTCAGGGACATGTGCTATATTTTTCTAAGATCATCGACTAAAAGGAGGTTTCACTTATGATCCAGCTGCCTTTTGATATTAATGAAGCCGAATGGCAGGTTTTTGACGAGGGCGTGAAGTCCTGCGTATGGAAGCCGGACGAAAAGTGCTGTGTCCAGTACTGGGAAGACCAGCCGGGAACGGGCGCTGCGCCTCATTCGCATCCCGCGGAGCAGATCACTTATGTCCAGAGCGGATACATGGAGCTGACCATGGACGGCAAGTCGTTCGTCCTGTCTCCGGGCTCCTTTGCCTGCATTCCCCCGAACGTTGTCCATTCCACGAAGAACGTGGGCAACAGTGTGGTCGTGAACATCGATTTCTTCATGCCGGACCGTGATGACCGTACGGCCAGCGCGAAGGCGACGGACCTGGGCCACGGGTGGACGTTATAATAATGTAAGGCCGCCCCGAAGGGCGGCCTTTTCGTGACACCTCATCCGGCCCTTCGGGCCACCTTCTCCTCAAGGAGAAGGCACAAAAAAGGGACCGCTTCATGAAGCGGTCCCTTTCGACATTCTATACAGATCAAACGCGTTCAACCAGGTTGGAACGTAAGCAGGAAGTACATACGTATACTCTCTTAACGCCGCCGTTGTCTGTCTTAACACGGACAGATTTCACATTGGACTTCCACATTCTGTTGGTCCTTCTGTGAGAATGGCTGACCTGAATACCAAAATGAGCTCCTTTTCCGCAAACAGCACACCTCGCCATTTCCTCGCACCTCCTTCTATTCGTTACGGCTTCCGCCTGATGTCTTTTTCAAAGCAACAGAAGTATTTTATCAGAAAGCTTTTGAAAATGCAAGCCCTTTTTTGCGAATTATTCAGTTGTTTTGTCGATTGTATTTCACAGGGCCATCTGATAAGATATTATCAGCGTTACGGCGGCTTAAAACAACACAAAGCCGTGTTCATATTTTATCACGAGGGGGTCATCATGGACAGGAAAAATTTCAGCATGCCTGCGGATCTTAAAAAGCTTGACGTAAGCGACGGGTTCTGGAAAAAGGAGATGGAGCTCGTACGCACGGAAGTTATCCCGTACCAGTGGGAAGCCTTGAACGACCGCGTCAAGGATGCCGCGCCAAGCTTCAGCATGCATAACTTCAGGGCAGCAGGCCTTCTTAAGAAGCGTTCACACGAGGATCCGGACTTCAAGGCCCCGGTCTTCGGAAACCCCGGCTTCGAGGTCCTGCCGGACGATCCCGACAACGTCCCGGAGGACAAATTCTTCGGCTTCCTTTTCCAGGACTCGGATTTCTATAAGTGGGTCGAGGCCGTGGCGTATTCCCTCATGCAGCACCCGGATGAGGAGCTTATGAAGCGCTGTGACGAAGCGATCGATATCGTCCGCGATGCCCAGGCCGACGACGGCTACCTCGACACCTATTATATCCTGAACGGCCGCGACAGGGAATTTACGAACCTGCGCGACAACCACGAATTATACTGCTTCGGCCACCTCGCGGAGGCAGCCGCGGCTTATTTCAAAGCGACCGGGCACGGCACGCTCCTTGAAGTCGCGAAAAGATATGCCGATTATATCAGTGAAAAGATCGGTCCGGAAGAGGGCAAGAAGCGCGGCTACCCCGGACACGAGGTGGCGGAGCTGGCGCTCGTCAGGCTCTATGAGATCACGAATGACCCGAAGTGTCTTGCGCTTGCACGCTATTTCATCGACGAACGCGGACAGGAGCCCAGCTATTTTGCCATGGAAGCGAAGCGGAACGGGTCCCGGGACGACCACGGCCAGCTCCTGAATTCGAGGAACGCATACTACCAGGCGCACAAGCCGGTCCGTCTTCAGGACGAAGCCGTCGGCCATGCGGTCCGCGCAATGTACCTTTACAGCGGCATGGCGGACATCGCCCGCGTAACGGAGGATGAATCCCTCGCGGAAGCCTGTGAGAAGCTCTGGTACAGCACCACTCACGAAAAGATGTACATTACGGGCGGAGTAGGCGCGACCCACATCGGGGAAGCTTTCTCGTTCCCGTTCGACCTGCCGAACGATACGGTCTACGCGGAATCCTGCGCGTCCATCGGCCTCGTGTTCTTCGCGCGCCGGATGCTCCAGATGGCGCCCAAGGCTGAATACGCGGACGTCATGGAGAAATGCCTGTATAACGGCATCATCTCCGGCATGGCGCTGGACGGCAAGAGCTTCTTCTATGTCAATCCGCTGGAAGTGCTTCCGAGAGCCTGCCATTTTGACGAGCGGAAGGCCCATGTGAAGCCGGTCCGCCAGAAGTGGTTCGGCTGCGCCTGCTGTCCTCCGAACATCGCGCGGATGCTCGGGTCTGTAGGCTCCTACGCCTTTACGGAGAACGAGGATACGCTGTTTGCCCATCTCTACATGAGCAGCCGCTATGTGAAAGACGTCAACGGCCGGGAGGTCGTGATCACGGAAGAGAAGACCGAAGAAGACGGCAGGTGGACAGTGAAGTTCAGCGCGGAGAACGCGCCGGAGGAATTTGCGCTGATGCTCCGGATCCCCGGGTGGTCCTGTGAAACGTCCGTCAATGGCCGCGACGTGTCCGAATTTGACGTAAAAGACGGCTATATCCGCGTTTCGGGGGAGGACCTTGAGAACGGGCCCGTCACCCTCACATTCACGTTTAAACCGGTGTTTATGGCCGCGGATCCGCGTGTCCGCGAGGACCAGGGAAAGACCGCACTCATGTACGGTCCGTGGGTCTATGCTTTAGAGGAAGCGGACAACGGCAAGGACCTCCACCTTCTCAGGGTGTGCCCGGATAAGGCCGCGGAGATCCGGAGCGAGGTCCGGGAGATCGCGGGAGTACCGGCGCGCGTGCTGCTGGTGCCGGGTGTCCGGGACGTACGGCCCGAGTCCTCCGCGCTATATGTGCCGCTTCACGGGACATCGGCGGAAGAAGCGGTCACGCTGACGTACATTCCGTACTATATGTGGGCCAACCGCGGGGAAAATGAAATGCAGGTATGGACGAGATTCTGATTTTGTGATACAATATTTTGACATGTGTTTAGCAGAATCCGGGTATCTGCCGGAAAAAAGGAGATCTCACAATGGATGAAACGAAAGAGAAAGCACTCGGAACCGTGCGGATCAATCCTGACGTGATCGCCCAGTACGCAGGCATGAAAGCCATGGAGTGCATTGGGATCGTCGGAATGGGCGCAGTCAGCCTGAAGGACGGCTTTTACAGGATCCTGAAGAGCGACCGCCTGATGAAGGGTGTTTCTGTCAGCGTGAAAAACAACCGGATCACGATCGATTTTCATATCATTGTCGCGTACGGCGTCAGCATCCAGGCTGTCACAGACAACCTGATGGAAAATGTAGCGTATCATGTAGAGCATTTTACGGGGCTTCCGGTAGATAAGATCAATATCTACGTGGAAGGCGTCCGCGTCATAGACTGAGGAGGAACATCAATTGACAGGAATAGACGCAGTATTTCTGAAGAACATGTTCCTTTCTTCAGCGTGTGCATTAAACGAAAAAAAGGAATGGATCAATGAACTCAATGTGTTCCCGGTGCCGGACGGCGACACGGGGACCAATATGACCATGACCATCATGTCCGCGGCCAGGGAAGTTCAGGAGAGCACGGACAACAGCATGGAGACGCTTTGCAAGGCCATTTCCACGGGGTCCTTAAGGGGTGCCCGCGGAAATTCCGGTGTCATTCTTTCACAGCTCCTCCGCGGCTTCACGAAGTCTGTCCGGGAGCTTGAGATCATCACGGTGCCGGACGCAGCAGAAGCGTTCCAGCGCGCCACGGAAAGCGCCTTCAAGGCCGTCATGATGCCCAAGGAGGGCACCATTCTTACGGTCGCGAAGGAGATGGCGCAGAAAGCCGATGAGCTTAAGGAAAGCGAGGACGGCGTTGCGTTTTTCTCGGAAGTCGTCCGTACCGGCGATGAAGCGCTAGCCCACACTCCCGAGCTTCTGCCTGTCTTAAAGCAGGCCGGCGTGGTGGATTCGGGCGGACAGGGCCTCATGGTCATCATGCATGAGTGCCTGGACGTGCTTCTCGGGAAAAAGGTCGATATTAACCGCCTGCCGCTTGTGACGCCGGGAGCGCACATGAGCTCCGGCGAAGTCCGCGTGGATACCTCAAATCTCGAGACCTCGGACATCAAGTTCGGCTACTGCACGGAATTCATCATCGACGCTCCCCGTTTCGGAGACGCGGATGAGGCGGACTTCAGGCAGTACCTGGAATCTCTTGGCGATTCTCTGGTCCTTGTGGCCGACGACGGCGTCGTGAAGGTCCACGTCCACACGAACGACCCGGGCCTTGCCATCCAGCGCGCGCTGAACTACGGATCGCTCTCGTCCATCAAGATCGACAACATGCGCCTCGAACACGAAGAGCGCCTGTTCAAGAACGTGGAGTACGTGGACGGGAAGGCGCAGGGCCTTCCGGAGAGCGGCACTGTGAAGCCGGACCATGAAGAGCCCCGGAAGGACGTCGGATTTGTGGCCGTCTGCGCAGGCGAAGGCCTCGCGGGGATCTTCAAGGATATGGGCGCGGACTGCGTGATCAGCGGCGGCCAGACCATGAACCCCAGTACGGATGACATCCTTTCCGCAGTGAAGAGTGTGAACGCGGACACCGTGTTCGTGCTTCCCAATAATAAGAACATCATCCTTGCCGCCACCCAGGCTGCACAGATGACCGAGGACAAAAACGTCCTGGTCGTCCCGGAGAAGTCCATTCCGGAAGGCATCTTCTGTCTCATGACTTACGTGCCGGAAATGACGCCGGAGGACAATCTGGAGGTCATGAAGGAAGAACTCGGCGCGGTGAAGACCATTGAAGTGACGTACGCCATCCGGGATACCGTGCTGAACGGTGTTGAAGTCCACAAGGACGATTATATGGCCATTTCGGACGGCGGGATCGCTGCCGCGGGCCCGGATATTTCCGAGGTCGTGAAGCAGGCTGTGGCTGCAGCGGTCAATGAAGACAGCAGCGTTGTCACCATCTATCAGGGCGAAGACGTATCCCGGGAAGACGCGGAAGCTCTTACCCGGGAGATCGAAGCCATATGCGGAGAAGCCGAGGTGGAGCTTCACTACGGCGGACAGCCGGTCTATTACTATATCGTATCAGTAGAATGATCCGTGTTCCGCGTATTAGCGCGGACCGTGTGCGCGGAGCCATATCGGGCGCTTTTGCCCCGGCCTTCGGAGAAGAAGACCGGGGCACGCTGTAAGGTAAGAAGGAGAGCAGAGGGAAAGTGACGCTGGAGGACAGTATCCGGACGGTGAAGGGCATCGGCGCAAAGAGCGCTGAATGCTATGAAAAGCTGGGTGTCCGTACCGTAGGGGACCTGCTTTTTTACTATCCGTCGGGCTATGAGACGTTTGACGAGCCTGTGACCGTGCGTGAAGCCGGGAAGCGGGATCTCGCGTCTGTCCGGGGCGTCATCACACAGGTCCCGGCCGTGCGGCACGTGAAGAAATTCGTGATCACGGAGACCGTGATCCGGGATGAGACCGGGGCGGTGCTCCGGCTTACGTGGTTCAACATGCCGTACCTTCGGAATTCACTGAAGCCCGGCGCGCAGTATGTGTTCCGCGGAAAGCTCGGGGGATACGGCGCCGGAAGGCGGATGGAGCAGCCAAAGATCTATAAGCTTCCGGAGTACGCGGAAAAGATGCGGTCGCTCCAGCCCCTTTACCGTCTCACGGCGGGGCTCACCGTTAAAGCGATCTCTTCGGCAGTCGGGCAGATCCTGTCTGCCGGCATAGAGATCCCGGAGACGCTGGATCAGGCGCTTCTTTCGGAATACGGACTCATGCCGCTTTCAGATGCAGTCCGGGTGATCCACTTCCCGCCGGGGAAGGAGGAGCTCCTTCCTGCAAGGCGCCGCCTCGTTTTTGAGGAATTCTACCGGTTCATCCTGAACGTGAGAAGGATGAAGGAGGACCAGGAGGCGGAGCCGAACCACTACGTGGTCCAGGAGGACGACCTCACGGACCGGCTGACGGAGAAGCTTCCGTATGCGCTCACGAATGCGCAGAAGCGGACTCTTCGCGAGATCCGGGAGGACATGTCGGGCCCGTCCGTGATGAACAGGCTCGTGCAGGGAGACGTGGGGTCCGGAAAGACGATCGTCGCGTTCCTTGCGATGTACGAGACTGCGCTTTCCGGCTACCAGAGTGCACTCATGGCGCCCACGGAAGTGCTTGCACGGCAGCATTATGAGAACTTCAGGGAGCTTTCCGAAAAATACGGGCTCGGAATCACGCTCGAGCTTCTCACCGGCAGCATGAAGGCGTCGGAAAAGAAGGAAAAATATGACCGTATTGCCGCACATCAGGCGGACGTCGTGATCGGTACGCATACGCTCATCCAGGAAAAGGTTCGCTACGAGGATCTCGCACTGGTTATCACGGACGAGCAGCACCGCTTCGGAGTGAACCAGCGGAAGGCGCTGTCTGAAAAAGGCCATTCCCCGCATACGCTCGTCATGAGCGCGACGCCCATCCCGCGGACGCTGGCGCTTATCCTGTACGGAGACCTGAGCATCTCCGTGATGGACGAAAAGCCCGCGGAGCGGCTGCCCGTAAAGAACGCGCTGGTGGGCACGGACTACCGCAGGAACGCCTGGAGCTTTATTGAAAAACAGGTCCGGGAGGGGCGGCAGGCGTACGTGATCTGCCCTCTTGTGGAGGAATCGGAGGCGTCCGGGGGTGAAAACGTAGTGGAGTACACGGAGAAGCTCCGGGATGCGCTGCCGAAGGAGGTCCGTGTCGAGTACATGCACGGGAAGCTTTCGAACGATGAAAAGGACGCCCTGATGGAAGCCTTTTCGCGGAACGAGATCCAGGTGCTCGTATCCACTACGGTGATCGAGGTCGGGATCGACGTTCCGAACGCCACAGTGATCCTTATAGAAAACGCGGAGCGGTTCGGACTTGCGGAGCTCCATCAGCTCCGGGGCCGCGTGGGCCGCGGAAAAGAACAGTCCTACTGTATTCTGCTCGATACAACGGACAGTGAAGAAAGCAGGAAGCGTTTGGAGATCCTTAAGAACTCCAACGACGGTTTCTATATAGCGGAGGAGGACTTAAAGCTCCGCGGACCCGGGGATTTCTTCGGGATCCGCCAGAGCGGAGGCCTCACCTTCCGCCTTGGAGACATCTATACGGACGCCGGGATCCTGAAGGAGGCAGAGGAGGCCGCCCTGAGGACCGCGGAGGCAGAACGGGCGAAACGGTCCGCCGCAGTTCTGTAGCACAAATGAGGAGATGAAAAACATGCCAGTTGAAAGAAAAGTTTTCCGTGACAAACATTCGAACCTGCTGCAGATCGAGGAAACGATGTACCAGATGGTCGAGGTCGACGAGCCGAGCGTATTCCGGAATCTCTTCCCGTACGACGAGATCCCGATGATCGCTTTCAACGACCGTGTCGTTCCGCACAGCATGCCGGACGATATCTGGATCACGGATACGACGTTCCGCGACGGACAGCAGTCCCGTGCGCCGTATACCACGGACCAGATCGTGACCATCTACGATTATCTTCACAGGCTGGGCGGCCCGCAGGGCAAGATCCGCCAGAGCGAGTTCTTCCTGTAC